>CAYNMN010000066.1:10062-10720 GCA_964398305.1 uncultured Oscillospiraceae bacterium
GCTTACCGCTGCCGTTGACCCCCTCGAAGGGCTTTTCGTGCAGCAGGCAGACCATATCGTGCCGCTTGGCGACCTTCTGCATCGTGTCCATCACGAGCTGGTTGTGGTCGGCGGCTATGTTGGCGGTGGTATAGATGCAGGCGAGCTCGTGCTGCGCGGGCGCTGCCTCGTTGTGCTCGGTCTTGGCCATCACGCCCACGCGCCAGAGCTCCTCGTTGAGCTCGCGCATGAAGGCGGCGACGCGCGGCTTCACGGTGCCGAAGTAGTGGTCGTCGAGCTCCTGACCCTTGGGCGGCCTGGCGCCGAAGAGCGTCCTGCCGGTGTATATTAGGTCCTTGCGCTGATCGTACATCGAGCGCTCCACAAGGAAGTACTCCTGCTCCGCGCCGGCCATCGGCAGCACCATCTGCGCGTCCTCGTTCCCGAACAGCCGCAGGATCCGCAGCGCCTGCTTGTTCAGCGCCTCCATGGAGCGCAGCAGCGGCGTTTTTTTGTCGAGCGCCTCGCCGCCGAAGGAGCAGAAGGCGGTGGGGATATAGAGCGTTCTGTCCTTCACGAAGCAGTAGGAGGTCGGGTCCCACGCGGTGTAGCCCCTCGCCTCAAACGTCGCGCGCAGGCCGCCGGAGGGGAAGGAGGAGGCGTCCGGCTCGCCCTGTAT
>CAYNMN010000067.1:0-7977 GCA_964398305.1 uncultured Oscillospiraceae bacterium
AGGGAGCTCGGCGTTGAGTTCAAGTGCGGCGTCGAGGTCGGCAAGGACGTCACCATCCCCGCTCTGCGCGAGGAGGGCTACAAGGCCTTCTATCTCGCGGTAGGCGCGTGGAAGAGCTCCGCCCTGCGCTGCGAGGGCGACGATAAGAAGGGCGTATTCGGCGGCATAGACTTCCTCTACAAGGTCAACTCCGGCAAAAAGCCGGCCATCGGCAAGAAGGTCGCCGTCGTCGGCGGCGGCAACACCGCGATGGACGTCGCCCGCGCCGCCGTGCGTATGGGCGCCGAGAAGGTATATGTCATCTACCGCCGCACCCGCGACGAGATGCCCGCCTCCGAGGAGGAGTATAAGACCGCAGTGGACGAGGGCATCGAGTTCAAGTTCCTGCGCGCGCCCATCAAGGTCCTCGGCGATAAGAAGGTCGCCGGCATCGAGCTGCGTGTGATGGAGCTCGCCGCCATTGCCGACGAGGGCGGACGCCGCCACACCATCCCCGTCATGAGCGAGAGCGAGACCGTCGAGGTCGACAGCATCATCGCCGCCGTGGGTCAGAAGGTCGATATGGGCGGCATCCTCACGGATTGCCCGGTCGAGGTCAACCGCAACGGCACCGTCAAGGTCGACCCCGTCACTCTCCAGACCTCCGTGGCCGATGTGTTCGCGGGCGGCGACGTTGTTACCGGCCCGAAGTTCGTCATTGACGCCATAGCCGCCGGCAAGGAGGCGTTTGTCTCCATCCACCGCTTCGTACACGAGGGCCAGAGCCTTGTTATCGGCCGCGTGAAGAAGGACTACCTCGCCATCGATCCAGATGAGATGATCATCGCCGGCTTCGATACGACCCCGCGCCAGAAGGCGAAGAACGCTCCGGCCGCCGAGGCCGTCAAGACCTTCAAGGACCTGCGCGGCACCCTCACAGAGAAGCAGATGAAGAAGGAGACCGAGCGCTGCCTCGGCTGCGGCGCCACGATCGTGGACGAGTATATGTGCATCGGCTGCGGCGTCTGCACGACGAAGTGCCGGTTCGACGCCATAAAGCTTGAGCGCGTGCGCGATATGAAGCCGCTTGAGTACAGCAAGATGATGCCCACCGTGATCGGCAACATGGCCAAGCGCGTCACCAAGATCGCGGTCAAGTCCATCTCCAAGGTCGGAAAATAAGAAGAATAATTCGGCATAAACAATTTAACATTAGCAGAGCTGGGTCATCAAATGACCCAGCTCTGCTTTTGCTATTTATGCTGTCGCTCCCGGCACTCAAACACTCAGCTCAAAAAGCCCGTGGCGGTTGCAGTATGCGTAGAGCCGCCCGTCGCCGCGCATGAAAAAGCGCGCCTCGGCATTCTGCTCGGGATAGAGGCGGACAAGCTGCACGCGGTTGCAGGTGACATACGCCAGAAAGCGGATGGAGTGCTCTCTCGTCATCGGATGCTCAAGCGTGACATACCACTCGTCCTCAACGCGCTGCACCGTTATCTCATGCGCCTCGTCGGGCGTCTCCGGCGCCTGGGGAATCAGCCGAATGCCGCAGCAGGAGAACACGCCCTCGCCGGCGGCCCAGACCACGTTCCCGCAGATGGGGCACACATACCACTTGCCGCGCAGCATATTTGCCGAGCGGTTGACATTGGACACACATTCGCCCGAGAGCAGCTCCGCGAGCGAGACGCCGAGCGCCGCCGCGAGCGGCTCAAGCAGCGTGACGTCGGGCAGGCCGCGGCCGGTCTCCCATTTCGAAACGGTCTTGTCGCTCACGCACAGAGCTCCGGCCAGCTCTCGCTGCTTCATATTCTTCTTTTCACGCAGCTCCCTTATTGCGCTGCCCGTAACATAGCTGTTCATAGTATTGTTATCTCCTTTTGCCTGATGAGACAAGAATACTACGCGCCGCGCCGCTTGGCAACCTGCGCTCCGTAGGCTTGAGCGGCACGGCGAAGCCATAACCCCCGGGTATCGTGCGTAAACCCGTTTTCAGATTATTTTTCAGATTATCATATCGCAGCGAAACGACGACCCCGCAATAAAAGCAGGGGCCGTCGTTTGCGTTGAGCTTTTCTCAGATCGAGTCTATATCCTCCGAGAAGTCGAGCCCGTATTCGTCCGGAGCAGTCACGTTTCCGTCGGGGTCATAGCTTGTCATCCCGGTCATGTTTCCGGCGGCGTCATATTCATATTCGGTCCATCCGGTCAGCTTGCCGTCAGCGCCGTGATTGATAAGCTTTATCACATTGCCCCGGGAGTCATGCTCGCATTCGTTCCAGTTGGTCATGTTCCCGCCGGCATCATAGTAGGCGATCCTGTGCAAAGTGCCGTCGGCGTCAAATTCTCCAATATACTCAAGCACTCCGTCGTCGCCGTAATAGGACACGCTGACAAGCTTGCCGCTCACATCAAAGACGCCCTCTGATTGCAGCGTTCCGTCGGCATAGTATTTGCTCATGGCGATAACATTGCCGTCAGTGTCATATGATGTGCTGCTCACGATAGCGCCGTCATTGTCGTACTCGTGCTTTGCCCAGCCGGTAACTGTGCCGTCCGGTTCGCAGAATACGCTTTTGGTGTTACACCCGAGCAGGTCGTATTTGTTGATCTCATAACTGCCGTTCTTCAGCAGGACTCGTTCATTTCTAACCGTGCCGTTCATTGGGAACAGATAGACTCCGCAGCCTGCTGTCAGCGCCATTGCCAACAACAGAACGATACAGAGCTTCCAACGCTTTGATGCTGTCGTTTTTGTGCCCATGCTGCAGCCTCCTTGCCTTTTTTATTATCCTATCGTCCAGATTATATCCTGTTTCACCTTTCATTCAACGGGCAAAAGGAACCATCTATCCGGTTTTGCCTTATGCAGTTTCGTTTTTTTTATTTCTCACTTTATTCTTTCGGAAAATTACCCAAAGCCCTGGTTTTGTCCGTTTCCGTCGCCGGTTAAACTCTGTAAAATACAAATGAACAGGAAAGAGCTGATAAAAGGAAAACTGACGGCGGTATCCCGGCGGAGCGTTCCGATGATTGCGCTCCTGTATTATTGGGGGGAATGACCACAGTCCGGTTTTTCGGAGCGCGTGGTAAAAAAGAGGAGGAGAAAAAATGAAAAGAGCTCTGGCGGCGGTATTCGGCACATGTCTCATAATCGTCTCAATATTCGGCGCGGCCTCATGCTATGTGGGATTCCGGGATTCTCTTGACATTGCGGACTACAAGACTACCGAGCGGGAGGACGGTCTCGCTGACATAGAGCTGCTGCGCGACGGCATCTCGCAGCTCTCGGAAAACCAGGCCGCCTATGCCGAGGGAGTTGCGGCCTATGAGCAGGGGCTTATCGACTACAAGAACGGTCAGGCCGAGCTTGAAGCGGGTACCCTTGCCGTTGAGGAGGGCAAAGCTCAGCTTGCGTCCGGCTATGCTCAGTATTACGCGGGGAAGCAGACCTATAACGACAGCCTTGCCACATACAACGCCGGCGTCCAGACAATTGAGGATAATACCCAGGCCTATAACGACGGCAAGGAGCAGCTCAGCTCCGCAAAGCCGATATATAGTCTTGTCAAGCCCATCTCCGAGGCCTATGCCAACTCGGGGCTCGATTTGCCGATTACCGGAGCGCTTGTCGGGATAATCGATGAAAAGGTCATCTCCGCCTATGAGGACGGACAGGACCAGATAAACCAATATGAAAACGGTGTGGCCGAGCTTGAGGCGGGCAGCGTCGCTCTGGCCGACGGCAAAGCGCAGCTCGACTCCGCGGCATATCAGCTCGGTCAGGGCAAGCAGAGCGTTTCCGAGGGCGAACAGCAGCTGGCAGAGGGACAGGCGGCGCTGGATGCCGCAGCCATCCAGCTCGAAGAGGGCGCTGAGCAGCTGGCAGTATATGAGGACGGAGAGAAACAGATCGCAGACGGTCTGGACACTCTCTATTCCATAGAGCCCGTATACAGTCAAGACGGTGACGAGATACGGGTGCCGGACGTCGCTTCAAGGCTCGACGACGATTTTACATACCTTGAGCTCGACGCGAGCGGCGAGAGCGTCGTCATGAACGGAGTCGAATACCTTGATCTTGACGCGAGTCTCGAGCTGTGTCAGGCAGGGGTGGATTTTATTGAGGAGCAGACCACGGATGTGAAGGCAGAGGTAATACACAGGATAGTGCTGTACGTTATTGCCGGCATTGCCTGCATACTCGGTCTCGCTGCCGGCGTCGCCAGCTTCGTCGGGCTCATGCGCCGCGACTCCAAACGCACGGGAATGGTTCCCGGCTGCATTGCCGCGCTGCTGGCCGTGTGCGCGAACGTATACGGTATCTTTACACGGTATGCCGGCTATACCTATCCTCTTGAGAACGGCACATACGTCGGCAGGACGCAGATGATCGCCGTCATTCTGCTGGCGATCGCCGCCGTTTTGTTTGCAGCATCCGCTTTTGTTATCAAAACGGGGGAGACCGCCGGCGAATATGCCGCGTCCGGCTCGGAGACCTTTGTTTCGGGCAAAGCATAAATAAACCCCGGGGTATAATCTCTGCGCGCCCGCGATGCGGCGCTCCTTGAGCGTGTCAAAAAAGTCCTTGCCTCGCTCGCCGCCGAAAGCTTGCGGGCGCAAGCCTTCGCGGGGCATTGGATCTCATTTGAGGCGGGCTTCGCCCCCTCAAGTTCCCACACCCCGAATCGCAGGATCAATCTTTTTGAACAAAGGTCCTACTACAGTCTTAAGGAGCGCCGCCCTCTGACCAAGGGCGGCGCTCCTTAAGCGTGTCGAAAAAGTCTGCGACTTTTCCGGCACGCTCAAAATGCCGTTATTTTCGCGGCTCTGCGAGCTGCAATAGTCCTCGCTTCGCTCGCCGCCGAAAGCTTCGGGCGCAGGCTTTTGCGGGGCATTGGATCTCATTTGAGGCGGGCTTCGCCCCCTCAAGCTCCCCCTTCCGCCAAATCGCAGGATTGATCTTTTTGGATCAAGGTTCTTTTACAGTCTTAAGGAGCTTATCCGGCGGAGCGGGGGGCTTTCGCAGATACGGACAGCGCCGTATCATTCGCTTTAGCGATCAGCGCTCCGTGTATAGAGCCCTTTAAAGCCAGCGAAAGGTTGCCCACTATCATCTCCCGATCGTATGGCAGCTCTCCGCGAAACATGCAGATGAGATTTCCGGCAATTGCTTCCGTGCAGAGGTCTGCAAGAAAGTGTTTGAAGTCCGCGTCTACCTCTATGCCGGCCTCGGTCTCCGCCATGTCAATGACCGTTGAAGCCACATTGATAAAATCCGAATAGAAAAAGCGGCGCATTTCTTCCCGTCCCATTGAATCGTAAGCGCAGCTGAGGATGTGGCGGTTGGCCTCCACATAGTCGATTATAAAGGCTATCGCGTCCTCCGCGCTTATCAGCAGATCGAAGTTTTTGACTACTTCTATAGCCTCACGCTCGAGCAGCCATTTGAGAAGCGCGTATATATCCTCAAAATGATAATAGAAGGTTTTGCGATTTACGCCGCAATCCTGCACTATATCGTTTATCGTTATCTTGGAGAACGGCTTTTGCTCCATGAGCCTTTTCAGCGAATCCGCAAGAGCCAGCTTTCTCTTTTCCGTAGCCGCGTCATACCGCATCATTCCCACCTCGTTGTCTATTATACCCATTATCATATCCGGCTGCAATGGGCAAAACGGGGCACTTGTCCTATATTGCCAATTGCAGTCAATACCACAGTTTAGAATTATTGTACTGTTTCAGAGCAAAATCTCCCAAAAGGGAGATTTTATCCGTTTCGCATGCCGATACGCTACTATAAAATAGAGATTACTTCAGTTGGGTGGTAATAAGGTATGGTAAAAAATGGCACATATAGATACGCCATAGAATTGGCTTCCCCGATGGGCCCGCGACACGGCGGGTTGGAGCTGTACATTCACGACGGTTCGGTTGACGGCGCTCTGACGCTCTTTCGGCAGACGATGCCGATATGCACGGGGAGCTGCGCCGGCGACAGCGTACGCTTCGCGGGAGAGATGAAAACGCTGATGTACAGCTTGCCTTACACCGCGGAAGGCACAGTCGGCGGCACAGCCGTTGAGCTGCTGTTTCGCACGGACAAGGGCTGCTTTTCCGCGACGGGTATCGCCGACAATATGAGCGAAGGAGAAAAAGCGGAGGTATGAGCGAAAAGACCGGCAGGGAGAGCGGCGGCGGAGCTCTGATAAAGCTCGCCGGCTTCATCGTTGACAAGCGGTCTCTGATCTTCCTGATATTTGTGATCTTACTTGTGTTCTCCGCTTTCTCACGGAACTGGGTCGAGGTCGAGAACGCGCTGGATGTCTATCTGCCAGACGATTCGGAGACACGGCAGGGCATCAATATAATGGATGAGCAGTTTACGACCTTCGGGACTGCTGAGATCATGTTCGCAAACGTAACACTGGAAGAGGCCGAGGCGATAGAAGCGAGGCTCGCGGCCATGGACGGCGTGCAGAGCGTTGACTTCGACGGCAGCTCCGAGCACTTCAACAACGTATCCGCGCTGTACGCAGTAACCTTCAGGTACGACGAGGACGACGAAAGATGCCTTGATTCATTGGACCTTATTACAAATACCTTTTCCAGCTACGACACTTATATTTCCACGGATCTGGGCAACGCAGACGCCGAGTCTCTGGCTTCAGAGATCGGCGCCATCATGATTTTTGTTGCGATCATCGTGATCTCCGTGCTGGTGTTCACCTCGGAGACCTATGCGGAGATCCCCGTGCTTCTTCTGACGTTTCTGTCCGCAATGGTCATCAATATGGGTACAAATTTCCTGTTGGGGACGATCTCCTTCGTTTCAAACTCCGTGACAAGCGTTTTACAGCTTGCGCTTTCTCTGGACTACGCGGTCATTTTCTGCAATCGCTTCAAGGAGGAGCACCGTGCACTGCCCACACGCGAGGCGGTCATCGTGGCGCTGAGCAAGGCGATACCGGAGATATCCGCCTCCAGTCTTACCACCATCGGCGGACTCTGCGCCATGATGTTCATGGAGTTCAAGATCGGCCCCGACCTTGCGATCTGCCTGATCAAATCCATCCTCCTTGCGCTGCTGTCCGTGTTTCTGCTGATGCCGGGACTGCTTGTGCTCTTTGCGCCGCTGATGGACAAAACTCAGCACCGCAGCTTAATTCCCAAGGTGCCGTTTATCGGTAAATTTGCATACGCGACCCGGCGCGTGATCCCCCCGATGTTTGTGCTCGTTATTGCGGCCGCTTTTTTCCTTTCGGGAAACTGCCCTTATGCATACGGCCAGGACAGTATCGCAACGCCGAAGCAGAACGATTCTCAAATAGCTAAAGATATGATAGCTGAAAACTTTTCTTCATCCAATATGATCGCCCTTGTAGTGCCTTCAGGAGACTATGAGGCGGAAGCGGCTGTGCTGGAGGAGCTGGAGCAGTATTCGGAGGTCGATTACACCATGGGCCTGAGCAATATTGAGGCGATGGACGGCTATATGCTCACCGACAAACTGAACCCCCGCCAGTTCTCCGAGCTGACGGATCTGGATTATGAGGCGGCACAGCTGCTCTATACGGCCTACGCCTCAGAAAGCGAGGAGTATGGGAAAATCGTGGGCGGAATTTCTGCTTACAGCGTCCCGCTGATGGATATGTTCATGTATGTCCATCAGCAGGTCGATGACGGCTATATAACGCTGGACGCCGATCAGAAGCAGGAGATAGACGACGCGTATGAGCAGATGTACAACGCAAAGCTCCAACTTCTGGGAGAGGATTACAGCCGGATGCTGATCTACCTCACGCTCCCTCTGGGCAGTGACACGACATACGCCTTTCTCGATACGATAAGAGACACAGCACAAAGCTATTACCCGGAGGGCGATGTGTATGTCGTCGGCAACGCCACCACGGAGTATGACTTTGAAAAATCCTTCAGTAAGGATAACACCGTGGTTTCCATTGTTTCGATACTGATCGTATTGACAGTTCTCCTGTT
>CAYNMN010000067.1:7987-10556 GCA_964398305.1 uncultured Oscillospiraceae bacterium
TACTTGACGAACACAACTGTTCACGTTCAAATCGGCGGGAATGCCGATTTTGCTGATACTTGTGATCCAGGGCAGTATCTGGATCAACTTTGCCATTCCCGCTATCACAGGTAATGAGATATTCTTTATGAGCTATCTGGTGGTCAGCTCCATTCAGATGGGCGCGAACATTGACTATGCCATCGTGATCGGCAGTCGCTTTGTTGAGCTCAAGGAAAAGTTGCCAAAGCGTGAGGCCATGATCGAGACAATGAATTTTGCCTTTCCGACCATTATAACCTCCGGTACTATTCTTGCAGCTGCGGGCATCCTGGTAAATAACATGACTTCGGATGCAGCAATTACCGGGATCGGAAGCATCGGACGCGGGACGATCATCTCCATGATACTTGTCATGTTTGTCCTGCCGCAGATACTTTTGATAGGGGAAAAGATCATTGATAAGACCTCCTTTACCATGCAGAGCGCTGTGAAGCAAAGGCAGGCCGGCGGCAGGGTCAAGGTGGACGGCATGGTGCACGGCGAGATCTCGGGCACCGTCAGCGGCATGATGCACGCGACGGTGAACGGCGAATTCAACGTGAAGCTGATATCCGGGTCGGTTGTTGGGGATGAGAGTGATGGAGATGAATAACAGAAAGATGTCCCGTATTGTCAGAGTTCTCTTCATGATCCTTCTGACCGTAATACTCGCGGTGCCGGACGCTGCCGTGGCTGACACGGCCGATGTCGGTAATGACAGCATTATTTATATTGATTCCGCCGACGATCTGCTGGAGCTCGCGGATAATTGTGCTATGGACACCTGGTCGCAGGACAAGACCGTTTTTTTGAGAGCGGATGTATCCTTGTCGGGTATTCGGTTTGAGACGATACCCATCTTTGGAGGTATATTTGACGGCGGCGGCCATACGATAAGCGGCCTCGAGCTCAGCAGCGGCTGCTATCCCGCCGGACTGTTCGGGATCATTCAGGAGGGCGCCGTTGTAAGAAACCTGATAGTCGAAGGAACCGTATCCCCCTCCGGGGACGCGGATACAGTGGGAGGAATCGTTGGCCTCAACAACGGGATTGTAGTTGCCTGCGCTTTTTCCGGGTCCGTTTCAGGCAAAAGCAGCACGGGCGGCATCGCCGGCGTCAACGGGCTCACCGGTGAGCTGAAGGATTGCTCAGTATCTGGAGGTATCTTTGGCCGGCACGCAACAGGCGGTATAGTCGGCACAAACCTCGGCTTCATCGAGGCGTGCGTCAGCGTGTGCTATGTCAACGTCGTCAGTGTGGATCCTTCTGCGGACGTCGGCAGTCTGGATGTTGACCTGACAAAAAGTGCGGCACAGCTTGTGTCCACGGACAGCCTGAGCGCTTCCACAGATACCGGCGGTATAGCCGGATATTCCTCAGGTATTATTGCGAGCAGCGAAAACGGCGGCACTGTGGGCTATCAGCACATCGGATATAATATCGGCGGTATCGCCGGCAGAAGCTGCGGATACATAACAGACTGTCTCAACACAGGCGCGGTGTGCGGACGGAAAGACGTGGGGGGTATAGCCGGACAGATCGAGCCGTATATCGATATGGATCTTTCCGCCGACCTGCTTTCCGAGCTGCAGCGGGAGATAGATACCCTCAGTTACCTTGTTGACAACGCCATAAGTGATGCGGACGGCAGCTTGCAGACTGCTGTGGATCGGCTGAATAACATGGCCGATTATTTGGATTCGGCAGCGGTGTCCGTCGGAAATCTTACGGCTTCTGCCGGCATCGAGAGCTCTGTCGACGGCTTGGGCTCCATTGGAACAGGGCTCGGAGCCAGCACGATAATTACAATAAACGCATCTCAACATGAGCTGTCCGCCGCGTTGAGCGGCATGACAGGGCAGCTCAAGCTGCTCAACAGCGAAATGTCCGGAGCCTCATCCGAGCTGTCCGGCGACGTACGCGCCATAAACTATCAGGCAAATACGGTGGCAGACACAGCCATGAAACTGCTTGATGAATCGGAGTTGGGCGATGGCCAGTCGATCGTCTCCGACACCTCCGAGATCGACGTTGGCGCCATTTCATACGGCAAGACCGGCTCGTGTACCAACAGCGGTCAGGTTTACGGAGATATTGACGTCGGAGGCATTGCGGGCTCCCTGGCGATAGAGTATGAGCTTGATCCCGAGGACGACACCTCGTCGGATCTGTCAAACGAGGCGCAGAGCAGATATGAGCTGAAAGCGGTAATACAGAACTGCGTGAACAGCGGCGTGATAACCGCCAAGAAGGACTGTGTCGGCGGGATATGCGGACGTATGGATCTGGGGCTGATACTCGGATGCGAGGGTTATGGCGCCGTTGAAAGCGAGAGCGGCGATTACACGGGCGGGATCACCGGCCTTTCCCACGCGACCATACGGAGCTGTTACTCAAAATGCGAGCTCATCGGACGAAACTACATCGGAGGCGCTGTGGGCGCCGGCTGCGCCGGCGATGATATCGGTAGCAGCCGACCTCAGCATTCTTTCCTCGGACGCCGCCGCCTCCATACCGCAGGAGGTGCTTTATGCCGTGCTTGAAAACG
>CAYNMN010000068.1:0-10205 GCA_964398305.1 uncultured Oscillospiraceae bacterium
GGGTGCTAACTTTTTCGAGACCTTTTGCGATACTTTCATTTTACCGAAAACACGACAAATACCCATTTGTCGGGGATACAATTATCATGAGCTTTGCATAGTATCTTCAGCATGGTATCGGCCATCGATTTGCTTTTTCCGGCGGCCTGTGTTATACTGTGTAAAACAGAATATAAAAGAACCGTCTTAAAGAAGGGCTTTTGGTATTGCGCCGCAGGGCGCACTATGAAAGGCCCTTCTTTTTTTACAAGACCGAAAAAAATTTACCGTCAGGAGGAATTACAATGGACATCATCATGGCAGAAATGCGGGATCCCGCGACAAAGGCAAAGCAGCTCAGGCGCTCCGGTATCATCCCCTGCGTGATCAGCGGTGCAGACCTGAAAGAGTCTCTCTCCATTCAGCTTGACCAGGCTACGGCACGCCAGCTCAAACGCACGAAGCGGGACGGAAGTAAGGTTGACATTCAGGTGGACGGCAAAATCTACCATACGCTCATCAGGGACTTGGAGTATAGCAGCTTGAATGATACCATCGTCCACATCAGTTTTCATGTTCTGGACGCCGCGAAAAAGGTCAACAGTGTCGCGGATATTGTTTTGCTTAACAAGGAAAATGTTCAGGGCGTTTTGGAGCAAATACAGATGAAGGTTCCCCATGCCGCAGTACCACAATATCTGCTGGATACCGTTACGGTAGATCTTGACGGTGTGCCGATTGGTACGACGGTCACAGTTGGAGACATTCCGGAGTTCCAAAGCGATAAAATTGAATTACAGGTTGATCCCGGCAGTATCGTGTTGCGTATAAGAGACAAAAAACGCGCTGATGCAAGAGCTGCTGAAGCTACTGCAGAAGCAAAGGAGTAGTACGGCGCGTGCAATAAACTGTCCTCGCTCGCAATAAGCGGGGACTCTTTTATATGAAAAGGGGTGAGAAAGAATGAACCTCATAGGTCAGACAATCAAACACAAGGCCTTCGGTTCCGGTGTTGTAACAAACATTTCAGATGGAATCATTAGCATTTGCTTTCAAAACGACGAAAAGCGATTCATCTACCCCGACGCATTTCGCAATTTTCTGGTTTTGAAGGATGAGAACACACAGCAGCAGGTTAAAAAGCAAATTGAGTTGCTGGATAAGGAATCGCAAAAAATCCGTGAAGCAGAGCAGGTCGAGCGGAAACGAAAGCACAAGCTGTTAAACTTTGAGATTATGGAAAACTCCCATGTCGTCTTTCATATTCCATGTAATCAGATTGAGCAGGTATTCAGAACCGGCCAGGTGTCTACCGGAGCATATTTGGGCGGGTATTCCAAGGGAATGCCGAGAATTGCGGGGCGCGTGAAGCCCAATTCCGCATGTCTGTTTACCGCTCTGCCCAAGGGACAACCTGAGAATAAGCGGCATATCATCGGCGTGTTTATGGTCGCAGAGGATTATTTCGGAGCTGATGCCCATGACGGCATCATTCAGGGGCATCCACAGTATCGGCTGCTGATCCCAAAAGAAAACCAATTGCTCTTTTGGGACTATTTCGGACAGGATGCTCCGCCGCGTTGGGGCGGCATAGCGTTCAAATATTGCTCCGGAGACATAGTAAACAGAATACTTGCTGATTTGGTCGAACGGCCGGAGAGCTCTGAACAAAAGGAATCCGCAATGAACTTTTACCTGTACTTCTGCAAAACAAACCACCTGCGCCCGCTCATAAAGATTGAAGAAAAATAATGAGAAACGCAGATGACGTCGCCCCATCGGGGCGCGGGGATACCGCAATAATATTTTAAACCACGGGCAGTGCCCGTGGTTTTTTGTATACAAAAGGAGGCTTCGCTCTATTCCATCAGTCTCGCCTTGTCGGAAAACTCGATCCACACCGACGCGCCCCCGCCCTGCCCGCTCGTCATGTATATGCGGTGGCCGAGAGCGTCGCACACGCGCCGGCAGAGATAGAGCCCGATGCCTGTGGACTTCCTGTCCTCGCGTCCGTTGAAGCCGGTGAAGCCCTTGTCGAACACACGCGGCAGATCCTCCGCCCTGACGCCGATGCCGTTGTCCGCGATCACGAGGGCGCTGCCCTGGGCATACACGCGCACAGAGCCGCCGGAGGGGGTGTACTTGAGCGCGTTGGAGAGCACCTGCTCGATAACGAAGGCGAGCCACTTCGCGTCGCTCGTCACCTCAAGCGAGGTGGGGACGTAGTCCATCGAGATCCTCTTGAGGATGAACAGCCGCGCATACTTGCGGATGCAGCCGCGCGCCACGTCGTCGAGCGCGAGCCTTCTGATCACATAGTCGGTGCTCTCGCTGCCCACGCGCAGATAGGAGAGCACCATCTCCACATACTGCTCCACGCGAAAGAGCTCGCTCAGCAGCGCCTCGTTCTCCTGCGAGGGCGACTGCTGGAGCATCAGGCGCATGGCGGATATCGGCGTTTTTATCTGGTGCGCCCAGAGGCCGTAGTAATCCTCGGCGGAGCGCCGCTCCTCCTCCGCGCGCGATTCCGCAGCCGCGCGGGCCGCGAAAAGCACTCCGAGCAGCTCCTGATACTCCGCCTCCACCGCGCCCGACGGAGCGGGCAGGTCGTCGAGCGAGACGAGCACGCTCTCGCGCATGTCGCGCAGAGTCAGCGCCTTGCGGCGGAAGCGCGAGTAGCCCACGGCAAAAAGCGCCGCCCCCGCGGCAAGGCAGAGGGCGACGGAATACCCCACCGCCTCCGTCGGCAGCTCGTAGAGCGAAAACACTCCGGCGAAGATGGCGGCGAAAACGGCGAGCATTATTATGATCTTATAGTGGCGTCTGAGATAGGAGAGGAACATTTCTCTACCCCACAATATAGCCTATTCCCTTTTTGGTTCTGATGAAGTCCGGCAGACCGGCGGCGTCGAGCTTACGGCGCAGGCGGGTGATATTCACGGTGAGGGTATTGTCGTCCACATAGCTGTCGGTCTCCCACAGGGCGGTCATGAGCGTCTCGCGCGACACCACGGCGCCGCGCCGCTCCATCAGAGTCGAGAGTATGCGCAGCTCGTTGCGCGTGAGCTCCACGCGCTCCCCGCCCGGCGCTGCGAGACTGCCGTCGGCAAGGTTGAGCTCCGCGCCGCCGCTCTCGAGCACCGGAGGCGCGGCGGAAAAATCGTAGGCCCGGCGCAGAAGCGCCTGCACCTTCGCCGTGAGCACGTCGAGATCGAAGGGCTTGGCGATGAAATCGTCGCCGCCCATGTTCATTGCCATGACGATATTCATATTGTCGCTGGTCGAGGAGATGAAGATGACCGGCACACTGGATACGCGTCTGATCTCGGCACACCAGTGGTAGCCGTTGAAGAAGGGCAGCGAGATATCCATCAGCACGAGCTGGGGATCGAGCTGCGCGAACGCGCCCATGACGTCCGAAAAGTCCCCGACGCACTGCGCGTCGAAGCCCCAGCCGTCCAGCTGCTTTTTCATCGCCCCGGCTATTACCGGGTCGTCCTCGACTATCAGGACCTTATACATCGGGATAGAGGTCGGGGTAGAGCGGGAAGCGGGACATCATCTCCGTCACCTCGCGCTTCACCTCGGGCACGGCGCTCTCGCCCTCGTTCACAAGGCGGAGAATAAACTGCGCCACGGCGCGCATATCGTCCTCCCGCAGGCCGCGCGTTGTGGCGGCTGGGGTGCCGAAGCGCACGCCGCTGGCGAGATGCGGCGGCTGGGGGTCGTTGGGGATGGCGTTCTTGTTGGCGGTAATGTTGGCGCTGTCGAGCAGCTCCTGCATCTCGGCGCCCGTGCGGCCGAGGCTCATCACATCCGCAAGCATCAGATGGTTGTCCGTGCCGCCGGAGACAAGCCGCAGTCCGCCCTCTTTGAGCGCGGCGGCGAGCACGGCGGCGTTCTTCACGACCTGCTTTTGATCCTCGACGAATTTGTCGGTCATTATCTCCCCAAAGCAGACGGCCTTGGCGGCTATTGTGTGCATGAGCGGGCCGCCCTGACTGCCGGGGAAGATGGCGGAGTCGATCTTCCTGCCGAGAGCCTCCTTGCAGAGGATAATGGCTCCGCGCGGGCCGCGCAGGGTCTTATGCGTCGTGCTTGTCACGACGTCCGCATACGGGACGGGCGAGGGGTGGACGCCCGCGGCGACAAGCCCGCCGATGTGGGCGATATCCACGAACATATAGGCTCCCACATCGTCGCAGATCTCGCGGATGCGCTTCCAGTCGATGAAGCGCGGGTACGCCGAAGCGCCGGAGATTATCATCTTCGGTCGGCATTCTCTGGCTATGCGGAGCATCTCGTCATAGTCGATGAGCTCGGTTTCGGGGTTTACGCCATAGAAGTGCGCGTCAAAATACTTGCCGGTTATAGAGGCCCTTGAGCCGTGGGTCAGATGGCCGCCGTGGCTGAGATCCATGCCCATGAAGGAGTCGCCCGGCTGCATGAGCGCGAGATACACGGCGACGTTCGCCTGAGAGCCGGAGTGCGGCTGGACATTCGCGTGCTCGGCGCCGAAAATCTTCTTCGCCCGCTCAATGGCAATGTTTTCGATTATATCCACATATTCGCAGCCGCCGTAGAACCGGCGTCCGGGGTAGCCCTCGGCGTATTTATTGGTCAGATGGCTGCCCATGGCCTCCATCACGGCCTCGCTCGTAAAGTTCTCGGACGCAATGAGCTCAATATGATCGCGCTGGCGACCGAGCTCGCGCATCATCGCATCGAACACCTCGGGGTCAGTGCCGCGAATATGCTCGTAGTTCATATGAAATAACGCCCCTTCCGTTTTTCTGTCGCCGGAATATATACATTATAATATAACAATCCCCCGTCTTTTACAACTCATTACTTTCCACGAATATCCCCGCGGATATGCGGAGCTTATGCCAATATTCGCCCAATGCGCAGGAAAAGGACGCGTTTTCGGCGCGTCCTGTGTATAGGCGGTATTGAGTATCAGCTCCCGGCTATGCCGAGCAGGCGGCGGATATAGGCGCCCACCTCGTTTTCCGGTATGCCGAGCACATAGGCAAAATCGCTCTCTATCATGCGCTCCGCCTGCTTGAGTATGCCGTCGTCGGTGGCGGAGAGCTTTCTGCCGGCAAGCGTCAGCTCGCGGCGCTTCAGATATATGCAGCTGACGAGCGAGAGCAGCTCGCTCTGGTCGCAGGTCTTGAGCACTCCGCGGAAGTATTCGGCTCTCGCCTTTCTGTCCTCGGGCCAGCTCACCTTGCTCTCGCCGCACGAGAGTATGAGCTTATCGGTCTCCTCCCGGCTCAAAACGCGCTGCATCCTCGCCGCGAGCGTCTCGCTGTCCGCCGGGACATAAAGCGTGGTGACGGGGTTGGAAACGGGCTTTAGCACATAGTATTCCGTCTGCCGGCGGCTGCCGGGCGCCTCCATCGTTTTCATCCCGCTTATAACGCAAATGCCGTTCTGGCCGTACCTGACCTTGTCGTTTATCGCGTAGGCCGCCGCCATAAAGCATCCCTCCAAAATCGAAACGAGCAGCCTGACAACCGGACTTACGCCGTCAAGCTACTCGTTGTTCTAATGTATTATAGCACATTTTCGTGCGGTTTTCAAAGGGTATTTGGGGCGCGCAGGGTCATTTCCCTCCCGCGCAAACGCTCATAACATGGCAGCTCCCCGCGCCGAGGACTCTCTCCGCGCCGTCCCGGAAGCTCTCGAGCATATCGTCTGGCACAAGTGCGAGCGCCGTGCCGGCGAAGCCGCCGCCGTGGACGCGGAAGGCGCCCCGACCGCCGAGCAGAGCGTCGCACAGGGCGAGGGTAAGCGCCATGGGCCGGCGTTCCCCGTCGCGCGAGGCCGTGACGTTCTGGAGATACATCCACGAGCTGCGCCCGGACTCGTTGACGAGCGCGAGGAAGTCGCCGAAGCGCCCTTCTCTGAGCGCATCCGCCTCGAGCGCGGCGCGCGCGTCCTCGCGGAAGAAGTGGAAAGCGCGCAGCAGGGCCCTGTCGGGCACGCTTTTCCTCAGAGCGGGCAGCGCCGCGAGGAAGTCGGTCTCCTCCACCTCGCGCAGGAAGTCCCTGCCGAAATACCTCGCGACAAGGCGCATCTCCCCGGGTATGGCGGCGTAGTCCGCCGTGAGCCCCGCGTGATCCGCGCCGCTGTCTATTACGCACAGCCTGTGACCGAAGCGCTCGAGGTCGACGTCTATGCGCTCCACCTCCGGCGCCGCCGGGTCGCGCAGATCGACGAACGCCACCCCGCCGACGGCGCAGGCGATCTGATCCATCAGTCCGCAGGGCTTGCCGAAATACACATTCTCCGCGCGCTGGCCTATCAGCGCGAGCTCCACCGGCGTCAACCGCGAGTCGAAGCAGAGCGTGTTGAACACCTTGCCGAGCATTATTTCAAAGCTCGCGCTGCTCGAAAGCCCCGAGCCCGCGGGCACGTCGGAGCTGACCGAAATATCCATGCCGCGCAGGGCGCAGCCGCGCTGAGCGAAGGCGGAGGCCACGCCGCGCACGAGCGCCGCCGTCGTCCCCTGCTCCCCGGTCTTTGCCGCGAGATCGTCAAGGTCTACCACGCAGGGCTCATAGCCCTCTGAGAGCACCATGACGCGCCGCGTGTCGCACAGCGTCACATCCGCGCGAGTGTCAAGATCGATGGCCGCCGCGAGCACGCGCCCGCGCTGATGGTCTGTGTGGTTGCCGCCGAGCTCCACTCGCCCGGGGGCGGAAAACATATAGCGCTCCATATCCTATCTCCCAAATCTCAGCTCAGTTGTATGCCGCCACACCCCGCCGGCGCGGAGGATCGGCGTTTCAAAGTCCTCGTGGTTCGCGGCGTCCGGGAAGAACTGCGTTTCAAGACACACGGCTCCCCATTTGCCGTACTGCGCGCCGCCCTTGCCGCGCCTCGCCGAGAGGTAGTTCGCGGTATAGAGCTGCAAGCCGGGGAGCGTCGTGGCGAGCTCCATGGTTATGCCCGATCTCGCCGCCCGAAGCAGCGCGACGGGGCGAAGCTGCGCGCCGTTGAGCGCATAGTTGTGGTCATAGCCGCCGCAGCCGACGAGCGCGCTCTCGCCGCTCGCAATATCGCGCCCTATCTCCTTTTCGCGGCGGAAGTCGAACGCCGTGCCCCCCACGCTAATCAGCCGCCCGGTGGGTATGCTCTCCGCGTCGGTCTCGGTGTAGCTCTCGGCGTCGAGCGTGAGCGCATGGCGCAGAATGTCGCCGCCGCCGTCGAGATTGAAGTAGCTGTGGTTCGTGAGATTGCAGAGCGTGTCGGCGTCTGAGCGCGCCTCATAGCTCATAACAAGCGTTTCGCCGCGCAGGATGTAGCTCACGGACGCCGTGAGCGCGCCGGGGTAGCCCTCCTCGCCGTCGGGGCTCACGCGAGTGAACCTCACGCCGTCCGGCAGGAGCTCATAGTCCCACACATATTTGTCAAAGCCGCGCATGCCGCCGTGCAGGTGATTTTCGCCGATGTTTTTAGCAAGCGTATATTCCCTGCCGGAGAGCGTGAAGCGCCCGCGCGCCGTGCGGTTGGCGACCCTGCCGACGAGAGCGCCGAGATAGCCGTCGTTCGCCTCGTATTCCTCTATCGTGTCGTAGCCGAGCACGACGTCCGTCACGCCGCCCTCAGCGTTTTTCACGCGCAGAGCGCGGATCGTCGCGCCGTAGTCGAGCGCCTCAAGACTCAGAGCGCCGTTATCGAGCTCTATGAGCGTCACGGTCTCGCCGCGCCGCGTTGTTCCAAAGTTTTTCGTCATAAGCTCACCCCCGGGTGATTATAACGCATCCGGGGGTGATTGTCACCTTATTTAAAGAATCTGACGGCCGAGCGGAAGAGACCCATGTCGCTCCTTCCCGGCACGTTGCGGTAGAGATCCGGACCGATGCGCTCGGAGTGACCCATCTTGCCGAACACGCGCCCGTCGGGCGAGGTGATGCTCTCGATGGCGCAGGCGGAGCCGTTGGGGTTGAAGCGCACGTCGAGAGTCGGCGCGCCGACGGCGTCCACATACTGAGCGGCTATCTGCCCCGCCGCCGCCATGGAGGCGATGAGCTCGTCCGTGGCAATAAAGCGCCCCTCGCCGTGGGAGATGGGGACGGTGTAAATCTCGCCCGGCCTCGTCTCCGCGAACCACGGGGAGAGATTTGAGCACACGCGGGTGCGCACAAGGCGCGACTGGTGGCGGCCGATGACATTGTAGGTGAGCGTGGGGCAGAGCGCGTCCGCCTGAGTTATCCTGCCGTGCGGCACGAGCCCGAGCTTGATGAGCGCCTGAAAGCCGTTGCAGACGCCGCCCATCAGCCCGCCGCGCTCGTCAAGAAGGACGCCCACGGCCTCACTCACCGCCGCGGAGCGGAAGAAGGCGGTTATGAACTTGCCGG
The DNA here is from genome assembly GCA_964398305.1 of uncultured Oscillospiraceae bacterium. GTDB lineage: Bacteria > Bacillota > Clostridia > Oscillospirales > Oscillospiraceae > Scatomorpha. The sequence continues at coordinate 8,352 of CAYNMN010000068.1, forward strand.
AGCCGTCCGGCTCGTCGCCGCCGGAGAAGCCGCCGGGTATGAAGATGATCTCGCTGCGCGCCGCCCTCTCCGCGAAGTCCTCCACGCTGCGCGCTATGGCCTCGCTCGTAAGATTTCGCACGACGAATATCTCCGCGTCCGCGCCGGCGTCGGCAAAGGCGCGCGCGCTGTCATATTCGCAGTTGGTGCCGGGGAACACTGGGATGAGCGCCCTCGGTCTCGCCCGCTTCACCGCCGGCGCGCAGACCGCCGCGCCGCTGTGGGTGAACTCCGGCACTCGCACCCTCGGCGTCGGCACGCGCACGGGGTAGACGCTCTCAAGCCTGTCCTCCCAGAGCTTCACGAGCCGCGTGAGCTCCGCGCTCTCGCCGCCGAAAACGATCTCGCCGCCGTCGGTAACGACACCGAGCGGCACGCCGATACGGACGTCCCGCGCAAGCTCTGCGACAAAAGCGCCGGGCAGCCTTTTGAATATGTCCGCGAGCTCGACGCCCTCGGCAAAGCTGAAGCCGAGACCGTTGCCGACGCACATCTTGAACACGGCCTCCGCCGTGCCGCCCATGCCTACGGTGTGGCAGGCGACGAGCTCGCCGCGGCGCATCGCCGCCGTCAGCGCGGCAAAGATCGCCTTGAGCGAATCGGCTGTCGGCAGACCGTCCGCGTCGTATTCCGGGCAGATGAGCGCGACGGCGTTCCCCGCCGACTTGAACTCCGGCGAGACGACGTCTCCGGTTTTGCCCATCGTGACGGCGAAGCTCACGAGAGTGGGCGGCACGTCAAGCTCCATAAAGCTCCCCGACATCGAATCCTTGCCGCCGATGGCCGCGACGCCGAGATCGAGCTGCGCTCGAAGCGCGCCGAGCAGCGCCGCCGCAGGCTGTCCCCAGCGCTCGCTCTTATCGCCGAGGCGCGGGAAATACTCCTGCAGACTCAGATACACGTCCTCAAACGCGGCCCCGCTTGCTACGAGGCGGCAGACGGACTCCGTCACCGCGAGATACGCGCCCCTGTAAGGGCTCGCGGCGGAGGCGAAGGGGTCGAAGCCCCACGCCATGAACGAGCAGTCGTCCGTGTGTCCGCGCTCGAGCGATATCTTCGTGACCATCGCCTGCACGGGAGTGAGCTGGTTTTTGCCGCCGAAGGGCATGAGCACCGTGCCCGCGCCGATGGTGGAATCAAAGCGCTCGGCAAGGCCGCGCTTGGAGCAGACGTTGAGATCGCTCACGAGCGCCTCCATGCCGGAGATAAAATCGGAGGGCGTCGCTTCCGCGAGCGGCTTTGGCGCCTCAATATGCGCGCTCGCGCTCTTGGGCGCGCCGTTGGTGTCGAGAAAGGCGCGGGAGATATCGACTATCGGCGTCCCCGCGAGATACATCGTCAGCCGCGCGTCCGCCTTGACCCGCGCCACGACGGTGGCCTCAAGATTCTCGCTCGCGGCGAGGGCGAGGAAGCGCTCCGCGTCGCTCTGCGCGACCACGACGGCCATGCGCTCCTGCGATTCGGAGATCGCGAGCTCCGTGCCGTCGAGCCCGTCGTATTTCTTCGGCACGGCGTCGAGCGTGATGTCCAGCCCGTCGGCGAGCTCGCCGATGGCGACCGAAACTCCGCCCGCGCCGAAATCGTTGCAGCGCTTGATGAGCCGCGACGCCTCCGGAGAGCGGAACAGGCGCTGGAGCTTGCGCTCCTCGGGCGGGTTGCCCTTCTGCACCTCCGCGCCGCAAGTTTCGAGCGAGCTGAGATCGTGCGACTTGGAGGAGCCCGTCGCTCCGCCGCAGCCGTCGCGTCCCGTGCGCCCGCCGAGGAGAATCACGACGTCGCCCGGAGCGGGGCTCTCGCGGCGCACGTTCTCTGCCG
>CAYNMN010000069.1:0-10107 GCA_964398305.1 uncultured Oscillospiraceae bacterium
CGGCGGAGCGGACATCACACTCGTGGATCCCTACAAGGCCCACATGGACAAGATCGCGGCGGACGGTATGAAATTTACCATCTACCCCGATCACACCGAGATCCTCACGGGCTTTAAAACGGCCTATACCGCGGATGATATCGGCATTATGGATATCGTCATCTTCATGACCAAGGCCAACCAGCTTGAGAACGCCATTCAGGGCGCGAAGCCCTGCATCGGCCCGAACACCGTGCTCGTCTCCCTCATCAACGGCATCGGCAACGACGACAAGCTCGTCAAGTACTATCCCGCCGGCCGCTGCATGGTGGGCTCCGGCGTCATCGGCACCTCGCTCGACGGCGCGGGCGGCTGCATCTCCACCCCGTCCGAGGGCGTTATCATGAACTTCGGCGCGCTCGAGAACAACGAGATCACGAACGCCGCGGGCAAGCACCTTGAGGATTGCTACAACAACGGCGGCTGCCAGGCCGTGTTCCGCGAGGACGTGCTCCCCTTCCTCTGGAAGAAGATCACAGTCAACTGCACCGTCAACTCCGTCTGCGCCGTGCTCCGCCTGAAGATAGGCGAGGTCGAGGCCGACCCCTTCGGCAAAAAGCTCTTCCACGACGTCATCCGTGAGTGCTGCGCCATCGCCAACGCGAGAGGCGTTAAGCTCGACCCCGAGGAGTTCATCGCCGTCGATCACCAGCACATCATCGACAATATCTCCGACTACTACCCCTCCATGGCTCAGGATATGCTCATCAAGAAATACCGCACCGAGATCGACACCCTCAACGGCGCCATCTCCGATTACGGCAAGCAGTACGGTATCCCCACTCCCACCTGCGACGTTATCTCCACCATCGTCCGCTGCATCCAGAACAACTACGACAACCAGTACAAGGGCTGAGGCGAACAAACTTTCCGAAAGGCATTGACATGAAAGAGGTTTATGTACTCATTGGCAACTACGGCTCCGGCAAGACCGAGCTCGCCTTGAACATCGCGTTCCGCGCGGCGGCGGAGGGGAAGAAGACCGAGGTCATCGATCTCGATATGGTCAACACCTACTTCCGTCTCACGGACAGGGGCAATATGATCCGCTCAAAGGAGATCCGGCTTGTCTCCCCGGTCTATGCCAACTCCAATGTCGAGGCCTGCACCGTCCCGGGAGAGGTGGCGTCCGCCTTTGCGATGGACTGGGACACCGTCGTGTTCGACGTCGGCGGCGACCCCACGGGGGCTACGGCGCTCGGCCGCTACCACAGTGATTTTGCCGAGCTGCCGGAGGGCAGCCTGCATATCCTCAACGTCGTCAACACCCGCCGTCCGCTCGCCGGCACTCCCGAGCGGATCATCGAGCTGATGCACGGGCTCGAAAAGCACTCCCGCCAGAAGGTCAGCGGCTTTGTCAACAACACCAACCTCGCGCGCATGGCGTGCCCGGAGGATCTGCGCGACGGCTATGAGATCATCAGACAGGCCAGCATCGAGACCGGCGTGCCCGTGCTCTATACCACGGGGCGCAGCGAGCTGCTCGAGCAGTTCCTTGCGGAGGGGCACGACAGCAAATATATCGGCACACCCATGGCGATAGACACCTATATGCACCGCGACTGGGAGACCTTCGTGCGTCAGGGACTGTAAGGGTCCCGAAAAAATAAGCGCTCTTCAATTTTTATATAAACTTTGGAGGTAGAGCAAATGGTAAAGTTCAGCATCAATGAAGAGCTTTGCAAGGGCTGCGGCCTCTGCGTCCGGGCTTGCCCGAAGCAGATTCTCCAGCTGTCCAAAACAAAGTTCAACGCAAAGGGTTACCACCCGTGCGAGATGACGGACATCGACGCCTGCATAGCCTGCGCGTCCTGTGCCCGCACCTGCCCGGATGTCGTAATCCGCATCGAGAAGGAATAGGAGGTAACAGTTATGGCATTGACTCTCATGAAGGGCAGCGAGGCCCTGGCGGAGGCCGCCATACGCGCAGGCTGCCGCTATTTCTTCGGCTACCCGATCACTCCCCAGACAGAGATCCCCGAGTATATGTCCGAGCGTATGCCCAAGATCGGCGGCTGCTTCCTGCAGGCCGAGAGCGAGATCGGCGCTATCCACATGATCTACGGCGCGGCCGGCACGGGCGTTCGCGCGCTCACAAGCTCCTCGTCCCCCGGCGTGTCCCTCAAGCAGGAGGGCATCAGCTACATAGCGGCCTCTGAGCTGCCCTGCGTTATCATGAACGTGATGCGCGGCGGCCCCGGCCTCGGCAGCATCCAGGCCGGCCAGGGCGACTACTATCAGGCCTGCAAGGGCGGCGGCCACGGTGATTATCACCTCGTGGTGTTCGCTCCCGCCTCCGTTCAGGAGGGCATAGACCTCATGAAGCTCGCCTTCGAGACGGCCGAGAAGTATTCCTGCCCCGTCATGATAGCGGCGGACGGCATGATCTGCCAGATGATGGAGCCCGTAACCCTGCCCGAGATGGTCGACTTCAAGGTCGATTATAAGGCCAAGCCCTGGGCCGCCAACGGCACCGACCTCACCGTCAAGCCGAAGCGTTCCATCATCAACAGCCTGTATATCAGCGTCGTTGAGCTCGATGAGCTCAACGAGCGCCTGCAGGCCACCTATCGCGAGATAGAGAAGAACGAAGTCCGCTACGAGAGCTATAACATGGAGGGCGCCGATATAGTCATCACGGCCTTCGGCACCGTGGCGCGTATCTGCAAGTCCGCCATCGACGACCTCAAGGAAGAGGGCATCAACGTCGGTCTGCTGCGCCCGATCACCCTCTGGCCCTTCCCGTATAAGGCGCTGCACGACGCGGCCGTCGCCCCCGGCGTAAAGGCCGTGCTGGACGTTGAGCTCAACGCCGGACAGATGCTCGACGACGTCAAGATCGCCATCAACGGCGAGCAGAAGATAGACTTCTTCGGCCACTACGGCAGCCACATGCCCACCTCCGAAGAGATCTACGACAAGCTCAAGAGCATGAGGGAGGGATTCTAATGGCCGTAGTATTTGAGAAAACCAAGATGCTCACAGACGTGCCGTTCCACTATTGCCCCGGCTGCAACCACGGCATAGCGCACCGCCTGGTTGGCGAGGTCATCGAGGAACAGGGTCTGAGCAACAACGTCGTCGGCGTAGCCCCCGTCGGCTGCTCCGTCTTCGCGTATAACTACTTCAACTGCGATATGTATGAGGCCGCGCACGGCCGCGCCCCCGCGGTCGCCACGGGCGTCAAGCGCGCCATGCCGAACACCTGCGTATTCACCTACCAGGGCGACGGCGACCTCGCCTCCATCGGCACCAACGAGATAGTCCACGCCGCGCACAGGGGCGAGCATCTCACGGTCATCTTCATCAACAACGCCATATACGGCATGACCGGCGGCCAGATGGCCCCGACCACGCTCGTCGGCCAGAAGACCACCACCTCCCCCTACGGCCGCGACGAGGCCTGGTGCGGCGCGCCCATCAAGATCTGCGAGATGCTCTCCCAGATCCCGGGCTGCTACTATGCCGAGCGCGTTTCCCTGAACACCAACGGCAACATCATCAAGGCCAAGAAGGCCATCGACAAGGCCTTCAAGTACCAGATGGAGGGCCATGGCCTGTCCATCGTCGAGATCCTCTCCATCTGCCCGACCAACTGGGGCATGAGCCCGGTCGAGTCTATGAAGTGGCTTGAGGAGAACATGATACCGTACTACCCGCTTGGAGTATACAAGGATAAGGGGGCCGAGTAATATGAAAGAACAAGCCATATTCGCAGGCTTCGGCGGACAGGGCATGCTGCTCATCGGCAAATTCCTTGCCGAGGCGGGCATGGAGTCCGGCAAGCATGTCTCCTGGCTGCCCTCCTACGGCCCTGAGATGCGCGGCGGCACAGCCAACTGCTCCGTCGTTATCTCCGACCGTCCGGTGGCCTCTCCGCTGATCTCCATGGCTGACACCGTTCTGGCCATGAACCTCCCCTCAATGCTGAAGTTCCAGTCGATCGTCAAGCCCGGCGGGCTGCTGATCGTGAACTCCAGCCTCGTGAGCGAGAAGTCAAACCGCACCGACTGCGACGTTATCTATATCCCCTGCAACGAGATCTCCGAGGAGATCAAGAACCCCAAGGGCGCTAACGTCGTGTTCCTCGGCGCGTATATAGCCCGCAAGCATGCCATCATCGACGAGGCCGCCATCACCGAGGCTATCCGCATTGAGCTCGGCGAGAAGAAGGCCCGCTTCCTCGAGGGCAACATCAGAGCTCTCAAGGCCGGCATCGAGTACGTCAACAAGAATTTCTGATAACAAACAGCCTGAAAGGGCGCCGGATTACTCCGGCGCCCTTTTTGCGCCGTTTATTTCGCCGCATTTCACCCAGATTGGCGTTGCCCTTTTCGCGCCGATGGGATATAATTACGTCATTATCGACAAAAATGCCCATCGGAGGTACGCCATGAAGCATATAAGACCCGCTCTGCTCTGCGCCGCTGCGCTCCTGTTCATTCTCGCGGGCTGCGCGAAGAATCAGGAGACGCTTGAGACCGTGGTGACGGCGGAGAGCATCTTCCAGCTCGAAAAATACGAGAGCCTCAAGACCCTTGATCTGAGCGGCAGCGCCTGCTATGCCGAGATCCTGGACTACATAGCCGCGCACCCGGCGGTGAACGTGATCTATAATGTCGATTTCGGCGGCACGGGCGCGCAGAACTCCGCCGTCTCGATAACGCTTGCCGAGGGCGCGTATGACTACGCCGCGCTGCTTGAAAACCTCGCTTATCTCCCGGCCATGAAGAACGTTGAGCTGCCGGCGACCACGCTGACCTCGGATGAGCTCGCCGCGCTTTACGCCGCCTATCCCGGCGTGGAGTTCGACTACACCGTGGAGATAGCCGGGCAGGAGATCGCCTCCGTCGATTCGCAGTGCGACCTCTCCGCGCTCACCTCCAAGGACGTCGACGCCGCGGCGGACGCGCTCGCGAAGCTCCCGGCGCTCGGGTATGTGGAGCTCACAGACAAGGCGGGGGAGAGCACCCTTTCGATGGCGGAGGTCGCGCGGCTCGAGAGCGCCGCGCCGCAGGCCGACTTCAACTACACCTTCGAGCTTTTTGGACAGACGCTCACGACGATGGACGAGAGCGTTGAGTATGTTGAGACCGAGATCGGCAACGACGGCGTAGACGAGATTCGTCAGATGCTCGACATCATGTGCCGCTGCACCTATCTCAAGCTCGAGGACTGCGGCGTGGACAGCGAGGTAATGGCGCAGCTGCGCGACGACTACCCCGACACCAAGGTGGTCTGGCGCGTGTATTTCGGATACTTTACCTGTCTGACGGACGAGGAGACCATCCGCGCCATCTTCGATCTCAACGACGACAACTGCCATGAGCTCATGTACTGCACGGATGTGAAGTACATGGACATCGGCCACAACAGCTATCTGCACGACGTGAGCTTTATAGCCTATATGCCCAAGCTCGAGATTTGCATACTCTCCGGCAGCCCCTTCTCGGACATGACGGTGTTCGAAAATCACAAGGAGCTAATATTCCTTGAGCTCGTCTGGTGCGGCTATGTGGACGATCTCACGCCGCTCACGAGCTGCACGAGCCTCGCCTACCTCAATATCTGCTACAGTCAGGTCACGGACCTCACGCCGATAGTCGGCCTGCCGCTCGAGCGCTTCTGCTATTACACACCGCAGCTCACTCAGGAGCAGATGGACGAGTTTGAGATGCTCCAGCCGGACTGCTGGGTGACCTTCGGGGGGGAGAACCCCTATGTTCTCGGCTGGCGCTACAACGACCAGGGCTACACCTGGTGCGATATGTATCTGCGCGTGCGCGAGGTATTCAGATACGACGAGAACTATTATAACCACAAATAGTCCGGGGACGCCGCCGCCGCTCGCCGCGTGAGCTCCGCAAAAAAAGCAGGTTTCATGACCCGCGGCGGCGATTGACGTTGATAATTTCGAGCGTTCGTGGTAATCTCTTATACAGCGACCGATTTTTGCACAGATTTGGGAGGAGAAGAAATGTCAGATAGCCCTAAATACAGCGTCACCCTCGGCGACAAGGATGTGGACGCGCTCATAGAGGCGCTGCCGCTCGCTGCGCTGTACAGCGGACGATATGCGCCCACGCTGCTCGAGCGGTTCCTCGTCTCCGGCGAGGCGGCCAACAGGAAGCTCGCGCTGCACAGCGGCGACTTTTCGCAGGAGGAGCTGCAGATCATCGGCCTGTCGGTCATGATAGCCATCGGTCTCCTGAAGGGCGAGATCCAGCCCTTTGTGGACATCGAGGAGTTTAGGGCGCTCGCCGAATACTCCGACACCTATATCAGACTCGCGCCGATGTTCGAAAAAATGCTCAACGAGACGCTCGGCAGCGGGTCGCAGATAGAGACGCTCGGCGGGCCGCATATAGAGAGAATCTGCTGAATGATGGAGGTGCTGCGCCGTGAGAATGCTCAGGGGCGCGGCCTGTGCGCTGCTGTCGCTGGCGATCGCGGTCGGACTTGCCTGTCCGGCCGGAGCCTACAGACAGACCGGACTGGTGTCCGAGACGCTCGGCAATGTGATAGACGCCTTTATGGAGGAATACGGGCTTACGGAGGATAACTTCTCGTTTGGCTATGTATATCTCGACACGGGCGAGACCTGGTACTATAACCGCGATAAAATGATGGTGGGCGGCAGCCTGTATAAGCTGCCGCTCAACATGATATATGCCGACAGGCTCGCCGACGGCACATATTCGCCCGACACGACGCTCAACGGCGGCTATACAATAGAAAACGCGCAGTTCAAGACCCTCGTGCAGTCGAACAACAACGCAGCCGACGCTATGCAGAGCTACCTGATGGGCTGGCAGATGAGCTATCACGATTACAGGATCCTCATGGCTCAGTACACGACCTTTACGGAGGATGACTTCACCGACGAGTATCTCCTCAGCAATAAATTCAGCCCCCGCTTCATGGTGGAGACTCTCGAATACCTTTACGACCATTCGGATAAATACGAGCAGGTGATCGAGTATCTCAAGCAGGCGCAGCCGGAGCAGTATTTCAAACGCGAGGTGGACGAATACGAGATAGCGCAGAAATACGGCTACCTCGAGTGGCAGCTCAACGACGTGGCGATAGTCTATACCGACGCGCCGTTCATCCTTGTTATCTTCACCAAGAGCGTGTATCGCTCCGTGGAGGCGGTGGGCGCCATCTGTTCCATCATGTGCGACTACACCAACGACCTTCAGCAGCAATACGAGCTGTTCGAGAGGGCGGAGGCCGAGCGCCTTGCGGCCGAGGCCGCCGCTGTTGAGAGCGCGGAGCCGTCGCCGGAGACGCTCCCGCAGGGGAGCGCGGAGGATGAGATCTCGTTCTTCCCGGTCGCCGCCGCCGTCGCGGTGCTCGCGGCGCTGCTCGCGGCCACCATCGCCGCGGACGTGCACAGGAAAAAGAAGACGGAGAAGGAAAACGCGAAATAGAACAAAGCCGAGCGGTGCGACTCCGCTCGGCTTTGTTTTATGGAATGAGGACAAAATGAAAAAGATGAAACTGTCTCTTGCAGTTATTATAATAACAGGGATATGTTAAGTAAAAAACAGCAAAGATGTTACACAAATATTAAATGGCGACTTTTTTCAGGCTTTGCACATCATTTTTATGCTCTCGCCCACGAGCTTTCTGAAGCGCGGGGCGGCCTTGTCCGCGGCCTCCTGCACCTCGGCGTGGGTGAGGGGGGTGGCGGAGAGCCCCGCGGCCTTGTTGCTGATGCAGCTCACGCCGCACACGCGCATGCCGCAGTGCCGCGCGGCGACGGCCTCCACCGCCGTGGACATGCCCACGGCGTCCGAGCCGAGGATGCCGGCCATTCTGACCTCCGAGGGCGTCTCGAAGCTCGGGCCGGAGAACTGTGCGTAGACGCCCTCGCGCAGACCGACGCCCGCCTGCGCCGCCGCGGTCTTTATTACGCCGCGCAGCCCGGCGTCGTAGACCTCCGACATATCCGGGAAGCGCGTGCCGAGCTCCTCAAGGTTCGCGCCGATGAGCGGGTTGGGAACGGAATACAGTATGTGGTCGCGTATGAGCATGAAATCGCCGGCGTTATAGTCGGGGTTGACGCCGCCGGCGGCGTTGGTGAGAAAAAGCGTCTCCGCGCCGAGCAGGCGCATCAGCCGCGCGGGCAGCACGACGTCGGAGATGTCGTAGCCCTCGTAGTAGTGCACGCGCCCCTGCATGCAGACGACCCGCGCCTCGCCGAGGAACCCGAAGATGAGCTTTCCGGCGTGGCCGAGCACCGTTGAGCGCGGAAAGCCGGGGATATCGGCATAGTCCACCACGGCGGCGGTTTCGAGCTCGGCGGCAAAGCCGCCCAGTCCGCTGCCGAGCACCAGAGCGACCTCCGGCACAAAGTCGGTGCGTTCCCTCACGCTGTCGCGGCAGCGCAGGAGCTTGTCATATCTTGCGTCCATTTCATATCCTCCGGATGTTTTTTTATATTGTCGCTCATATAGACAAAAATTTCAACTTCTTTTTTACATCCGTTTTTACCCTGCGCCCTTGTAAGGAGCCGGCGGGTTTGGTATAATATCGGTGACTGAGCGTAAAGAAAAGATGAAGCCCTTTTTACAAAAAGGTAACGTCCGGATACAATGTGGGTTTTTTGTCAATTGCCCTTGACAGAAAGCGCAAAACACTATATATTGTGATTGTAACGCCCCTCCCTCCCCAAGATGTGCGAGTGGAGTGGGGCGCTTAACTATCCCCGAAACGAAGGAAAAACGGCGCGATGTATCTTGGCGGACTGCAAAAACTTACGCTTTTGGACTACCCGGGCAAGGTGGCCTGTACGGTGTTCACCGCCGGCTGCGACCTGCGCTGTCCCTTTTGCCACAACGCCTCGCTCGTGATTCCGGGACGGGCGGGAGAGGGACTCGGAGAGGATGAGCTCTTTGCCTTCCTCGAAAAGCGCCGGGGAATACTCGATGGCGTGGCCGTCACGGGCGGGGAGCCGCTGCTCCATCCGGAGCTGCCGGAGCTGCTCGCGAGGATCAAATCGCTGGGCTTCGCCGTGAAGCTCGACACCAACGGCACCTTTCCGGCGCGCCTGCGCGAGATCGTCTCTGCGGGGCTTGCGGACATGGTGGCCATGGACATCAAGACCTCGCCGGAGAGATACCCGGTCGTCACGGGCGTGCCGGGGCTCGACGTTTCGCCGGTGAAGGAGAGCGCGGCGTATCTCATGGAGGGGCATGTGCCCTACGAATTCCGCACAACGGTGGTCAGAGGACTGCACGAGACGGCGGATTTTGAGTCGATCGGCCGCTGGATAGCGGGAGCGCAGGCCTATTATCTCCAGAGCTATGTCGATTCCGGCGATCTGATAGCGCCGGGGGAGCTCGGCAGCTTCGGTAAGGATGAATTGAATACGATGGCGGAGACGGTCAGGCCGTACGTCCCATCGGTAAAAATCAGAGGAATATAGATAAAACCACAGGGAGGCTAAAGAGAATGTACAGAGTACTCAAAAGAGACGGGGAGCAGGTCGAATTTAACGTCGGCAAGATCGGCGGAGCGATAAGAAAGGCCTTTGAGGCCACGAGCACGGAGTATAACGACAGCGTTATAGACTTCCTCGCGCTAAAGGTCACGGCGGACTTTCAGCCGAAAATAAAGGATTCGCTCGTTTCGGTCGAGGATATCCAGGACAGCGTGGAGGCGGTGCTCTCGCGCGGAGGCTATGAATCCGTCGCCAAGGCGTATATCCTTTACCGCCGCCAGCGCGAGAAGCTGCGCAATATGCGCTCGACATATCTCGACTACAAGGATCTCGTCAACTCCTATGTGGACGCCATGGACTGGCGCGTCAAGGAGAACAGCACGGTCACCTATTCCGTGGGCGGCCTCATTCTCAACAACTCCGGCGCCATCACGGCCAACTACTGGCTCAGCGAGGTCTATGACGACGAGATAGCCAACGCCCACAGGAACTGCGATTTCCATCTGCATGACCTCTCCATGCTCACGGGCTACTGCGCTGGCTGGAGTCTTAAGCAGCTCATTCAGCAGGGGCTCGGCATCCCCGGGAAGATCAATTCCTCCCCGGCGAGCCACCTCTCC
>CAYNMN010000070.1:0-9972 GCA_964398305.1 uncultured Oscillospiraceae bacterium
TACATATAAGGTTTCTTGCTCTTATAAGTAGCCATTTATCATATCCTCCTTAGCGATCCCAGACTTCGGGCTTCTGGGCGGCATGCGTGTGCTCCGCGCCGCGGAATACGCGCAGACGGGTGAGCTGCCAGTCGGCGATGGTGTTCTTCTGGAGCATTCCCTTGACAGCAAGGCGCATCGCGAGCTCGGGCTTTGTGGCCATGAGCTTGTCGTAACGGGTCTCATGCAGGCCGCCGGCATAGCCGGAGTGTGTGCGGTAGAACTTCTGCTCAAGCTTCTTGCCGGTGAGCACTGCCTTCTCGGCGTTGATGACTATGACGTAATCGCCGCAGTCGACATGCGGGGTGTAGTCTGTCTTGAGCTTTCCGCGCAGCAGATCGGCTGCGAGGGCCGCGGTCTTGCCCAGGGGCTTGCCGGCGGCGTCAAGGACATACCACTTGCGGACGACCTCGTCCTTCTTGACCATAGTAGTGGACATTATCCTGCCTCCAAATGAAAAATAAAAAGTTTTGACAAATCCTATGCGCCTGCTTAGAATGTCCTTGTGACATCAGGCGCGCTCATCTTTTATAGCACAACGGGGCGCCGCTGTCAACAGCGATTTGATTTATCGCCGGGGTAACTTCCGTAATCGCGGGATATCTCTCGAATGCTCCGGAATTCTCGATTCCGATTTTCACTTTTTTGGAGACCTTTTATGAAGCTTGAACAGTTTGCCGGATATCTGCGCCGCTGTGTGGATGATTATAATATGCTCGTCCCGGGAGACCGCGTGGCCGTAGGCGTTTCGGGCGGCAAGGACTCGATCGCCCTGCTTGCCGGGCTTTCCCACCTGAAGCTCTATCATCCCTCGCGCTTTGAGCTGTTCGCTGTCACAATCGACATGGGCTTCCCCGATATGGATTTTGCGCCGGTGGCGGAGTGGTGTGAGCGGCACGACATACCCTATACTATTATAAAGACCGATATTCGCGAGATAGTTTTTGACGTCCGCAGGGAGGATAACCCCTGCTCGCTCTGCTCGAAGATGCGTCGCGGTGCGCTGAACGACGCGATAAAGGAGCTCGGCTGCAACAAGCTCGCGCTCGGGCATCACTTTGACGACGCGGTGGAGACCTTCATGATGTCCCTGCTCTTCGAGGGGCGGCTCAACTGCTTCAAGCCGGTGACCTATATGTCGCGCGCGGACGTCACACAGATAAGGCCGATGCTTTATCTCGGCGAGGGCAGCGCCGAAAACCTCGTCAGCGAGCTCGGTCTGCCGGTGATCCCCACCACCTGTCCGGAGGACAAGGAGAGCAGTAGGGCCGAGATAAAGGCGCTCATAGCGCGGCTCTCGGAGCAGTATCCGGACCTTAAAAGCAGAGTATTCGGGGCGATGCAGCGCCTGCCGCTTGACGGCTGGGGCATTGCGAGCGCTCCGGTAACGGAGGAATGATATGAGCAGACTGACGGCCGCCGCAGACGTCGATGCGTAAGCTCGCCTGCGCCGCGCTCTCCTATACCTGCGCGGTGATCGCGGCGCACTATATTCTGCCCTCGGGCGCTCTCCTGTGGGGTGCGCTCGGTTTTGGCGTACTCTTTTTACTCTCGCTGCTGCTTAAGGGCACTGCGCGGCTGCGGTGTGCGCTCATCTGCCTCTTTGCGGCGCTCGGTCTGACCTGGTACTGGGGCTATGACGCGCTCTTTATTCAGCCCGGACAGGCGCTGGCAGGGGAGACCGTGACGGTCAGCGCGAGAGTGACGGATTATCCCTGCGTATATGAGGACTATACCTCGCTGAGTCTGCGGTTTACCGGCGACGATTTGCCGCATGTCAAGGCGACCGTCTATGATTACGACGGCCGCACCGACTCGCTGCTACCGGGCGATGTTGTGGAGATCGAGCTGCGCCTGCGCTCCGGCACCGTGCGCTATGGCGAGGACAGCGACGCCAACACCTCCAGAGGCATTGCGCTTGTGGGCTATGTACAGTCCGCGCCGGAGGTCACCGGACGTGCCGCTCTCTCGTTTTTGTACTTTCCGAGGACGCTCGCGAGAATTGTGCGCGAGACGGCGTCGCAGATATTCGACGGGGACGTATCCGCGCTCATGCGCGGTATGCTCATCGGCGACAAATCGGGGATATATGACGACGACGCGCTTTATGCGGCGCTCTCCGGGGCCGGCTTACTGCATATCGTTGCGGTATCCGGGATGCACCTGTCGTTTCTTTTCGGAGCGGCGGTCCTGCTGGGCGGAAAGCGGCGCGCGGCCTTTATCGCGATTCCGGCGCTCTGGATATTCGCGTGTATGGCCGGACTCACGCCCTCGGCCGTGCGGGCGGCGTTCATGCTCACGCTCGTTGTGTTTGCCCCGCTTCTGCGCCGGGAGCCGGACGGCGTCACCTCGCTCAGCGCGATTCTGCTGCTTCTGCTGCTCATCAACCCGCAGGCGATAGGCTCGGCAAGTCTGCAGCTCTCCTTTGCCGCAATGGCCGGAATAATCCTCGTGTCGCCCAAGGTTAACAGCTGGTGCGTCAAAAGCTTCGCGGCAGACAAAAAAAGCCGTCTGCACAAGGTGAAGCTTGCTGTGTTCGCGCTGCTCGCCTCGTCAATAGGGGCCATGGTATTCACGGCGCCGCTCAGCGCGCTGCGCTTCGGTTATGTCCCGCTCGTTTCTCCGCTTACCATGCTGCTCGTCATGCCGGTGCTTTCGCTGTGTTTTATTGGCGGCTATATATCCGTGCTGCTCGGTATAATATGGCTGCCGCTTGGCAAGCTCGCGGGATGGGCGGTCTGGGTGCTGGCAAAATACATCATTGTCATCTCAAAGGCGATCTCCTCACTTCCGCTCGCGTCGGTATATATGGCGGATAAGCTGGTGGGCTGGTGGCTCGTCGCGGTATATGTCGCGTTCATCGCGGCTTATCTGCTGCGGGGCAAGAACAGCTTCCGTCCCGCGGCGCCGCTCTCCATATCCGTTATTTTACTCAGCTGCATCGTCATTTTCAACGCGCTGTATTACAATAACATCTCGGCCGTGTCGGTAATCGACGTGGGTCAGGGACAGTCCATAGCCCTGCTGAGCGACGGCTATACAGCCATGATCGACTGCGGCGGCACTAACACTTCGGAAAACGCGGGCGACGCCGCTGCCGATTACCTCGCCTCCTGCGGTCGGAGGAATGTGGATGTGCTCATACTGACACATCTGCACTCAGACCACGCAAACGGCGTTACAAGACTGCTCGCGCGTGTCGATGTGGGGTATATACTGCTGCCGGAAAACGCTGAGGATCCGGCGGGCCTGCTGCCAGAAATAATCCATGCGGCGGGAGATAGCGGCACGCAGATAGAATACGTCTCCGCCGATACGGATGTGCTGGCCGGGAGCATGCGTCTTCGGTTATACGGCCCGCCCAAGTCCGGCGATATCAACGAGCGCGGGCTGATAGTCCTCGCGACCTGCGGAAGCTACGATACGCTTATCACGGGAGATGTGGACGCGGCCTCCGAGCGCAACCTGCTTGCCTGGCACACGCTGCCCGACTGCGAGCTATATATTGTGGGACACCACGGCTCAAGATATTCCACGAGCGTCGATCTGCTCGATACCATAGACGCCGAGACCGCCGCTATCTCCGTGGGCTACAACACCTACGGGCACCCGACCGAGGATGTGCTCAAGCGGCTTGAATCGGAGGACATGGAGATACTGCGAACGGATACGGACGGAACAGTTACTGTGAGGATGAGATAATATGGCGAGGAAAATCGAAAGAATACCGTTTAAGCAGCAGCTCTCGGCATTAAAGAGCGGAGAGCCGGGGCGGCTGTATCTGCTCTGGGGACAGGAGGATTACCTGCGCGAGAGCTATATGACAGAGCTCAAGCGGCTTTGTCTGCCCGACGGCGGGGACGATTTCAGCTACCGCCGCATCGACGGGCCGACAGTAGATCTGCGCGCACTTGCCGAGAGCGTCTCGGCGCTGCCGTTCATGACAGAGCGGACGCTTACGGAGGTTCGCGGCTTTGATATAAACAAATGCCGGGACGCCGACGCCGACGAGCTTGAGGGTATCGTCTCCGATCTGCCCGACTGGGCCACGCTTGTATTTGTTATGGGAACGGACTACGCCGTCGATTGGCGACTGCGGGCGGCCAAGGCTATAAAAAAACACGGCCTTGCCGTGGAGTTTACGGAGCAGGACTCCGTCGCGCTGCTGCCGTGGATAAGAAAACGCTTCGCCGCGCTGGGCAAGACCATAGATTCTGAGACCTCGGACTATCTTGTGCAGACCAGCGGCTCATTGATGAATGAGCTTATACCCGAGATATCCAAGCTCGCCGCCAGCGCCCGGGGGGATACCATTACGCTCTCGGATGTGGATAAATACGCGCATCATCTGCCGGAGGCGCGGGTCTTCGAGATGACCGACCGCATGGCGGCGCGGGACTGGGACGGCGCCGCCCGGCTCATGGCGGAGCTTATAGCATCGGGTGAGGATCCGATTAAAACAAACAGCATAATCGCCGGTCAGCTCCAGCGTCTTTACGCAGCGCGGGTCGCGCTCGACGAGGGGCTCGGTCAGGCGTATGTCATAAAAATGTTCGACATCCGCTTTGACAGCATCGCGCGCAAGCTTATCCAGAGCGCGGGAAGCTTTACGCTCGGTCAGCTCGCGAGGGCCGTGGAGCTGTGTGCCGAGACCGATTATGCCATGAAGAGCGCGGCCGAGGACGACGCGGCGCTGCTTTCTCTGCTACTGTGCCGTCTCGCGGCGGAGGCCTTCGCATGATAACCGTGCGCGAGGTCATCGTTGTGGAGGGGCGCTATGATAAAAACACGCTCTCACAGGTTTTCGACGCGCTGATAATAGAAACGAACGGCTTTGGGATCTTCAACGACGGCAAGCGTATGGCGCTGCTGCGCGCGCTGGCGGAGACCCGCGGTCTTGTTGTGCTCACCGATTCCGACGGCGCCGGCTTCGTAATAAGAAACCGCATTAAGGGCGCCATTGACCCGTCGCTCGTCAAGCACGCTTATATTCCGGACATCCCGGGCAAGGAGCGGCGCAAGTCCGCGCCCTCCAAGGAGGGGACGCTCGGAGTGGAGGGTATGGAGCCGGCCGTGCTCATCGAAGCGCTGCGTCGTGCCGGCGCTATAATGGACGAAACGGAGACCGCCTGCGAAAAACGCATCACAAAGGCGGATCTCTATGCCCTGGGTCTGAGCGGACGTGCCGGCAGCGCGGAGAGAAGGGGGGAGCTGCTCAAAAAGCTGAAGCTTCCCGAAAAGCTGCCCGCCGCGTCGCTTGCAGAGGTGCTCGGGGCGCTGATGAGCCGTGAGGAGCTCGAGGAGCTCGTCAGCGGGCTTTGATATCCTCGGCGACGGCTCCGGCCAGAGCCGCGAGCAGGAGTACTGCCGGCGGCAGCGAAAACAGCTCGGAGGCGAGCTTGTATGTAGCGTAGTTTTCCGCACTTAGCGGTCCCGCGTCGGCAAGCAGCGCAAAGGCGCACAGCAGCAGAACGCAGGAGAAGGCCAGAGCGCGGACGGTTATTTCCCAGGATGCGTCGCACATTGCGAGCATCCGTCTGGCAATGGACATTTATACCACCTCCGTTTCATTGTAAATAAGGCGCGGAGGATTGGCAAGCGGTAAAATATCCCGAAAAACAGCGCACAGTCGAATTTTGCTATGGTCACTGAACACATTATGTGGTATACTAAATCGTCACCGCAAACAACATATGTATTACGGAGGTAACTATATGAAATGCCCGTTCTGCGGTTATTCCGAGAGCAAGGTCATTGACTCCCGCCCGGCCGAGGAGGGAGCCACAATTCGCCGCAGGCGGGAGTGTCTCGCCTGTCAGAAGCGCTTTACGACCTATGAGAACATCGAGCGCCTGCCGCTCGTTGTTATCAAGCGCGACGGCAGCCGCCAGACCTTCGATAAGAACAAGCTCGTCAACAGCATGCTCAAGGCCTGCGAGAAGCGCTCGGTGCCGCTCTCCGCGCTTGAGAAGATCGCCGATGATATCGAACAGGAGCTGCAGAGCAATCTTGAGCGCGAGATCAGCACCAGCGAGATAGGCGAAATGGTGATGGACCGCCTGAAGGACGTGGACGAGGTAGCCTATGTGCGTTTCGCCTCGGTATATCGCTCGTTCAAGGACATTAACACCTTTATGGAGGAGCTCACAAAGCTTCTCAGCAATAAGGAAAACGGTTAAAAGGCGCTGCCCAGCCGGATCTGCTCCATTTCACGGATGTCTGAAAGCTGTGCCAGCAGCCGCGCAACGGTTGCCTCGGCGGCTGCTGCGTCGCGGGCCTTGATATCACCGAGCAGCTCATATAATACATCCTGAGCGGCGTTCGTTTCCGAATGGCGCACAAAAACGTCCATGTAGTGCTTTGCGTCCTCCCAGAGCTCCTGAGCCTGTCCGAGCTCATATTCCGCTCTGTCCCAGTCGCCGGACGCCGCGAGGCGTGCGCTTTCGCTTATCTCGGCATCAATTGAGTCGATCATCCCGGAGAGGTACGCAATATTGGCGAGCGACAGCCCAAACAGCGCTATGAGCAATGCCAGAGCGATCATTTCCTTCTTCATTCAGTCCTCCATGGCGGCGAAATAGACGTTTCCCGCCCCGTCGAGAGTCAGAATATATACCGACTCCGGGCCGGAGACTCCGCGCCCCGCAAGCTCCTTTTTGAGCCAGCCGGCGTCGCGTCCGGAAATACGAAGATTCTCCGAGAGCACCTTGCCGTCGCTGATGATCATGATGGGGTAGCCCGTGTCCTCTGAGACGATACCCATCTGCGAGGCGGTTGCGGGCCGCGCGTCGGGGCAAAGGATCGCGCTGAGAGTTCCGTCCGTTTCCAGCACGGCGTATTCGACGAGAGCGAGATCGGTTATGCTCCTCGTGCGCAGCTCCTCCGTCAGCTCGTCGAGAGTGAAGCGGTTTTTCCGCATCTGCTTCTGGTTTATTTTGCCCTTTTCGATCAGAAAGCACGGACAGCCGTAGAGCAGACAGCGCAGCTTCGGGCTCTTCATCGTGGCGCCCGATATTATTACCTCGCAGCAGAACAGCACGGCTATCGGCAGAAGGCCGTTCATCAGCGGTACTCCGATGTCCTGCAGCGGCTGAGCGGCGAGGTCGGCTATCAGCACGGCCACGATCAGCTCCGGCAGCTCCATCTCGCCGAGCTGCCGCTTGCCCATGAGTCTTAGAGTCAGAACAAGGGCAAAATATATTATCAGAGTTCTAATTATTACTATTGCCAATATAAATCACATCCCGCGCATACATTATTTCCCGTTTGGAGGTCATTATTTATGGAAAACAAAAGACCCGAGATGCAGCGTATCACCACGCAGGAGCTGGCAGAGAGCTTTATTGCCGAGCAGATCAAGGCTCTGCGCGCCCAGATCGGCTCCGGCCGCGTATTGCTGGCGCTTTCCGGCGGCGTTGATTCCTCTGTGGTCGCGGCGCTGCTCATCAAGGCCATCGGAACGCATCTACAGTGCGTCCACGTCAATCACGGGCTGATGCGCAAGGGCGAGTCCGAGCAGGTGCTGCGCGTGTTCCGTGACAAGCTCGGCGCGAGCCTTGTGTATGTAGACGCCTCCGATCGCTTCCTCGACAAGCTCGCTGGAGTCGCGGATCCCGAGCGGAAGCGCAAGATAATCGGAGCGGAGTTCATCCGCGTATTTGAGGAGGAGGCCCGCAAGTTTGAAGGCATCCGCTTCCTTGCGCAGGGCACTATTTACCCGGATATCATCGAATCCGGGCCTGTAAAGAGCCATCACAATGTCGGCGGATTGCCTGACGACCTGGATTTTGAGCTCGTCGAGCCGCTGAAGTATTTGTTCAAGGACGAGGTGCGTATGGTGGGGAAGACCCTCGGCCTGCCGGACGACATGGTCTATCGCCAGCCGTTCCCCGGCCCGGGTCTGGGCGTGCGCTGTGTCGGCGCGATCACCCGTGAGCGCCTTGCCGCCGTCCGCGAGGCTGACGCCATTTTGCGCGAGGAGTTTGCGAGCGCAGGGCTTGAGGGCAAGGTCTGGCAGTATTTCACGGTCGTTCCCGACATCACCAGCACAGGTGTGCGCGACGGCTTGAGAGTTGACGCCTGGCCCGTCATTATCCGTGCCGTCAATACGATGGACGCCATGACCGCCACAGTCTGGAAGCCCGACTGGGATATCCTTGAGCGCGTCACGGCGCGTATTCTCAACGAGGTCGCGAATGTCAACCGCGTCCTCTATGATATGTCCCCCAAGCCCCCAGCAACGATCGAGTGGGAATAAGTAACGAAGTCCCGAAAGCCTTGGAAACAATGGGCTTTCGGGACTTTTATTTGCCTTTTGATAACGGTTTGATAACAAGTGCACTAAACCGATTTGTTTTGTTTTCTGCAAGGAATCCAGAGGCTTGCAGGTGATAAGCTCCGGTGCAGAGCATAGAAAAACGGTCTTGTTGATTCCTTTGAATCAGCAGGACCGCTTTTTTTATTTATTCAGCTTTTTCAGCAGCTCATCGCTGAGTTCCTGAGAAGGAACCTTTGCCCATCTTTGCGTGGTATCGAATTTGGGGTATCGGTAGCGCCATTGATCGTATTGCTCTTTGGTGATCTCCCCTGTTTCCAGCTTTGCAGCCTCCTGCCGCCAGGCATTAAGCATATCAAACATAGACACATAGGTTGTGCCCCTGTGCTTATCAAGCCGTAGACATACTTCCCCGTCGAGCTCGCCGATCTTCAGCCCGTAGATATCTTCCAGAGCAAACAGAGTGTGCATTAAACCGATTTCACTGTCAATGTTGGGCAGATCAAGAGCCTGCGGAGAGACCTCCAAAACATTGGCCAGATTGTTGGTCAGATCATCTTTTGGCGTTCGAGTCCCGGATTCATACTGCGCCATGCGAATATCAGCGGTTCGCTCCGGAAAGCCAATCGCCATACCCAAATATTTCTGTGTCATACCTCGCAGATTGCGAATAAACCTGATCCGCTCACCAATAGCCATAATAGCCAACTCCTCTGACGCTGTCTTTATATAGACAGCATAGCAAATACGTTTAGGTATGTCAAGAAGAAATAAAACAAATTTGTTTAATGTTTTTCCTCAAACCCTATTGACTTAAACAAACGAGCTTAGTATAATCAAGGAAGTTAAACTAATAAGTTTAGTATCGGCTGAAAAATCACAATCAAACGAAAAAGAAAGAAGGTGTTTTGATGGCAGGCAAAATGTTCATGCGTGTGGAAGAAGTAGCTGAGGAACTGGATATTTCGGTTCCCTATGCGTACAAGCTCATCCGAAAGATGAATGATGAATTGAAGAAAACCGGCTGTATCATCATCTCAGGGCGGATAGACAGAAAGTTTTTTCACGAGAAATTCTATGGAACAAAAAATGAAGCAGAAAGGGGTATCTGAAAATGTCAGTATACAAAAATCCGGACAGCGGAACTTGGTATTCCATCTGCCGGTTTACAGATTGGAAGGGAGTGCGTAAGCAGAAATGCAGGCGTGGTTTTACCACGAAGAGAGAAGCCCTGGAATGGGAACGTGAGTTTCTAATGCAACGGCAGGCCGATGTGGATATGACCTTTGGTAGCTTTGTACAGCTCTATGAGAAGGATATAAAGCCAAAATTGAAGCTGAACACCTGGCTAACCAAGGAAAGTATTATTCAAAAGAAAATCCTGCCATATTTTAAAGATCGCAAGCTGTCGGAGATTACGGCAAAGGACATCATGGACTGGCAGAATGAAATCCGCAGTCTGACCGATTCAAAAGGTAAACAATACTCCACGACCTATCTTAAAACCGTCCATAATCAGTTTAGCTGCATTTTCAATCACGCCATCAAATATTACAGATTGCAGATAAATCCGGCAGCAAGGGCCGGTAATATGGGCAGCGAAGAAAAGAAGGAAATGCTGTTCTGGACAAAAGGCGAATATGTGAAATTTATCGATG
>CAYNMN010000071.1:0-9895 GCA_964398305.1 uncultured Oscillospiraceae bacterium
GCCTTGAACAGCGACGGCACGAGCGCGTCGCGCCCGCCGAGTTCCGTGTCGGCCTCGATATACGGCCAGAGATCTTCAAGCAGCCCCTTCGAGGCGTACTGCGACATCGGAAGACTGTCGGTGCTCATCATATCGGGGATGTTGCCGGTGAGTATCTCGGTGGTGAGCTTGGTGAGACCGGCGGAGTAGTCGTCCTCGGTGTTGTACTGAGAGTAGTCCTTGATCTGGATCAGATACTTGTCGCTGTTCTTGTTGAAGTCGAGTATCATCGAGCGGATGTTGTAGTCAAGATAAAGGCAGGCGTAGGTGAGCGTCGTCTTCTCCGCGAGCTCGGCTGTCGGCACGCGCACGAGGTCGATGAACTCCATGGCGCTCTCGCCCGTGTTGTAGTCATAGGTGTTGGAGATGCAGAAGATTGTGCCGTCCTCAAGCGGGATGACGCTCGAGAGATTGTAGTTGTCGATGCTGAGATTGAGCCAGGTGAGCAGCATGGTGCTCTCGCCAGTCGCGGTGTCGACGCCGTAGAGGCTCGTTTCGCTGCCGCAGTAGAGGTCGTAGTCACCGCTGCCGGCATAGAAGTAGTAGGCGTTGGTCGGGACCGTGATGCTGTCGCCCCAGCCCTTTGCCGCAATGTCGATCACCTTGAAGTCCTGACCCTCGTTGCCGTAGGTCTGCGCGGCGACGGTGCCGTCCGCAAGGCGCACGACGGTGTTGATCCACTCATTCTGACCGAGCTCGAAATTAAAGAGCTTCGCTCCGGTGGGGTCGAGCACAGTGAGACCGTCGTCAGCGACGACATAGATGTTGCCCTCGCCGTCAAATTCGACGGTGTTGACATAGTACCAGTCGTTCTGGCTCTCCTCGGCGAGGAACGCGAGATCGACAACGAGAATCTCGCTGCCCTCGGCGTCGAGCTGACGGAGCCGGTAGCTGTTCTTATCGGTGTAATCGTAGTTCCAGTAGGAATCCGTTGTCTCGTCGAAATCGTCGGGCACGTCGAAATAGTAGGCGTCGATGTTTTCAAGCACCCAGAGCTTGCCGGACGGATCAGCCATGAGCTTCTGGACGCCGGCGCTGCCCTCCATGGCCCCCTCGGGTATCACGGGCTCGGTATAATTCGCGAGCTCATGGGCGTTGCTGCCGTCGGTATTCACGGCCATCAGAACGTTGCGGTAGGTCGGATAGGTCTCCGATACCATTACAGGAGCGCCGTTCTCATCGACCTCGCCGCTGTCGTAGGTGTATTCCTCCTCGCCGTCCTCGATCTGGGCGATCATGTAGATGACGCCGTCATTCCAGCAGGCGGCGTTTATGTATTCCGCACCGATGTCCACGGGCAGATATTGGGCAATATAGGAGTATTCATTCTCCTTGCCGGCGTCTCCGCCGTCGCTCTTGCCTCCGCAGGCTGCGAAGGACAGCATCATCGCGAACGCAAGCAGCAGCGCCGCGCCCTTTCTTATCAGCTTCATAGTATTGCTCCCCTTTGTTGCTGTATTAAGTGTTGTAACACGGGAAATATATCATTTCCTACAACGCTTGTCAAGGAATTAGCCATATTTCTCCTTGACGAAAAGAGGCAGCGGAATGTTTCCGCTATTGTTTATATTACACCGAGCCGAGCCAGCTTTCAAGCAGGAGCGAGGCCGCAACGGCGTCCACGGTCCTTTTATGCTTTTTCTCCCGCTTTCCGTTCGCGTGCAGGATGGCGTGCGCCTCCACGCTGCTGCGCCGCTCGTCCCACATGACGGGCGTGATGCCCGTTGCGGCGCGGAGCTTTTCGGCGAATTCCCGGCTCTTTTCCGCGCGCGGCCCCTCGCTGCCGTCCATGTTCCTCGGAAGACCAAGCACTATCGTGCCGACCTCCCGCGCCTTTATCTCCGCCGCTATGCGCCCGGCGAGGGCGTCCGCGTTCCATTCCTCAACGGTGAAGGCCTCGCCGCAGATGGAGCCCGTGAGATCGGAGAAGGCGAGCCCCGTGCGCGCGTCGCCGTAGTCTATGGCAAGTGTCCTCATTTCAACGCCTCCCGAAGCATTCCCGCACCTCGCCCGTCAGATAGAGCGAGCCGACGGAGCAGACTACCCCGTCCTCCCCCGCCATGGTCATGGCGGCCACGACGCCGTCCGCCACGCACTCGCGCGCCTCCACGCTCTTGCCGTAGCGTCCGAGCGCCCAGGCGAGGGTCTTTGCCGGAAGCGCCCGCTCTGAGCTGGGCGTAACGGCCACAAAGCCGTCCGCCACCGGGGCGAGGATGTCGAGCATCGCCGCCCAGTCCTTGTCCGCGAGCAGACCGATGAGCAGTATCCGCCGCTTATTCGGGAAATACCGCAGCAGCGCCTCGGCCGTCGCTGCCGCGCACTGGGGATTATGTCCGCCGTCGGCTATAAAATACGGCTCGCGCATAAGTATCTCGAAGCGCCCGGGCCAGTCTGTCAGCTCGAGAGCGCGTCTGACCGCGCCGGCCGGAATATCCCAGCCGTTATTGCGCAGACACTCCACGGCGAGCAGCGCCGTCGCCGCGTTTTTGAGCTGATGATCGCCGAGCAGGGAGAGTGAATATTCCTCGTCGCCGCAGAGAAAGCGCTGCCCCTCCGGCGAGGCGGAGATCGGCGTGATGCGCGACATATCCGCGAAAACGAGCGGCGAGCCGACAAACTCCGCCGCGCCCGTGAGCACCGACGCCACCGACGGCGTCTGCGGGTGGCTCACGGCACAGCCGCCCTTGAATATGCCGGCCTTTTCAAACGCTATCTGCTCCACCGTGCCGCCGAGCACAGAGCAGTGGTCGAGCCCGATGTTCGTGATAACGGCGACCTCGGGGCAGTATATTACGTTCGTCGCGTCGAGCCTGCCGCCCATGCCGGTTTCGAGCACGGCGATGTCGCACCCGCGCTCCGCAAACCACAGAAAGGCCATGGCCGTGAGCAGCTCAAACTCCGTGCAGATCGTGCCGATGCTCTCCTGCGCCGCCTTTATTTTCTCCGCCAGCCGCGCGAAGTCGGCGTCGGGTATATCCTCGCCGTCCACGGCTATGCGCTCGTTTATTCTCCGCAGATGCGGCGAGGTATAAAGTCCTGTCTTATAGCCCGCCGCACGCATTATCGCCGCGAGCATGGCGCAGGTCGAGCCCTTGCCGTTCGTGCCCGCGACATGAATGGATCTGCGCCCCTCCTGCGGGTCGCCGAGAGCCTTGAGCAGGGCGCGCTCGCGCCCGAGACCCGGCTTGACGCCGCGCCACTCCGTGCCCTCCATAAATTCAAGTGCAGCCTGATACGTCATGCTGACGCGCCTCCCATTGCATACATATTATATTGTACCATCACCCCCCGGCAAAAGCTATTGCTTTTTGCCGGAAAGGGTTATAGAATGTAGAAATTGATTTTTCGGGAGGCGGCGCGTATTGGAAAACCTCATAGTTTCGCTTAATGCGGCCGCGCCCATCTTTATTATAATGGCGCTGGGCTATCTCGCGCGGCTCGCCGGCTTCGTCTCTGCGGACGATGTGCCGCGCTTCAACCGCGTGGCCTTTAATATTTTCATGCCCTTCGTCGTGTTTTACAGCCTCTATTCCTCCGATCTTTCCACGGCCATAAAGCCGCGGCTGCTCGTCTTCACGCTCTGCGCCATCCTCGTGGTCTACGCCGCAACGGTCGTTATCGTGCTGCTGACGGTAAAGGATCCGGAGCAGAAGGGCGTGATGATACAGGGCATATACCGCTCAAACTATGTAGTCATCGGCATACCCATTGCCCGCGCGCTCATACCCGCCGGCGAGCTCGGGACCATCGCGGTGCTCATCGCCGTGGTCGTGCCGGTATATAACGTCCTCGCCGTGGTGACGCTTGAGGTCTTTCGCGGCGGAAGGGTCAAGCTCGGCCACACGCTGCTGAACATACTCAAAAACCCGCTCATCATCGGCGCGGCCGTCGGCATACTGTTCCTCGCGCTGGGCGTCCGCCTGCCCGACCTGCTCGAGGGCGTGGTGAAGGACGTCGCCGCCGTCGGCACGCCGCTGCAGATATTCCTGCTGGGCGCGTTCTTCCGCTTCGACGAGCTCGGAAGATACAAAAAGCAGCTCACCTGGGCGACGCTCGGCAGGCTCATCATCGTCCCGGGCGCCGTGCTGCCGGTCGCGGCGCTGCTCGGCTTCCGCGGCGCCGAATTTGTGGCGCTCATCGGCTGCTTTGCCTCGTCCAACGCCATCTCGTCCTTCACGATGACCGACCAGATGGGCGGCGACGCCACGCTCGCCGGCGATATCGTAGTGCTCACGAGCGCCCTGTGCTCGTTCACCGTTTTCGGCTGGACGCTGCTCTATAAAACGCTGGGGCTGTTCTGATCCCCCGGCGGCGCTCCGACCCCAATTAAACAGTCCGCGAGGGAGAGGGGATTATTCCCCTTCTCCCTCGTTTGTCAAAAACAGTCCTTTCAAAGGACGGTTTTGGCGAGGGGCGCGGCGCGCTCACCGCTTGAACACGACGACGCCCGCGAGCATCAGCGCGAGGCCGATGAGCTTGCCCCAGCCGAGCGGCGTTTTCTCCGTGCCCATCAGTCCCAGCGCGTCGATGCCGGCGGCGGTGACGAGCTGACTTATGAGTATCACCGACACCGCCACGGCGGGCGAGAGCCGACCCATCCCCTGCATCACGGCGAGCGTGATGAGCACGCCCAGCGCGCCGCCGACCCAGCAGTACCACGGCGCGCCCCCCAGCTTAGCAAAGCTGCCCTCGCGCTCAAAAAGGAGCAGGGCGAGCGCGAGCGCCGCCGCCGTCGCCTGCACGAACGCCCCGGCGTGGAGCGGGCCCGTCTGCTCGCCGAGCCGCGTGTTCATAACGCCCTGCACGCTCATGGCCGCGCCCGCAATGATGCTGAAAATGATGCCTGTCATACCGGAAAAACCGCCGCCTTTCGTCAGATTGCCGCAACAAAGCGGAGCAATTACGGGATATTTTATGATTCTGCCCCTTGTGCGCGGGGCGCGGATATGGTATAAATATGTGTACACGGTCCAAAAACATTATTCCGCGAACGAAAGACGTTAAGAGGTGATGGGAGTGGGAGATAAGAACGGCGGTAAATACTACCTTGTGGAGGCTTCGGCGCTTCCGGAGGTGTTTCTGAAGGTGACCGAGGTGCGCGAGCTCCTGGAAACGGGCGAGGCGCGCACGGTGGCGGACGCCGTGGAGCGCGTGGGCATAAGCCGCAGCGCGTTCTATAAATATAAGGACGCCGTGGCGCCCTTCAACGACCTCAAAAAGGGCTCGATAGTCACCTTCCATACGCTCCTGCGCGACAGGAAGGGCGTGCTGTCCGCGCTGCTGAGTATTTTTGCCGACAGCGGCGCAAATATTCTCACAATAAACCAGTCCATCCCCACCAACGGCGCGGCGTTCGTCACGATCTCCGCCACAACGGAGAATCTCGTTATGGGAATGGACGAGCTGATCGCCGCCGCGCAGGCGCTGCCCGGCGTGATAAGATTTGAAGTGCTGGCCGGATGACAGCACGGGGAAGGATGTAAGACATGGTCAAAGCAGCTATTCTCGGAATAGGCACCGTCGGCGGCGGAACGGCTCAGGTGCTCACGAAGAACCGCGAGCTCATCGCCCGCAGAGCGGGCAAGGAGATCGAGCTTAAATATATCCTCTGCCGCAGACCGAGACCCGACCACCCGTTCGCGGAGCTGATCGTCCACGACATCGGCGCGGTGGTAGCGGATCCCGAGATAACGGTCGTGGCGGAGTGCATCGGCGGGGCGACTCTCGCCTATGAATATGACAGGGCCTGCCTTGAGGCCGGCAAGAACGTGGTTACCTCGAACAAGGAGCTCGTGGCCGCGCACGGCATGGAGCTGACTGCGCTCGCCCGCTCAAAGGGCGTGAACTTCCTTTTTGAGGGCGCCGTCGGCGGCGGCATCCCCATTCTCCGCCCGCTCTGCCAGTGCCTTGCGGGCAACGAGATCAGCTCCGTCACCGGCATTCTCAACGGCACGACAAACTATATACTCACAGAGATGATACTCTTCGGCAAGAGCTTTGAGACCGCGCTCAAGGAGGCGCAGGAGAAGGGCTATGCCGAGCTCGATCCCACGGCGGACGTCGAGGGCATCGACGCCGGACGCAAGACCTGCATCCTCGCCGACCTCTGCTTCGGCAAGAACGTCGCGCCGGAGGATATCAGCATGAAGGGCATCAGCCACATCGCCCCGGCGGACATCGAATACGCCCGCGCCGTCGGCTGCAAGATAAAGCTCCTCGGCAGGGCGATACGCACGGGGCCGAACAATGTCACCGCCTTTGTCGAGCCGCATCTCATCAACAAATCGCAGCAGCTCGCGAATGTGGACGGCGTTATGAACGGCATCGTCGTGAAGGGCGACGCCATTGGCGAGGCGATGTTCTTCGGCCCGGGCGCCGGAGCTCTGCCCACGGCGAGCGCCGTGGTGGGCGATATCATCGATTGCGTGCGCGACCCCTCCACCCGCGAGTATCTCGGCTGGTGGCCGTCGGAGAAGGGCTATGTCCAGAGCCCCGACTTCCTCAGCAGCCGCTGGATGGCCCGCGTCGCCGCCCCGCTCACGGCTATCGGCGCGGCCTTCGGCAACCCGCGCTTCATCACGGCCTCCTCCGCTCCGGCCGGCGAGTACGCCTTTGTGACGGATTATATGACGCTCGCCGATATCCGCGAGAAAACCGAGGGCATGGAGGTGCGCGCGCTGTACCGCATCCTCGACTGAGGCATAAACTGTAATGACACTTTGATTGAAGGGAAACCGAAATATGCTGATCGTGCAAAAATTCGGCGGCAGCTCCGTGGCTGACGCCGAAAAGATCCGGCGCGTGGCCGGAATAATCGCGGACGCCTACGCCGACGATAACGATATAGTCGTGGTGCTCTCCGCGCAGGGCGACACCACAGACGAGCTCATCGAAAAGGCCCGCGAGCTCAACGCCCGCCCGTCCAAGCGTGAGATGGACGTACTGCTCTCCACGGGCGAGCAGCAGTCCATAGCGCTGATGGCCATGGCGCTTGAGAGCATGGGTCTGCCTGTCGTAACGCTCACGGGCTGGCAGGTGGGGATCGAGACCAACACCGTCTACGGCGACGCGCGCATCAACCGCGTGCGGACCGAGCGCCTGCGCCGCGAGCTCGACAAGCGCCGCATAATCCTCGTGGCGGGCTTTCAGGGCGTGGACAGGAACGAGGACGTCACCACCCTCGGCCGTGGGGGGTCGGACACCACGGCCGTCGCCATCGCCGCCGTGCTCCACGCGGACAAGTGCCAGATATTCACAGACGTCGAGGGCGTGTATACGGCCGATCCGCGCAAGGTCAAGAACGCGCGCAAGCTCGACGAGATAACCTATGACGAGATGCTTGAGCTCGCCAGTCTCGGCTCCCAGGTGCTTATGAACCGCTCCGTGGAGATGGCGAAGCGCTACGGCGTGATGCTCGAGGTGCTCTCAAGCTATGTAAAAAAGCCCGGAACAAAAGTTAAGGAGGTCGCAAGAAAAGTGGAAGAGATGAAGATAAGCGGAATAGCAAGGGACGACAACGTCGCTCGCATAGCGGTCGTGGGAGTGCCCGACGAGCCCGGCATGGCGTTCCGGGTGTTCAACACCATGGCGCGCTCAAGGATAAACGTAGATATTATCCTCCAGTCCTACGGACGCGACGGCACCAACGACATCAGCTTCACGGTGCCCCTCGCCGACGCGGAGAGCGCGGCAGACGCCCTTGGGGAGCTGCAGGAGTCCATCGGCTTCGACCATCTGAGCGTTGACAAGAACGTCTCCAAGGTCTCGATCGTCGGCGCGGGCATGATGAGCGCGAGCGGCATCGCGGCGCTGATGTTCGAGGCGCTTTACGACGCGAAGGTGAACATACAGATGATCTCGACCTCCGAGATAAAGGTCAGCGTCCTCATCTGCAAGGATCACGCGGATCAGGCCGTGCAGGCCATACACAGCCGCTTCTTCGGCTGAAAACAAACCGAAAAGCTGTCGCCCCCGCCAAAAAGCGGGGGCGATTTTGCGCGCTGGGGCACCGTGTCGGGGCATCGTATATTGCAACATTTCCCCGTAATCGCGCCCGTCACGAATAAAGCGGTCTCGATTCGACCGATATGCTCGGGACGGGAAACCCGTCTCCCTACAAACCGCGCTGATTCTGCGGCCAAACTCCATGTTTTGCGGATTGATCCTTTTGCCCGCCGATACCCGTTCCCACCGAAGGGGACGGGTATCCCGCCGCGACAATCGGGAAAATACAATCGAGACCGGGCCGGCCGACGAACCGCAGCGTCGACACGGATTCAGAATAAGCCGATAGCGGTTTTCGCGGCAATATCAACGAAGCGTCTGACATCCTCCGGGGCGTCGTTGCTGTATAGCAGCCCATATGGGATATCGTAATCCCATTCCACCGGGATCGTTACAAGACCCGGATGTACTTCTGACCAGCATTCAATGGTCAGAAGTACATTTTTTGTTTCCGCGCAACGGTTAAACACAGACATATCGTAAAAGCTTGCGGTATCCTCAATACGAATCTCCGGATGACGCTGCTCCAGCTCGTATCTCAAATAATCATTTACGCCCGAATCTCCCCTTTTCACCATCATCAGCGTTTCACCGTGAAGATCCTCTATGCGCAACAGCCTTTTATCGGCCAGCGGATGCTCGCGGGATACGGCAATCATCTTTTTGTACCTTCCGAGCTGCCGGAAGCTGCATCGGCTCAGCCATGCCCTTGAGTCGCAGACGCCGATGAGAAAGTCGAATTTTTCTCCCAGCTTTTCAATTTCGGACAGAATACCGTCGTGGTCATCCTCAAACGGGACGAGATGCAGCTTGTAATCCGGAAACTGGCTGTTCACACGATACCAGAGATCCATAAATGGCTTCGCCGGATTGAGGAGCGAGGTTCCCACGCAGAAAATGGAATCAAAGGGAAGGCGTATCGCCTTTGCCGCGGCTATTGACTTGGCAGAATAGTCGATCATAAACCTTGCGTCCTTATAGATGAGCTTGCCCTCCT
The DNA here is from genome assembly GCA_964398305.1 of uncultured Oscillospiraceae bacterium. Lineage (GTDB taxonomy): Bacteria > Bacillota > Clostridia > Oscillospirales > Oscillospiraceae > Scatomorpha. Next base: position 9,041 of record CAYNMN010000071.1, read on the forward strand.
CCGTCAGCGAGACGCCGGTCGCTGACCGCAGCAGCAGCGTCAATCCAAGGTGCGCCTCCAGCGAATTTATCTGCTTCATCACCGCGGTCGGCGATATATAAAGAAGCTCTGCCGCTTTCGTGAAGCTGCCGCAGTTTACCACCGCGATGAAGGTATCAAGCTGACTGTTATACATAATCTACACCCGCTTACTATAAACTTTGCGTTTATACTATGATAACATATTAATGATTCCCGGTCAACGAGAGTTCGCTTATAATGTGCGTATGACAATAAATAGGAGCTGAAAAGATGGCAAAACTGATCGCGTTTTTTTCCCGCAGAGATGAGAACTATGTCAGCGGAGAAATGAAGGAGCTTAAAATCGGAAATACGGAGCTGGCTGCATCTGTAATCAAAAAGTTGACAGGTGCGGATGAGTTTCAGATCATCCCCGTAAAGGCGTATTCCAGAAGCTACAACGAATGTATTGCCGAAGCGCAGGCTGACCAAAAAAGAAACGCCAGACCGGAGCTCGCGTCGTGGCTGCCCTCTATCGAGCAGTATGACACCATCTATCTGGGGTATCCGAATTATTGGGGCACAATGCCGATGGCCGTCATGACATTTCTGGAGCATTATGACTTTGCGGGTAAGATCATTAAGCCGTTTTGCACCCACGAGGGCAGCGGGTTTGGCGGCAGCGAGAAGGATATTAAAAAGCTTTGTCCCGGCGCTTTGGTGGAAAAGGGGCTGGCAATTCGTGGCGGAACAGCGGAACAGTCCGTAAAAGACATTCAGAAATGGCTGTAAACTGCAATTTGTGAGGAATCCTTAACAAATGAAAGCGCAAATCTAATCTCAGAATAATTGCAG
>CAYNMN010000072.1:0-9798 GCA_964398305.1 uncultured Oscillospiraceae bacterium
GCATCAACGCCGATCTCGCCAACGACCTCGGCAACCTGCTCTCGCGCACCGTGGCGATGGTCAACAAGTATTTCGACGGTACTCTGCCGACGGAGCGTCAGACCGAGAGCGCGGACGACGAGATGATCGCCATGGCGTCGGCTCTGCGGGACAAATATGAGACGCTTATGGACGGCTTCAAGCCGCAGACCGCGCTTGAGGAGGTGTTCAAGGTCATCTCCCGCGCCAACAAGTACATCGACGAGAACGCCCCCTGGGTGCTCGCCAAGGACGAGGCCAACAACGCCCGCCTTGCAACGGTCATGTATAACCTGCTCGAAACGCTCAGAATAACCACAAGCCTGCTCGTGCCCTTTATGCCGGAGAGCTGCGAGAAGGCCTTCGCCCAGATCGGCGCCGCCAAAGAGCTCACGAGCTGGGACAACGCCGCCAAATGGGGCGTCCTGCCCGCCGACGTCACCGTGACGAGGGGCGACACGCTCTTCCCGCGTATCGACATGGAAAAAGAGCTCGCCGAACTCGAAAAGCTCGAGGCTGAGGCGCGCAAGGCGTCGCTCCCGCCACTGGAAACAGAGCCGCAGACAGAGGAGAAGGTTGATTTCGAGACCTTTGCCAAAAGCGATTTCCGCGCCGTCAAGGTCAAGGCGTGCGAGGCCGTGAAGAAGAGCGACAAGCTCCTGCGCTTCACGCTCGACGATGGTACGGGCGTCGATCGCCAGATACTCTCCGGTATCCACCACTGGTATGAGCCGGATACGCTCGTGGGCAAGACGCTTGTGGCGATAGTCAATCTCCCGCCGCGCAAGATGATGGGGCTCGAGAGCAACGGTATGCTCATCTCCGCCGTACACAAGGAGAAGGGCGAGGAGGCTCTGCACCTTATAATCGTCGACGACGCCATCCCCGCCGGAGCAAAGCTCTGCTGAATAATTATTCGCTGCGGGCGCCGGATTTTTTTGATTCGCAGGGAACGGTCAAGACCGTTCCCTACGTATTCGATTGGGCGGTGGCGGTGAATCCCGCACCGTCCGACGCCCCTACGTCATAGTTTTATACCACCACAAATATTTTTGCCATACAAAACCCATTTTCGTAGGGAACGGTCTTGACCGTTCCGTGGGTGCAAATATCATCAACGTCGGTGATAAATGTGCCACGGAACGGTCAAGACCGTTCCCTACGTATTCGATTGGGCGGGTGCGGGGTGTCCTGCGGAAAGATCCTGAGCGCCACCGTTGTCATCCCCCGCCCCACCGTTGTCATCCTGAGCGAAGCGAAGGATCTTGTGCGGGCGACCACGCAGGGTCGCCCCTACGTCAAAGATATATACCACCACAAATATTTTTGCCGAACAAAACAAATTTGCCGTAGGGAACGGTCTTGACCGTTCCGCGGGTACGAATTTCATCAACGTCGGTGATAAACGTGCCACGGAACGGTCAAGACCGTTCCCTGCTGCTGTCAATGGCTGATTATTTATTTATATTTCACCATCGGGCGGTAATACTGGAAAATGACCATGTCGTTCTTTTCCTCGGTCTTCCACTCGCGCGACGTCCATGCCGCGCGCAGCGCGCCGAGACGCTCGCACAGGCGCACCGTGAGCGGCTTGCGGCCGATGCCGTAGGCGATGAACTGCGGCCGTGTGAGGAAATTCGTGAGCACATTGCCGACGATGAAGGCGTTGAGACGCGAGGTGTCCTTCGCCATCTCGCGGGGCGAGCAGGCAAGCTGGCCGCGCAGCACCTCCGGCGCATGAACGCGGAACCAGAGCACTATGCCGGGGTCAAAGCTCTCTATGCACCAGCGCCCGTTGTAGCTTTTGAGGATATCATAGGTTCGGCGGCAGAGCTCGCGGTTGCGCGCTCCGCGCTTGAGCTCGACGATCAGCGGGCTGCGCCCGTTTATCGCGCCGAGCACCTCTGTCAGCAGCGGAATGCCGTAATCGGTGTCGCACAGCTTCACCCGCGAGAGATCCGCGAGGGTCATGTCCTCTACTCTGCCCTCGACTCCGCAGACGCGCATGAGATCGTCGTCATGGAACACTACGATGTGGTTATCCCTTGTGATATGCACATCCAGCTCGACGCCGTAGCCGATCTGCGCGGCGGCTTCAAAGGCGGGGATGGAGTTTTCCGGTACGCTCTTGTCGAGCTTATGCAGGCCGCGGTGGGCGTAGTTGCGCCCGCTGAACTGCGCGCGGGTCTTGGGATCGACCCTGCCCGGGGCCAGCAGAAACACCGCTGCGCCCGCGAGCGCCAGCGCTCCGCCGGCGGCGCAGAGATGACATTTGAGTGTTTTTCTGTTTGACATGGCTTCAGCTCACCTCCCGGTTATTTTACATCATAACCCCTTTGTAGTCAAATTATTGTTGAATTGGAAGCGGTCTTAGTATAAACTTATGTCATCAATATGATACGGGGGCAGGATTTGTGAAGCTCAACTACAAAAAGACCATATTCGTGGGATTTGCGTTTTTCCTGATATGCGCGTTCTGGCAGGCGTATGACACGATAATCCCCAAGATACTCACCGACAAATTCGGCATGTCGCAGACCTGGTCGGGTGTTATCATGGCGCTCGACAATATCCTCGCGCTCTTCATGCTGCCGCTCTTCGGCGCGATCTCCGATAAGTGCCGCAGCAGGCGCGGACGGCGCACGCCGTTCATAATCGCCGGCACGATCGCCGCCGCCGTGCTGCTCGTCGCGCTCTCCTTTGCCGACAATATGCAGCTCAGGCAGAATGTCGAGGCCGTCTCGCCGCAGAATGCTTCCGCGCAGCAGACGCTTTATGAAGCGGAGCTCACTGTGACGACGCCGGACGGCGAGGCTGTCGCGATCTGTGATAAATTCACGGAGGACGAGTTCACTGCCATCACCGAGAGCGACACGGAGTACGCCGACTATGTCGTGCCGGCGCGCGAGGTCTACGCCGCCGCGGCGACGTCCGCGAACCCCGTTCCGCTGATTTTGTTCATCGTCATTCTGCTCCTGATACTCCTGTCCATGGCGACCTTCCGCTCTCCGGCCGTGGCGCTGATGCCGGATGTCACCATGAAGCCCCTGCGCTCGAAGGCTAACGCCGTTATCAACCTGATGGGCGCGGCCGGCGGAATAATCGTGCTCGGTCTCGGCATGGCGTTCGGCACGGGCAAGGCAGTGAACGCGCTGATGAGCTACGAGGTGTTTTTCCCCGTCATCTCCGGCATTATGATCCTCTCGCTGCTGGTGTTCCTCTGGCAGGTCAAGGAGCCCAAGCTTGTGAGCGAAATGCACGAGGAGAGCAAAAAATTCGGAATAGACAACGAGTCCGAGACCGGAGAGGAGAGCGGAAGCCGGCATCTTTCCCCGGGCGAGAAGCGCTCGCTGCTGCTTATCCTCGCCTCGGTGGTGCTCTGGTTCTTCGGCTACAACGCCGTTACGAGCAAATACTCGGTCTACGCCTCGAGCGTGCTCAATCTCGATTACAACATGACTCTGATGATCGCCACGGGCGCTGCGATAATCTCCTATCTCCCGGTGGGCATGATAGCCTCGAAGATCGGGCGCAAAAAGACCATCCTCGGCGGCATAGTTATCCTCGGCGGCGCCTTCCTCGCGGCCTCGTTCATCCGCGCCGGCAGCTCCACGATGGTCATGAACCTGCTCTTTGCCGCCGCCGGAATCGGCTGGGCGACCATAAACGTCAACAGCTACCCGATGGTGGTGGAGATGAGCCGCGGCGGGGACGTCGGCAAATATACCGGCTTCTACTATACCGCGAGCATGGCGGCGCAGACGCTCACGCCCATGGTCTCCGGCTATATCATGGATAAGGTCGGCATGCTCAGTCTCTTCCCCTATGGCAGCATATTCGTCTGCCTCGCGTTTTTGACCATGCTGTTCGTCAAGCACGGCGACAGCCGCCCCACACCGGCGAAATAAGCTCGGAACAACAAATGGATAACCCGGACAGATCAACGGTCTGTCCGGGTTTTTGCGTGTGCGGTTATCCGTCAAAGGCTCGTCAGCAGGTATTTCTCCGCGCCGGAGAGCATATGCTCCATGGCGTCCGCCGCGCGGTCGGGGTCGCCGGCGCTCACGGCCTCCGCGAGCTCCCAGAACAGCGGCACGGACGCGTCAAACTCCGCTCTTGTCTTGAAATGCGCGCGCGTGAGCGAGTCGAGCACGCTCTTGAAGCTGTGGAAGATCATCATATAGACCGAGTTGCCGGAGAGCTGCACTATGAAGCGGTGAAACTCATATATCGCGTCCGCGAGCGCGTCGGCGTCGTCGGTATATGTCGCCTCCACAAGCTCAACGAGTCTCGCCGCGGCCGCGGCGTCCGGTCGCCGGCAGGCCAGACGCGCGCACTCGCGCTCGATAAGTATGCGCATCTCCATCAGATCGCGCACGAGCGCCTTGTCCATGTTGTCCGAGCCGTAGTTCATTATCACGGCAAAGGTCTGCGGCGTCGCCTCGCGGCGGTAGTCGGCCACAAAGGTGCCCTGACGGGGGACGACCCGCAAAAAGCCCCGGCGCTCAAGCTCCAGCACACCCTGATTCACCGTGCTGCGGCTCATGCCCAGCGAGACCGCGAGCTCGCGCTCGGAGGGCAGCCTGTCCCCGGGACGCAGGGCTCCGGAGAGTATGCGACCCTCCATCACGCTCTCAAAGGTCTTTTTCTGCGGGGCCGTGTCTCTGCCCATGGTCTCGTCCTCCTGCCGGCGGAATAGTATAGCTGAAGAATACCCTGTTTCCGCTTCGATTTCAAGCCTGATTGAAAAATTGCGGCCACGCTCGGCAAAAACAGGCTAAATTGCCGCAACGACGGCACGCAATTTCGTCAAAGATTTATCAGATGTCTCTTGCCGTGAGAATGATTATGCTATATAATGAGTCTGTGGTATGGCCACGAAAATATTTTGTGTAAAAAAACTATAATTGAGGAGGAACAGCTTATGCCAAAATTTGACGCGGTGGTCGTGGGCGCCGGAAACGGTGGACTATCGGCTGCCATCACGCTGGCGAAGGCGGGGCGAAGGACGCTGCTCATAGAGCAGCACAATCTGCCCGGCGGAGTTGCCACAAGCTTCCGGAGAGGGCGCTTCGAGTTTGAGCCATCGCTCCATGAGCTGTGCGATCTCGGCAGCGCGGAGGATCCCGGAGAGGTGAGGGGGCTGCTCTGCGGAGAATACGGGCTGGACATCCCCTGGCTGGAGGTGCCGGATACCTTCCGAGTGCTGACGACCGACAGCGCCGGCTCCCCGCTGGACGCCACGATGCCCGCCGGCAGGCGGCCGTTCATAGAGAAGCTCGTGAGCTATGTGCCGGACAGCCGCAAATCCGTTGAGACCTTCTTTGAGCTGATGGACGAGACCTTGGCAGCGATCGCCTATATCAGCGGCGCGAACGGCAAGACTGATTCGGGCTATATGCAGGAGCATTTCCCGAACTTCCTGCGCACTGGCGCTTACCCGGTCAACAAGGTGCTCGCGGCGATCAAGATGCCGCTGCGCGCCCAGGATATCATCAACACCTACTGGAGCTATCTCGGCATGCACTGCGACAATATGCCCTTCGTCCATTACGCGGCGATGGTGCATAAATATATCCACAAGAGCGCGTATATCCCGCAAAAGACGAGCCACCAGATATCCACCGCCATGATCGAGCGCTTCCGCGCCCTCGGGGGCGAGGTCTGGTTCAACTGCCGCGCCACGGGCTTCGAGTTCGACGGCGATCATATCTCCGGCATTAGGACCACGCAGGGCGACATTGAGACGCGCTATGTCGTGATGAACGGCTACCCGACCACCACCTACGCCAACATGATGCCCGCGGAGAAGGTGCCGGAGCGCGAGGTGAAGCTCGCCAACGCCCGCAAGTATTCGGGCCGCATGTTCGTCACCTATGTCGGGCTCGACAAAACCGCCGAGGAGCTCGGCATCAAGGATTACAGCCTCTTCCTGCCCGCCTCGGCGGACACCGTGAAGGAATACGAGAGCCTCAAAAGGATAGAGACGAACAACTATAACATCGCCCTGTGCTATAACGTGGTGAACCCCGACATATCCCCAAAGGGCACCTGCATGATGAGCTTCACGACGATGTATATGTCCGACTGCTGGGGCGCTGTCGATCCCAAGGACTATGTCAGAACCAAGAACATGGTGGCCGAGCGCATGATAGACTGGTATGAGAAGAAATCCGGCATAACCATCAAGCCCTACATAGAGGAATTTGCCGTTGCGTCGCCGTGGACCTTCTGCCGCTACACCGGCTCGCCGGAGGGCAGCGTCTACGGCTACGAGGCCAGCGGCTGGGACGGCATGATGGCGCGCCTTATGATGCTCAACGAGGATTATCCAATAAAGGGGCTCAAGTTCTGCGGCGCCGCGGGGCCGAGAGGCGACGGTTACAGCGCCAGCTATATCTGCGGCAACCTGATGGGCAAGCTGACCCTGAAGCAGATGGCAGAGGAGGGAAAGTGAAATGGAGCTGAATGTTAAGGTAGGGCTCATCGGCAAGCTCGATATGCTCAAATTCAAAAACCAGCCCAAGACCCGCGAGAAGGCCATAGGGGCGTCGAATACGGCGCCGCTCGTGGGCGTCCCCAAGTCCAACGCCAGCGCGAGGTTCATCCACCCCGACAGGCAGCTTGTGACGATAGAGGCCATGGACAAGAACGGCGCCGACGCCGTGACCGTCGCGCTCAAATCGGCTGACGGCAAGCCGCTCGCGCCCTTCCGCGCGGGTCAGTATATCTCCGTATGCGTCGAGATCGGCGGAACCAAGACGACGCGCTCTTACTCTCTGTGCAGCAGCCCGAAGTGCTCGGAGCAGGGCATGTATAACATCACCGTCAAGCGCGACGACGCCGGCTTTGTCTCGCCCTTCATCCAGGACAACTGGAAGGTCGGGCAGGCGGTAACAATCTCAGGCCCGCAGGGCAGCCTGTATTATGAGCCGATCCGCGACGCGAAGAAGGTCGTCGCCCTCGCCGGCGGCAGCGGCATCACGCCCTTCATGGGCATGGCGCGCGCAATACGCGACGGCTATGAGGATTTCGACCTCACGATAGTCTACGGCTCGCGCGTTGCCGAGGGCATAGTCTATAAGGCCGAGCTCGACGAGCTCTGTGCTGCCTGCCCGAAGGTGAAGGTGGTCCACGTCCTCTCCGACGAGGAGCGCGAGGGCTATGAGCACGGCTTCATCACAGCCGAGCTCATAAAAAAATACGGCGGCGAGGGTGAGTACAGCATCTTCATGTGCGGCCCGCAGGCCATGTATAACTTCCTCGACGGCGAGATCGCGAAGCTCGGTCTGCGACAGAAATTCGTCCGCCGCGAGCTCTTCGGCGCCATAAAGGAGCCTTGGGCGCAGCCCGGATATCCGCAGGAGGCGAAGGATGGGAGCTTCATGGCGAAGGTCCGCGTCTGCGGCAGGACCTACGACGTCCCCACCGCCGCCAACGAGCCGCTGCTCGTCGCCTTCGAGCGCGCGGGTATCGCCGCCCCGTCCCGCTGCCGCAGCGGCGAGTGCGGCTGGTGCCGCTCCAAGCTCGTCTCGGGCAGCGTGTTCATCCCCGAAAAGACCGACGGCCGCCGCGCTGCCGACCTTGACTTCGGCTACATTCACCCCTGCTCCTCGTTCCCGACGGGCGACGTGGAGGTCGAGGTACCCGGCGAATACCTCGCGTGAGCCCAAACCTTATGCCCGCCGCGGCGCTCGACCGCACGGGAGAAGGCTTGCGGACAAAAACTTTGACTTGACAAATTCGTAGAAAATCGAGTAAAATAATTGTACAACGTGCCGCAGCAACTGCGTAAGTCCGGTTGCTGCGGCACGCTTATTTTTTAAGCGTGCAGTCGACATGACCTGTCGGCAGCGCGCTGTTTTTTATTTTTGGGAGGAAAACATATTGGAAGTCAAAAGCAATTCATTTCTGGCCACGGAGCCCGTGGGGAAGCTCATGCGGAGCTACGCCGTGCCCTGCATTATCTCTCTGCTGGTCGCCGCGCTCTATAACATCGTCGATCAGATATTCATAGCCAACGCCGCCTATCTCGGCTCCTACGGCAACGCGGCGAACACCGTCGTGTTCCCGCTCACGGTCGTTGCGCTCGCTCTGGCCGTGCTCATAGGCGACGGCTGCTGCGCGTTCGTGAGCATCTCCCTCGGCGCGGACAGGCGGGAGGACGCGCACCGCAGCATCGGCAGCGCCGTGGTGCTCTGCGTCGCCGTCAGCCTTGCGCTCACGGCGGTCTACCTTGTTTTCAGCGACGGGATACTCGCGCTGTTCGGCGCGGACGTGAACGCGGAGACCTTCGCGCTTTCAAGGGAGTATTTCTTCTGGATAACGCTCGGCGTCCCGTTCTATATGTTCGGTCAGGCGCTCAACCCCATCATACGCTCGGACGGCAGCCCGAGATTCGCGATGATATCCACCCTCGCCGGAGCGGTGGTTAACATAATACTTGACCCGTTGTTTATATTCGTGTTTCGCTGGGGCATGATGGGCGCTGCGGTCGCCACGGTGCTCGGGCAGGTGCTGACCGCCGGGCTCGCCGTGTGGTATCTGTTCAATATGAAGGCCGTGCGGCTCGAGCGCCGGAGCTTTGCGCCGAGCGGCAGACTGCTCGGCAGGTTCCTGCCGCTCGGAATGTGCAGCCTTTTGTCGCAGATCTCGCTTGTCGCGGCCATGGCGGCCATCAACAACATGATCCGCAGGTACGGCGCACTCGACCCGGTGTTTTCGCTCGCGCAGTACGCGCAGATACCCATGGCGGTCGTCGGCATCGTCATGAAGTTTTTCCAGATAGTCATATCGATCGCCGTGGGGCTTGCGGCGGGCTGCATCCCCGTCGTGGGCTACAACATCGGAGCGGGGCGCCGGGACAGGGCGCGGAGCCTCTTCACTCATCTGCTCGCTGCCGAGGCCGCCGTCGGCGCCGTTGCGCTCGTCATTGTGGAGCTGTTCCCGCGGCAGCTCATCGGCGTTTTCGGCGCGGCGAACGAGAGCGTTTATTACACGCAGTTCGCGCTCAGATCGTTCCGCATTTATCTCTGCATGATGGTGCTCGCCTGTGTGAACAAGGGGACGTTTATCTACCTCCAGTCGCTTGGCAAGGCGCTGGCCTCCACGGCGCTCTCGATGATCCGCGAGGTCGTGTTCGGCGTGGGCTTTGCCCTGCTGCTGCCCGTGTTCTTCGGGCTTGACGGCGTGCTGTATTCCATGCCGGTGTCCGACGTTTTAACGTTCGTCATAGCCGCGGTCATGATACGCTCGACATACAGGGAGCTGAGCGCGCCCGAGAGCGAGCGCGTACCTGTTCCGGCCGTTCAGCATGGATAAAACGATCGTCGGCAAAACCACAGGCTTTGCCGACTGCGGACAAAATGAAAGGGCGCGTCTTTCGGCGCGCCCTTGAACTGTTAACAGATATTATTTCGCGTAATCCACGGCCTTGGTCTCGCGGATGACGTGGACCTTTATCTGGCCGGGGTAGGTGAGCTCCTCCTCGATCTTCTTGGCGATATCCCGCGCGAGGAGGACCATCTTGTCCTCGTCGACCTCGTCGGGCTTGACCATGACGCGGATCTCGCGGCCGGCCTGAATTGCATAGCAACCGGAGATGCCGGGAAAGCTCTTGGTGACCTGCTCGAGCTTCTCGAGACGCTTGACGTAGTTTTCGATATTCTCGCGCCTGGCGCCGGGGCGGGCGGCGGAGATGGTATCGGCGGCCTGAACAAGACAGGCGATGACGGTGTGCGCCTCAACATCGCCGTGGTGCGCCTCTATGGCGTGGATGAC
>CAYNMN010000073.1:0-9766 GCA_964398305.1 uncultured Oscillospiraceae bacterium
TTCTCGGCCTCAACGCGCATGGAGAGGTTCTTTTTGGTGGAGTCTGTGATGACCTCGCCGAGGAGCTCGGCGAACTTCGCCGCGTGCTCGGCCTCCTCTATGCCGGCCTTATACCAGTAGTCGCCGATTTCGGGATAGCCCTCGCGGTAGGCCACGCGGGACATCGCGAGATACATGCCGACTTCGGAGCACTCGCCGTTGAAGTTGGCGCGCAGACCCTCGATTATCTCCTTCTGAACATCCTCGGGGACGTCGGCGCCGAATACCTTGCCCACGCCGACGACGTGCTCGGCGGCCCAGGACATGGTCTCCTCCATCTTGGTGAACTTGGAGCCGGGAACTCCGCACTGGGGGCACTTTTCGGGGGGCGTGTCGCCCTCGTGAACATAACCGCAGACAGGACATACGAACTTAGCCATTTTTGTTTCCTCCGTAAATAAAAAGATTTTTGATTACATGTATTATATAAAGGGGCGAGCCCCTTTATTCTCATTTGCAGTCGGCGCAGAGCCCCGAAAACGAGAGCGAATGCGAACGCACCTCGCCGCCGGTGGACTCCTCCACCATCGAATACAGACCGTCCATCAGCTCCGGCGCGCGGACGTCCAGCACCCGCCCGCACCTTTCGCAGACAAAATGGGCGTGGGGTCTGGTATCGGCGTCGTAGCGCTCCTGACCGGCGACCGTGCCCACGCAGATGGCGCTGCCGTCGCCCACGAACAGAGCGAGGTTGCGGTAGACCGTGCCGAGACTGAGATCGGGATAGAGCGACTTGAGGGTGTTATGCAGCATTTCTGCGCTGGGATGCTCCTTTGTCGCCCGCAGAGCGTTATATATAGCCTCGCGCTTTTTACTGTGCTTTCTTGTCTGCTCCATGCGTCCTCCAAACATTAACGAGAATTATTACTGAAATTAACATAGCACATACCTTCCCGTTTGTAAAGAGTTTTTTTCTCCTCAAATATTCGGGCGCCGCAGCGCAAGACCGGGCTCGCTGCTGCAAGCCCGGTCTGACGAAATTATTCCATTGCGCCCCGAAACGCCGCGAGGAGATCGGGAAATCCCTCATACGCCGGGACGGCGGGGTTATCCGCAATTATCTGCGGAGTGGAGCGGAACAGGAAGCCCGCGCGGCTCGCCCTGATCATATCGAGGTCGTTGAAGCTGTCGCCGGCGGCGAGAGTGTCATAGCCTATCGACTGCAGCGCCCGAACGGTGGAGAGCTTGGAGTTTGCTATACGCATCCTGAAGCCGGTTATCTCGCCGGAGGGCGCGACCTCAAGCGTGTTGCAGAGGATGGTCGGCATTCCGAGCTTTTTAATAAGCGGCCCCGCGAACTGCTCAAAGGTGTCGCTGACTATGACGGTCTGGCAGACGCCGCGCAGCTCGTCAAGAAAAGCCTTTGCCCCCGGCAGCGGGTCGATCCGTGAGATGGTCTCCTGTATCTCCGGCAGGCCGAGACCGTGCTCCTTGAGTATGCCGAGCCGCCAGCGCATGAGCTTGTCGTAGTCCGGCTCGTCGCGAGTGGTGCGCCGCAGCTCCGGAATGCCGCTCGCTTCGGAGAAGGCTATCCATATCTCCGGCACCAGCACCCCTTCAAGATCAAGACACGCAATATACATTTATTTACCCTCCTTCATTTTATCCACCCTGCGCCCGAGCATGACTATCAGCACGACGGCGACGAGCTCCAGAGCGCCGAAAAGCGCGAAAGCGCCGGCATAGGAGCCTGTGGTCGTCTGGATCGCGCCGGCAGCCGTGGAGGCAAAGGCGGCGGGGAGTATGCTCAGGTTCGCCACGGAGAGGTTCGAGGCAAAGTGCCTGCGTCCGAATAGCTCGCCCACGAGCGACGAGTTCACGGGCGGAATACAGCCGTAAGCGAGGCCGACGAGCATCATCGCGCACATCAGCGGCCAGAGCGCGCCCGCGCGCAGACTGAGCGTCGCCACGACGCCCGCGATTATAAACAGCGCCGTGCTGCCACCGAAGGACCAGCGCAGGCCCTTTTTGTCATGCAGCGTGCCGAACACTATGCGCCCGAGGCCGTTGAATACCGACACCAGCCCCACGGAGAGAGCCGCGAGCTCCTCCGGCGCACCGGCCTCAAGAACTATATACCGGCAGTGTCCGATGATGCCGGAGCCGAAGGCGCAGCCGAGCATACCTATGCAGAACAGCAGCGCGAACTGCGGAGTTCTGACCATGCGCGAGGAGGTCATGCCCTCGTCCACCCTGCCCTGAGTCTGGGTGTCGACGCTCACCGGCGCGACGAGGACGCGCCCTACAACGGCGGCGGCAAACAGCAGCGCGCCCGTGAGGACATAGGTGAGATGCCAGCCGAAGTCCGGGGAGCCGATAAGCTTTGAGGCGAGAGTGCCCATTATCAGCGAGCTCGCGCCGAAGCCCATCATCAGAACGCCCGAGGCCGTGCCCTTTTTGTCCGGAAAGCGCATAACGACCGTGGAGATCACGGCGTTATAGACCGCGCCGACGCCGAGGCTCGAGATCGCGAAGGCGAGATAGAGCAGCCAGAGCGTGTTCGCCGTCAGGAAGAAACAGAGCACAAAGCCCAGCGCGCCAAGCGCGCCGCCGACTATCATCGTCAGCCCCGCGCCGCCGCCGGAGGATATGCCGCTGCCCAGTATTCCGCCCAGACAGAAGCCGGCCATGATGACCGTGAAGCACAGACCGAGCTGCGCGCTTGTCCAGCCGAAGCCCGAGGAGAACGGCGAGGAGTAGATGCTCCAGGCATATATTATCCCGTTTATAACGAGTACGAACGTACCCGCCGCGAGGGCGACGCCCCGCGGGAGCTCTTTCTTTACAGTCACTTCAACACATCCTCATGAGCCTGACATAGAACTGCACGGTCTTTTCCACCGTGGCTACGGCGATATGCTCGTCGTTGCCGTGGATGGTGGCGCGCTCCTCGTTGGTCATGGCCATCGGACAGAAGCGGTAGACATGATCCGAAATACGCGAATAGTGCCGCGAGTCGCTGCCGGCGATCATCAGGAAGGGCGATACTATCGCCTCCGGCCAGGTGCGCTGCACGGCGCTCTTTATGCGCCGCCAGCCCGGCGCGTCGCCGGTCTCGGAAAAGACGCTCGCCTCGGAGTGCGCGTCGGCATGGCGGAAGGCTATATCCGGGTCGCCGGCAAGCCGCTCAAGCCGCTCCATAACATACTCCGTGCTGTCCCCGCCGGTCAGGCGGACATTTATGCCCATGCTCGCCTCGGGCGGGATGACGTTGTTCGCGGCGGAGCCGGAGGCCTGAGTTATTACCGTGGTCGTGCGGCACAGGGCGTTGATCTCCCCGCCCGTCTTGCGGCACAGCAGGTCGAACACCGGACGGAACAGGCCGAAATTCGCGAATATGAGCTTATACGCAAAGGACGAGTGCCGGCCGAGCGTGTCGAACATCTCCACGGCCGGGGGCGTCATGTTGAAGCGGAAGGGATGCTTTTCGATGCTCACGGCGGCCTTGGAGAGCCTGCCGATTATGCTGTGCGGAGGCGGCGCGGAGGCGTGGCCGCCGGCGGACTTCATCTCCATAAAGACCTGCAGCTGTCCCTTCTCGCCCGTGCCGATGAGCGCGCAGGGCTCCGCCACGCCGGGGAAGGTGTTCTGCACCACGGCGCCGCCCTCGTCATGCACGAGCTGCGGGATTATGCCGCGCTGCTCAAAGGTCTTTACTATATCGAGCGCCGAGTCGCCGGCGATCTCCTCCTCGCCCGAAAAGGCGAAGTAAATGTCGTTCTCCGGCACGAAGCCCTCGCCTATGAGCTGCTCGGCCGCCTCGACCACGCCGACAAGGGTGCCCTTGGTGTCAAGCGTGCCGCGTCCCCAGAGGACGCCGTTTTCGATCTGACCCTCAAACGCCGGGTGTGTCCAGCTGTTCTCGTCGGCGGGGACGACGTCGTAATGCGCCATGAACACGGCGGGGCCGGAGTGCACCTTGCCCGGCCATCTGTAAAGCAGACCGCAGCGCCCGATATGCTCGAGCGTGCAGGTTTTGCGGATATTCGGGTAGCGCTCGGAAAGATAGGCGCGGAATTTATCGAACTCGGCGGCGTCCTCAAGCGAGTGATCGGTATTTGAGACCGTTTTGCAGCGGATCATCTCGGCGAGCGACTCCACGGCGCGCGCGGCGTCTACCCTGACCTCGTCGGGCTCGGGCGTCGTCTCCGTCTTCGGTCTGAACGCCGCTGCTCTCGCGCAGAGCACGGCGGGCAGCCCCACCGCGGCGGCGCCGACGGCTGCCTTTATCAGCTTGTTCATTTTCAGATCAGTCCTTTCTTATAGAGCAGACGCGCCGCGCCTATCGCAATTAGCGCGCCGACCGGGACGAGCACGCCGACCGACGAGGCGAGCGAGGGCACGCATACGAACAGCACTATCATGAATACGAGCGGCGTTATCGCGACCTTCCAGTCCTTCGCCACATATACGACGGCGAGCGGCCCGAAGAGCGCGGGCAGGATATTGTCAAAGCAGGGCTGAAGCACCGGGGACTCGATAACGTCCTTGATCGACGAGAGAGCGAGCACGCCGATGGCGATCACAGCCGTTGTGACAAGGGCGGAGACGCCGATGGCGATGGTGGAGATGACCTCGCCCTCCTCCGTGCCGGGCTCGACCTTCGCGCCCTGCATCGCGTTGAGCGCGCAGGGGACCTTCAGACTCGTGAGGTTGCCGGTATAGAAGCCGAGATACGACCCGCCCGTGCCGAGCATGGGCACATAGGTGATAACCTCGATCACGGCTATCGTCCAGTATATCGGCAGCACGCCGAGCAGACCCTTGAGCACCCAGCCTATCGGCGGCCAGGCGTTATATACAAGGCAGATGGCCGTGGGCACCGCGAGCAGCAGCGCAAAGCCCGTAAGTATCCAGATGCGGCCGACAAAATGCTCCTTGTCGCGGAAGGAGTTATAGTCGATAAGTCTTTCGTCCATTATATCTCCCCCTCCCTCAAACCAGCGCGCTGACTATGTTGGTGATGGGTATGGACAGCGCCATGCCGCCCAGCATGGATATCGGCAGCGCGTAGTCCTCCATCCACTTCCACTTCAGCACCTTTACGAACACCGCGCACACGCACATCAAAAGCGCGGACGCGACCATTACGAAGAAGGGTATCCAGCCCGCGAGCCCGTTGCCAACGGTGGCGAACACCATGCCGAGGAAGGCGCTTATCATGCCGAGAAAGAGCGCCGACATGAATATCCTGCCCCACTTCTCGTCCTTCGTGCGTATCTTCATAACGCCGTTTTCGATCTTCTTGCCGAAGGCCGGGACGAGGATCATGCCGGGGATGATGCCGAGCGTCATGACCCACGCGATGGCGGCGAAGGACTGCGGATCGGTAATGAGCTGCGAGAGATCGAGCCCTATGGCGTTGGCGGCGGAGGCGGCGGCGGGCGTCTCATAGGTCAGCGCGCCGACGACGGACAGCCGCAGCCACGGCAGCGGAAAGCCCAGCGCGCGGCTGAGAGCTATGACGCCCAGCAGTATCGAAACCGCCGGCGCTATCGTGAATATCGCCGCCGAGACGGCCGTGCGCCGCAGCAGCGCGGGATCCATGCCTATTTTTACCGCCCTGCGCCAGGCGAGGACGATGAAACGCACGCTCATGGCAATAACATAGGCCACGACTATCGCCACCACGCAGTACATGAAGGCGTTGTTGGGGTTGAAGATCATAAAAAAGCACCACCCTTTACGCGGTAGTTTACCACAATAAGGGGCGGTGTTCAATTATTTATTGAGCAGGTAGACTCCCATGTTCAGGTAGAGCGCAAACAGCAGCCACGCGAGATACGGGAGCTGGATATACGCGGCGGCGCTCCTCACCCTGTACATCCTCGCGATCATCACCGCGACGAGCACGGCGAGCAGCAGGAGCCAAATAAACGCGAGCAGGCGATACTCAAACGCAAAAAAGAATATCGGCCAGAAGAAATTGACCGGCAGCTGGATGCCCCACAGCACAAGAGCGCCCGTGCGCTCGTCGCTCCCGTGCGCTCTCCATACGAGCGCCGCGCTGATGCCCATGAGCACATACAGCACGCTCCACACCACGCCGAACACCCAGCCCGGCGGCGAGAGCGGCGGCTTGGCAAGCGCCTCGAACTCCTCCATCGAGCCGTGTGTGAAGAAGCCCGCCAGAGCCCCCACCGCGAGCGCGATCGCCGTGAAGACCATGAACGGGAGCGCTTTTTTCAGAAATCTGAGAGCCTTGTTTTTCATTCCGCCACCTCCGCGCATTTCTTCATATTCTATGCGCGGCGGCGGCGGACTATTCGTTTTCCGTTACTTTTTTCCGACGATCATGCGCACGAGCCAGATGACAAGACAGGCTCCGGCGGCGGAAATGAGGACGCCGCCAATGCTCACCTTTGAAGCCGTGATGCCGATGAAGCCCGCGACGAACCGCCCGGCGACCGAGCCGGCTATGCCGAGCGCGCAGTTAAACCAGAAGCCGCCCTTCGTTTTCATTATCAGCCCCGCAAGCCAGCCGGCGAGCGCGCCGAGAAGAATAGTGACGATGATATTCCAGAGCATATTGTTTCCTCCTTGTGTATTTTACTCACGCCGTCGGCGGGCCGAGAAGCGAGAGTACCTCCGTAAAATATTCCGGCAGCCCGGTCGTGAGCCGCAGCTCCTCGCCCGTGCGCGGATGGGTAAAGCGCAGCTCGCGCGCATGAAGGCACTGGCCGACAAGCCCCTTTTCTCCGGACTTGGGTCTGCCGTAGACCCAGTCGCCGAGCAGCGGATGGCCGATGCTCGCCATATGCACGCGGATCTGATGCGTGCGGCCGGTCTCAAGCCGGCAGCGGATGTGGGTGTAGCCCTGATATCGCTCTATGACCTCCCAGTGGGTCACGGCGGCGCGGGAGTTTTTCTGTGTCACGGCCATCCTCTTGCGGTCGCGCTCGCTGCGGCCTATCGGCGCGTCCACGGTGCCGCGATCCTCTCTCATGCGCCCGACGACCACCGCCTCATAAACCCTGTACATGCTGTGGTCGGAGAGCTGGCGCGAGAGCGCGAGATGCGCCGCGTCGTTCTTCGCCGCAACGATCAGACCCGAGGTGTCGCGGTCTATCCTGTGGACGATGCCGGGACGGCGCTCGCCGCCGATACCCGAAAGGCTCTCGCCGCAGTGGTGTATGAGCGCGTTGACGAGCGTACCGTCCTCATGCCCCGGCGCGGGGTGGACGACCATGCCGCGCGGCTTGTTGACCACCACAACGTCCGCGTCCTCATAAACTATGTCGAGCGCGATATCCTGCGCCGCCGGCGCGGCCTCGCGCGGGGCGGGAATGGCGACCGCAAAGCTCTCGCCCCGCGCCGTTTTGAGGTTTTTCTTCACCGGCGAGCCGCGCAGCGTGACGCGCTCCTCCTCAATAAGGCGCTGGGCCGCCGAGCGAGTGAGCCCGGGTATGCTGCGCGCGAGGAGAGCGTCGATCCTCTCGGCGCTCTCCCCTGCTGTTATTTCAATGTGCCTTTCTTCGCTCATTTGAACTCCGCGAGGATATCGTCAAGCGAATAATCCTCCTCGGCGGCGCTCTCCTGCTTTGCGGGCGCGCTCACGGGCGCGGAGACCTCCGGCTTGACCGGCTCGGGGGTATACACAGGCGGCGGCGCGGGAATCGGCTCCGGTATCGGCTCGCTCACGGGCGAATATACCGGCGCGCTCACGGGAGTCTCCGGCTCGGCTGTCACAAAGCTGACCTCCGGCTCGGGCTCGCTCGGGCGCTCCCACTCCGCGAAGGGGTCGTTGGGGTCTATTTTCGGGGGCTCCGGTCTCTTTACCGCCGTTCTCGGCGGGATGGGACGCGGGGGAGCTGCCGCAGGCGCGGGCCTGATCTCCGGCACGGGCGCGGGCGCGGGCGCCTCGTCCTCCTCGTCCGTAATACGCACGGCGGCAGCGCTGACGCGGCCGGCGCGCGGGGTATAGGCGCGCACTTCCTCCTCCGGCTCCTCGACGGGAGCGGCCTTGGGCGCGTGCTTCCCGCCGCCGCGGGCCTCGCGCGCGGGGGGCGCCTTGCGGCGCTCGGCGGTTTTGCCCCCGGCTTCTGCGCGGACAGGGGCTTTTTTATCGGACGCGAAGTCCTTTGTGAAGATGAGGTAGATCACGAACAGGATGCCGCAGACCGTGATGAAGATATCGGCGATGTTGAACACGGCAAAGTTCATGAAGTCGAGCCGGAACATATCGACGACATAGCCGTTCATTATCCTGTCTATGAGGTTGCCGAGCGCGCCGGCCGTCACCAGCACGGCGCTCCAGCGGCCGAGCGGCTGCCGCACGATGTTGCGCACGAGCGCAAACACCACCAGCGCCGTGAACACTACGGCGAGGATTATAAACAGCCACCTGGCGTTTTCGAGTATCCCGAAGGCGGCGCCGGAGTTGTGGATGTTGACGAGGCTGAACACGCCCTCAATAACCGGCACGGAGCCGGAGTTAAGCGTTATGCTCACGGTTGTCCAGTATTTGAGTCCCTGGTCGAGTATGAGGACTATCACCACCGCAATGGCGTATAACATATCCCAAACACCCTCCTTATAGAGGTAGTTTTTTTATTATACCACGGCTTGGCCGCATTGAACAGATTATTTTATCGCGGCGGCGCAGCGCGCGCAGAGCTCGGGGTGCGCGGCGTCCGAGCCGATGGTGCGGCTGTGGGTCCAGCAGCGCGGGCACTTGGGCGCGTCGCTCGGCTCCACCTTCACCGTGACTCCGGCGAACTCCTCGCCCTTGTAGCCCTCGCCCTCGCCATAAATGACCGCCGTCTCGGAGACGATGCAGAGCTTGTCGAGCGGGGCGTCCACTATGGCTTCGAAGGCGGCCCTCGCGGCGTCGGAGACGAAGAGCGTCACCTTGGCGTCGAGCGGCTTGCCGATGGACTTTTCCGCGCGGGCGAGCTCGAGAGCCTTGTTCACATCGCCGCGCAGCGCGATGATGCCGTCCCAACGCGCCATGTCGCTCTCGCAAAGCTCATACGCCTCAAAG
Organism: uncultured Oscillospiraceae bacterium; assembly: GCA_964398305.1. GTDB lineage: Bacteria > Bacillota > Clostridia > Oscillospirales > Oscillospiraceae > Scatomorpha. Next base: position 9,023 of record CAYNMN010000073.1, read on the forward strand.
GGCTTGTTCATCTCGTTGAAGAGCACGTTGCGCGCGTCGTCGTCCGAGCGGTGGGGCATGGACTGCCAGATCTCGTCGCTCGTGAAGCAGAGGATCGGCGCAAAGAGCTTGGTGATGGTGTCGAGAATGAGGAATAGCGCCGTCTGGGCGCTGCGGCGCTCCACGCCGTCGCGCTTCTCGCAGTAGAGGCGGTCCTTGATGATGTCCAGATAGAAGCTCGACAGCTCCACCACGCAGAAGTCGTTGATCGCGTGGGACACCACATGGAATTCGTAGTTATAATAGGCGGCGTCGACAGCGCGGATGAGCCCGCCGAGCTTGGTCATCGCCCAGCGGTCGAGCTCGAGCATATCCTCGGGCGCGACGAGATCGTCGGCGTTGAACCCGTCGAGGTTGCCGAGACAGTAGCGCGCGGTGTTGCGGAACTTGAGATAGTTCTGCGAGAGCTGCTTAAATATCTCCGGGGAGCAGCGCACATCGACGTGGTAGTCGGCAGAGCCCGCCCACAGGCGCAGGAGATCCGCGCCGTATTCCTGAATTATCTCGCTCGGGTCCATGCCGTTGCCGAGGGACTTGTGCATGGCCTTGCCCTCGCCGTCGACCGTCCAGCCGTGGGTCAGGCATTCCCTGAAGGGAGCCTGTGCCACGCCGGTGGAGCCGACAGCGGTGAGCAGCGCGGATTGGAACCAGCCGCGGTACTGGTCAAGACCTTCGATATACATGTCGGCGGGCCAGAAGCCCTGA
>CAYNMN010000074.1:0-9727 GCA_964398305.1 uncultured Oscillospiraceae bacterium
TGCCCTCGTTTTTCTTCAGGAGCTCGTTATATATATCCTGCTCAAGCCAGCGCTCGAGCATCTCGGGCTCGCGCTTGGGCAAACCCGCGCGCATGGGAAAATCGGTTTTCGGCAGATTAAGCGTTGTGTTATAGTCCTTTGACATATCTCTTTCTCCTAACATTGTGGGTTGGGCGAGCTATATTGCAGGCGGGGCCGCGCATTGCGCCGCCCCGCCGTTCCTGTCGCTTTTGGTCTGTCCGCGGAAAACGTCAGTCTGCGCTGCTCGAACCGAACATGCGCGTGGCGTCGTCACGGGGCGCTGCCGCGAAGGGGACGGGCTCGATGGGTATCTCCATACGGGGAGCGGGCTCGACCGGTATTCGGGCAACGGAATCTTCGATGCTCTTAACGGCATCGTCAATGGCCGCCTCATTTTTGGGGGCGGCTTTGGCAATGTCGGGGATCCTGCCGAGATACTCGAGCTGCCTGGCGCAAAGCGTGCGGGCCTCCTCGAGGAATCTGGCTGTCGCGGCCTTGGCGGCGGCGAGTCTCGCCTGCTCCTGCTCCGTCTCGGCTCTGAGCTGGGCGAGAGCCTGAGCGGCTCGGCCGTCGGCCTCGGAGAGCGTGCGCGCGGCGGAGGCGTTGGCGTCGCTGATGGTCTTTTCCGCGCGGGCGCGGGCCTCGCCCTCGAGCTGGGCGGCAAATTTCTGCGCCGCCATAAGGGTCTGGCTCATGGCGTTCTCGCTCGTGCGGTATTCCTCTATTTTGTCCACAAGGACCTTCATCTTGCTCTTGAGGACGTGGCTCTCCTTTTGAGCGGTCTCGAGCTCGGCCGCGATCTCCTCAAGGAAATCATCGACCCCGCCCATGTCGTAACCGCCGAAAACTGCCTTTTCAAAGGCCTTCTCCCGAATATCCTGCGGCGTCATATCCAGCGCTCCCTCCGTTTATGTTTATCGTATCAGTTATAGTACAGGCCGTTGCTCTCGAGCTCGTCCATCAGGTCGCCCATGAGATCGACGTTATACGGCGTGATGAGGTATGTGTTGTTGGCTATGCGGCGTATCTTGCCGTCCTGAGCATAGGCCACGCCCGAGAGAAAGTCGATGAGCCTTCTCGATACGTCCTTGCCGGTCTTTTCGAGATTCATCACGACCGTGCGCTTGTCGCGCAGGTGGTCGGCTATCTCTGCGGCGGACTCGAAGCGCTCGGGCTTAACTAGCACGACCTTGAGCTGGGTCGAGGCGTTGATGTTCACGACCTTGGCGTCCGTCGAGCGGCCGTCGCGCTTGGGAGTGAACACCGGGCGCGGCGCCGGGGTCGCCCCGTCGTCTGAAAAGAAGCTGCTCTTGCGTCCCGAAGGCGGCGCCGAGGGTCTCGCGCTCTCGCTGCCGTCCCCGCTCACGGGTATGGGCGTCTGCGCGTCGTCATCGTCGAAAAATTCGTCCTCATCGTCGTCAAAGGGCTGTGTCAGCTTTTTAATCTCATCCAGAAATCCCATGTCTGTCTCCTTAGTTTACCGGGCCGTAATCGCGCGGGCCGAATATTGCCGAACCCACCCTGACCATGGTGGCGCCCTCGGCGGCGGCGTCTTCAAAATCGCCGCTCATGCCCATGGAGAGGACGTCCATGCAGGTATTATCGTATTTTTTCTCCCCAATGTCAACAAAAAGCTCTTTCATCCGGGCAAAATATGGCCTGTTCGCCCCCGGCGCCGCGCTTATCGGCGGTATCGCCATCAGCCCGCGCACGCTGACGTGTCCCAGCGCGCCCGCCGCGGCGAGAATATCCGGCAGCGCGGAGAGCTCCGCCCCGCTTTTTGAGAGCTCGCCGCCGATATTGATCTCTATGAGCACGTTTTGTATTATGCCCAGCGCAGCGGCGCGCAAGTCTATGAGCCGCAGCAGCTCCCCGCTGTCCACGGACTCGATGAGATCGACGAGACCCACGACGTTTTTGACCTTGTTTTTCTGAAGGTGTCCTATAAAATGCAGCGGCGCGCCGGCATAGGCGCCCTCGGCGTTCTTGGCCAGCAGCTCCTGAACGCGGTTTTCCCCGCAGGCGTCCGCTCCGGCGGCTATGACCTCGCGCACACGCGCGGCGTCGTTCATCTTCGTGGCCGCTACGAGCGCCACGCTCCTGCCGGGGGCTGCGGCCTCCAGTCTGCGGCGCACCGCCGCGACATTATCCGCTATGCTCATTTTATAATCATCCCCTCATATACGTCCGCCCCGCTCACAACGACCTCGTTGCCCTCGCGCAGACTGTCCGCCGCGTCCTCAACGGCTATGATCGAATAGTCGCCCGAAGCGGTGAGGATCTCCACATGCTTTATCTCCACGCGCATGGCCGTGATAACATACACGAAGGCGTCGCCGTTCTCGTCCACATGCAGGGCCTTGGTGGGCACGCGCAGACCGGTCTGCTGGAAGTAGGCCACCTCGGAATCCGCCGCTCTCATGGCGACGGCCGACTGGAGATTCTTCAGCGTTGAGAACACCACGGCGCACTTGCCGCCGTCGGCGTCGCTCACGCTGTCCACGCGCATGGTGACGGCGCCGCCGTAGCGCTGCTGCAGCGTGACCGTTACATAGTCGCCCGCCTCGAAATTCGCGGCATCCTTTGAATCCATCAGCCCCGCGTAGTACCAGCGAAAGCCCGTGATGAGCTTGCCGAGCGCGGTGGGATCGGTCTGCGCCTTGGTCGCCATGAGCGCCTTGCAGCCCTCGACCGTGAGGTTTTCGAGCGACTCGGGCGTAAGGCTCTCAAGCCCGTCCGTAAGCGTTGTGAAAAGCCCCGAGGACGGGGAAATAATATCTCCCGAGGAATAGCTCTGACGCTGCAGCTCGGCGAGCTCCGCTTTGAGCGCTGAAAGATCGCTCTCGGTCACGGTGGCGTTATCGGGAAAGATCAGCGCCGTGAGCGAGGCCGCGGCGGAGTTGAGCCGCGCGAGGTCGCCGCCGGAGGTGGCGGCGTTGAGACTGAGTATGGCGGCGCGCACGTCGGCGTCGAGCTCCGTGAGATCGCCCGCCGAGGTGATGCCGCTCAGAAGCGTTTCGACATGGCTTATCTCGTTTTCGAGCTCCTTCTCCCGGCTGACGCTCTCAAGCTCGCTCTCGTTCGCGAGCGACTGCCCGAGCACCTGCCCGGCGGCCACCTCGTCGCCGTCGTCCACCGCAACGAAGGTATAGGCGCCGCTCGCCGTAATCAGCGTCTCCTCCCTTACGGCAACGCCGCTGAAATCCGCCGAGCTGCTGACGGTCGTGAGCACGGTGACGGCGGTCTGCAGCGCGCTGCCGGAGGAGCCGATGAGCGCGGAGACGAGATAGACGACCATGGCCGCAAAGAGGACGACGGTGGCTATTGTCGTGACGGTATTGGTCTTTTTCAGAGTATCACTCCCCCGGTATGTAGACCGTTACTCGCCGCCCTCCTCTCCGAGATGCAGGGGACGCGGCGGCGATATTGTGGAAATGGCGTGCTTGTAGATCATCTGCTGCTTTCCCTCGGAGTCGATCATCACAACAAAGCTGTCAAAGCCTCTGACGACGCCCCGGAGCTGAAAGCCGTTCATGAGGAACAGGGTGACCACGGATTTGTCGAGTCTGGCGCGATTGAGGAAGGCGTCCTGAAGATTTCTGGTTTTTTCCATCTTTTTCTCTCCCTTTAGGGACGCCGCCGCTTTATAATACCACGAGCGGCCGTCCCGATAAATAGTGATTTTGCACAAAACGTCGGCCGCGCCGACGTCCCGTGCAGCACTATATTAGCCTTGGGAGAGGAAGAAATCCGTCGAAATCCGTAACGCGCCGTCAAAATCGGGGACGTCGCCCCAGCGTATCCATTTGACGCCGGCCTTTGCGCGCAGCCAGGTGAGCTGACGCTTGGCGTAGCGCCGGCTCTCGCGCTTTATCGTTTCGATCGCGGCCGCGGCGTCACACTCGCCCCTTATCGCGGCGGCGGCCTCCTTGTAGCCAATGGCCTGCATCGCCGTGCACCCGTCCGGAAGACCCGAGGCGAGCAGGGCGCGGACCTCGTCGAACAGCCCCGCCGCCGCCATCTCATCCACCCGCGCGTCGATACGCGCATAGAGCGCGGCGCGGTCGGCGTAGTCGAGGGCGATCACCCGCGCGTCATACGCGCTCGGGCGCTCCCGCGTGCGGCGGTCGTGCTCGGTGATGGTCTCCCCCGTGAGCAGCCAGACCTCCCAGGCGCGGACTATGCGCTTTTTATCGGCGGGGGCGAGCTTCGCCGCCCGCTTGGGATCGATCTGCGAGAGCTCGGTGAGCATCGCCGCGCCGCCGATTTCGTCGTAGCGCTCGCCGAGCTCCGCGCGGCACGCCTCGTCCCGAGTGCCGTCGGCAAAGTCCCGGCCCGATATGAGCGAATCGATATACAGCCCCGTCCCGCCGACGACGACCGGCACCCTTCCCCGCGCGAGGATGTCCTCGCAGCGCTCGCGCGCAAGCTCAGTCCAGCGGGCGACAGACCAGCTCTCGCCCGGCTCCGCGACGTCTATCAGGTGGTGCGGCACGCCCCGCGTCTCCTCCGCCGTGGGCTTGGCCGTGCCTATGTCCATGCGCCTGTATACCTGCATGGAATCGGCGGAGACCACCTCGCCGCCCAGCGCAAGCGAGCAGCTCACGCCCAGCCGGGTCTTGCCCGTGGCCGTGGGGCCTGTTATTACCAGAATTTTCGACGGCATTTTTTCACTTCCTTTTTTTGCGGCGATGTGTTATCATACTCCACACCACTCAGCAAGGAGGACTTCGTATTTGAAAATCAAGATCACTGCCGACAGCACCTGCGATCTCCCGAAGGAGCTTGTGGAGGAGTATGATATCGGCATTTTCCCCCTATATGTCATCAAGGACGACGGCACATCCTATAAGGACGGTCTGGAGATAAGCTCGCCCGATGTTTTTGCCTACACCGAGCAGACCGGCAAGATCGTCGGCACCACCGCCGTGACCATCGGCGACTATATTGAAAGATGGACCCAATACAGGCGCGATTACGACGCGATCGTCCACATCGCCTTCTCGTCGGAGCTTTCCGCGTGCTGCAACAACGCGCGGCTCGCCGCCGAGGAGGTCGGGGACGTATTCGTCGTCGATTCGCTCAACCTCTCCACCGGCTTCGGCCACCTCGTGCTCGACGCCGCCATCATGGCGCGCGAAGGCAGATCGCCCGAGGAGATCGCCGCCGAGACGGAGCGCATGGTGCCCAAGGTGGACACGAGCTTCGTCATCAACACGCTCGACTATTTGCGCCGAGGCGGACGCTGCACGACCCTGCAGGCGCTCGGCGCGAATATGCTCGGGCTCAAGCCCTGCATAGAGGTGCACGACGGCAAAATGAACGTCGCAAAGAAATATCGCGGCAAAATAGAGAGCGCATATATCCAATACACCATCGACAGGCTCAAGGATCGGGACGACATCGATCTGCGCCGCATATTCATCACACACTCCGGCATACCCGACGAGACGTGCCAGCGCGTGACAGACGCCATCCTCTCCTGCCAGCCCTTTGAAAAGATATACCACAACACGGCCGGCTGTACCATCTGCGGCCACTGCGGCCCCTGGTGCATGGGCGTGCTCTATTACCACAAATAACAATACCGATGCCGATTCCGGACGGGCGTTCACAGCAACGCCCGTCCGGAATTTTTTCGAGCCTGTTTTATTTATACAGTATCAGCGCGATATACTCAAGCGGCTCGTCGGAGCGGTTTATCATCGAGTGTCCCTCGCCGTCGTCGCACCAGCAGACGTCGCCGGGGCGGACGGTCTCAAGCGTGCCGTTGTCGCAGTACTCCCCCTCGCCGGAGAGGATGTAGTAGACCTCGCTGTCCCCGTCGTGGACGTGCCAGCCGATCTCGCAGTTCTTCTCGAGCCGCCCGTGGTTGAAGAGTCGACCCTTGCCGTTCAGCCCGTCCGCCGGGCGAATGACCGTGTTGAGGATATAGCCCTCTCCGCCCTTGAAGTGGTCGGAGCGCGAGGAAGTCCTGTCTGCTTTTCTTGTTATCATAGCGTGTTGCCTCCGTTCGTATTATCGTCCGGCTCATCAAGCGGTACGTCGGGCGTTATGGGGGCGTCCGAGGGAGCCTCCGGCTCTGCGGGAGCGGCGTCGGACTGCTCGTCGGTGGCGTCGAAGATATCCGGCTTGCCGTCGCCGTCCTTGTCCATGCGGCGGAGCTGACGCGCGGCGATGCCCGAATACACGACGAGACACAGGTTCTGCAGGCCGTCCGCCACGAGCGCCGCGCCGATGAGCACCATTATCACGTTCGTCTTGAGCACCATCATCACACCCAGCACAAGGCAGATGATCGTAAAGATGAGCGGCACCCACCAGCCGGTCATGCCGAAGCGCTTGGAATCGATGGCGGTCTGGAGCTTGAGCACGGAGTCAACAAGCAGGAACACGCCGATGACCACCTGCAGGAGATCGATCACGCCCTGCGGATGGATGAGCAGCACCACGCCGACAATGAGCGCGATGAGTCCGAGTGAAAAATCATAGCTCAGTCCCACGCCCGGCAGCTTGCGCATGAAGTAGATGATTATTCTGATCACGCCAAAGATGATGACCGCCACGCCGATGGCGATGCAGATCACCTCCGCGCTGATGTCCGCCCAGATCATGGCGCACACGCCCAGCGCGATAAGAAATACGCTCAGACCTATGTAGCTCCACTTTGCGCCCAGAGCGGAGCTGTCCTTTTTGACCTTTTCCTTAGCCATTGCCGCGCCTCCGATCTTTATTCCTTGACTGTATTTTACTCCGCGCCGCAGAACTCCGCAATAGAAAGCGCAAAGATTTTTATCGCCGTGAGCATATCCGCGACGTTCATGCGCTCGTTCGCGCCGTGCAGATTCGTCTCGAAGTCGGGCATGCCCGCCCCGAAGGCGACGCCGCCGGGGATATCATGGACATAGGTGCCGCCGCCGGTATAGACGCACTCGCCCTTTTTTCCGGTATAGGTCTCGTAGCAGCGCAGCAGCGTGCCGACAAATTCCCCGTCGCCCGCGGTGTGATGCGGCGCGGCCATCTCGCCGGATATCTCATAGCCTGCGGAGCGGAAGGCGCGCTCGACGACGCGGCGGGTGTTCGCATCGTTCGCGCAGAGCGGAGCGCGGCAGTCGAGCTGCCCGTGCAGACCGTTCCCGCCCACGCTCAGCAGCGTGAAGGAGACCGTGAGCGGCCCGGAGAGCTCATCGGACTGCGCAACGCCGAGCGCCTTGCCCAGCCAGTCGCCGTGCGGCAGCATCGCCGAGAGCGCGCGCAGCGCCCTTGTGGATCCGCAGCTCGCGAGCGGCAGCGCCGAGAGGATCGCCAGCAGCGCCGTCAATCCGTTGTTTGCGGCCTCGGGATACGCCGCGTGTCCCTGAGTGCCGCGCACGGATATCTGCGCGCCGCCCGGGACGTCCTCCACGGCGAGCGCCACGCCCAGGCTCTCCGCCATGGGCTGCGCGAGCGCGTGTATCGCCGGCGCGTTGAGCCCCGCGACGATGGCACCGGCGTCCGACGGGATCACGTTCCGGCGGAAGCCGCCCTCAAGGATCGTGACGCGCGGCAGAGCGCGCTCGGTATCCCAGCTCGCCGTGAACTCCGGGGCGTAGCCGCCCTTCTCGATGTTATACACCGGAAAGCCGGAGTCCGGCGTGAAGGTCATCGGCGCGGGGGCGTTGTCCTTATAATAATAAGGAAGATCGCCGGAGCCGCTCTCCTCGTCCGTACCCATTATGAGCCGCGTGTTGCCCGCGAGCGGCACGCCGAGGTCGCGCACACAGCGCATAGCCGTGAGCGCCGCGAGCACGGGGCCCTTGTCGTCGTCCGTGCCGCGCCCGTAGAGGCAGCCGTCGTCCCGGAGCGTCGCGGCGTAGGGATCCGTCTCCCAGCCCTCGCCCTCGCCCACCACGTCGAGATGGCCGAGAATATCGAGCGTTTTGGGCTTGTCCGGTGCGAGATCGGCCGTGCCGACGGCGCCGCCGTATACCCGCGTCGCAAACCCGTATTCGCCGCAGATCGCCAGCGCCTCGTCGAGCGCCGAGCGCGGTCCGGCGCCGAAGGGTGCGTCGCCCTGAGCGTCGCCCTTCACGCTGCGCACGGCGACAAGGCGCGTGACGTCGCGGAGGTATTCGTCGGCGTGGGCGTCCACCCACTCGGAAATCTTCTTAACCAGCTTGCTGTCAGACACTTTCAACTATCTCCTTCGTCCTGGCGGCGGCGCGCTCGCATATCCTCTGCGCGTCCTCGCCTATATGGTATTCGCCGTTTTCATAGAGCACCCGCCCGCCTATCATCGTCAGGCGCACGTTGGCACCCGAGCCGCTGTAAACAAGGTTTTTGTCTATGTTGTGCTCGGGCTGCATATTGGGTCGGGACATATCGATCACTATCATATCCGCCGCCTTGCCGGGGGCAATGCAGTCGCAGTCAGTCAGTCCCATCGCTCTCGCTCCGCCCACGGTCGCGGCCTCAAGAATCCTATCCGCTCCGCAGGCGGCGGCGTCGGAGCGCCGGAGCTTCTGGAGCACGCAGGCGAGGTACATCTCGCGGAACATATCGAGCGCGTTGTTGGAGGCCGCGCCGTCCGTGCCGAGCGCTAAGCCCACGCCGGCGTCCATGAGCTCCGTGAGCGGGGCAATGCCGCTCGCGAGCTTGGCGTTGGAGGCCGGACAGGACACCGCCCAGAGCCCTCGGCGTCTGAATATCTCGATGTCGCGCTCCGTGAACCACACGCAGTGGTAGCCGCCGCCGCCGAAGTCGTATAGCCCGAGCGAGTCGAAATACTCCGCCGGCGTCATGCCGCCGTGCCGCTCGCGGCAGCCCTCCACCTCGCTTTTCGTCTCGGATATATGCGTCCAGACCGGCGCTTTGTATTGGCGCGCGAGCGCGGCGAGGTCGCGCAGCACCTCGGGCTTCGAGGTGTATTCCGCGTGGAAGCCGAGACGGTAGCCCACGAGCGGGCCCATGGAATTGAATCGCCCGTAATTCTCCTCTATGGTCTTGAAGTCCGGCGTGGAGCTGCTGCCCGCAACGGCGCAGATCACTGTGCGAAAGCCGCTTTCCAAATTGGCGCTGACATAGTCGTCGAGATGGAAGTACATATCAAAGCTCGCGGTTATTCCGTTTGAGAGATATTCGAGTATCGCAAGCTTCGTGAAGGCGTAGATCGCCTCGGGCGTGAGCTTTTCCTCGAGCGGAAACACCTTGTCGAACAGCCAGCTTTGGAGCGGCAGATCGTCGGCATAGGAGCGAAGGAAGGTCATTGCGGAGTGGGTGTGCGCGTCCTTGAAGCCGGGCATCAGCAGATCGCCGCGCAGGTCTATCTCCCGCTCGAAGGGGGGCGCGTCCACGCGCTCCGGGCCGACATAGGTGATGCGGTCGCCGTCCGTCCAAACCTCGTCGCGCGTCACGGCGCAGCCGTCCGCCATCGCGAGCAGGACACCGTTATAAAATCGTATCATTGCAAGCCTCCGGAAGTTTATGCCATTAAGTTATCACCGCGCCGCGTCCCTGTCAAATAGTATTACCGACGCCGCGCAAATCTCCTCAAATTTTTCTTGACTATTCTCCCCCGCCGTGCTAATCTATATAAGCTCACTTAACGCGGGGTAGAGCAGTCCGGTAGCTCGTCGGGCTCATAACCCGGAGGTCGTAGGTTCAAATCCTGCCCCCGCAACCATATTGTGCAAGTGAAAAAGATAACTTGCCGAAAAACCCAGTAACC
>CAYNMN010000075.1:0-9442 GCA_964398305.1 uncultured Oscillospiraceae bacterium
ATCGAAGGTGCCGTCTTCCTGCATCTTCTTGAGCTGGGCAAGGCGATCGATACGGGTGCGCATGGTCTTGAAGTTGGTGAGCATTCCGCCGAGCCAGCGGGCGTTGACATAGTACTGACCGACGCGCTCGGCCTCTTCCTTGATGGCGTCGGCAGCCTGCTTTTTGGTGCCGACGAACAGGATGTTCTGACCGTTGGCGGAGAGGTCGCGCACGAAGTCATAGGCCTCCTCGAGCTTTTTGACGGTCTTCTGCAGGTCGATGATATAGATGCCGTTGCGCTCGCAATAGATATACTCGGCCATCTTGGGGTTCCACCTGCGGGTCTGGTGACCGAAATGTACACCGGCCTCCAGAAGCTGTTTCATGGATACTACGGACATAATAATGTGCCTCCTTTATTCGTTATTACCTCCGGCGGGATCAGCCCTTCGCGACCAGACGGACTGCTTGTCCGCCACCGGGTCGAAGGTCCCCCATCCGTGTGTAATGCCCCGATATTATAGCAAAAGCCCGTGCTCATTGCAAGGGCTTTTTTGTCTTATTTGGGCGCTTTTCAATAAAAGAGCGGCTTTTTTTCGCGTCTTTTGCGCAGAAGCTCGCTTTCGGAGTCCACAAGTATGATATCGTCGCCCAATCTCGACAGGCTGCCCCAGGGCAGGACATAGTCGTCGTCGCGCCCCAGCAGCCCGCCGGCACGGCCCTGACCGGGCACGACCAGCGCGATAACGCGCCCCTCCGCCGGGTCGATCTCGGCGTCGCAGACGTAGCCGAGACGCTGCCCGCTGCGCAGGTCGATGACCTCCTTATAGCGCAGCTCGGAGAACATAAAGCCCATGCGCTCACCTCCCTGAGGCAAGTCTATGCCGGGGGAGGGCTATAATATCACGCGCTTGCCGATATACGCCGGAGCGTCGCCGGCGGAGGCGGGGCGAATGCTAACGCGCACGTCCAGCGAGGGAAAAACGCCGCGCGCCGCCGACATGACGGCGTTCTCATCGGCGCTCCCCGAAACGTCGAGCGCCAGAGCGCCGTTTTCCGTTTTTGCGGCGTAATCTATGACGCCCCGCAGCGAAAAGAGCGCGTTGTCGAGCCGCTCCATGGCGCTGTCGGTGCGCCTCACCTCCGAGATGCGCCGCGTCACGCCCCCGCAGGGGCAGGAGTCGGGCAGGATACGGCAGAGGTCTCCCGTGCGGTAGCGTATTAGCGGCATGGCCTCCATGCCGACGGTGGTGACGACGAGCTCGCCCTCCTCGCCGTCGGGCAGAGGCGTGCCGTCGGGCGCGATTATCTCCGCGATAACGTGGTTTTCGCGCAGGTGCATACCCTCATGCGCGGGGCAGGTAACGGCGCCGCCGAGACACATCTCCCGCGAGCCGTAGTGCGGGAAGAGCCGTGAGCCGAGTATGCTCTCGATCCCGGTCATAACGCTCTGCGGGCAGACGTCGCCGGAGACGAGCGCGCGCTCAAGCCCTCCGCGACCGTACAGGCGAAGCAGCGAGAGCAGCGGCACGGGCATACCGACGAAGTCCGCGGCGCTCTCGCGCTCCGCAAGCTCATGGAGCCGTGCAAAGCTCAGACCCACGCCGGCCCTTACCGGTCTCGCGCCGAGGCTTTCGACGGCGCGGGAGATGAGCTCGCCGAGCCCGTCGGAGCCGGAGAAGGGCATCGCTATGAGCACGCCGTCGCCGGGGCGCACGAGCTCCGAAAGACCGGCGGCAAAGAAGCCGACGGTGTCGGCGCAGTCGCCGGCGGTGTAGAATACGCGCTTGCCGCCGCCGGTGGTGCCGCTGGTGCGGTCGGTAATCACGCGGCCGATCTCACTCTGCGAGGTGAGCAGCAGTCCCGGGGCCTTCTCGGCAAGCTCGCGCCCGGTCGTGAAGGGCAGGGAGGATAGCTCGGAGAGCGAGCCGAGACTTTCCGGCAGGCGCGAGTAAAAGCCGTCGCGCGCCCTCTCCCGGCGCAGCAGCGCGTTGAGCTTTCGGAGCATCAGCGCGTCGAGACTCCCGCGAGTGAGCTCATCGAGCCCCTCGCACTCGCATATCCACTTGTCCAGAGCGGTCCTGTTCATTTTCTGTAAAGCGGCCTTCCGTTTGTGTCGGTTAGATTATAGGCGCAGAAGGGCACCATGCCGCGCTCGCCGTCCGCCTCGCAGATGTAGCAGCGGCGCAGGCGGTCGAGGTCGAGCGTGTATGCGTCCTGAAAGAGCATGCCGGACACCGTGAAGGTGTTCTCCACGGCCTTTGCGAGAAAGACGTCGAGCTCGTCGGCGTTTTCAGGCAGCTCGGCGCCGGAGGAGCCCCAGCGCTCGGAGACAAAGCTGCGCGCCTCGGAGGACTTGACGCAGCAGCATTGACTGCGCCGCCTCGGCAGCGCCCGCAGCTCGCCGCGCTCAGAGCGCATATAGCTCGCGTGGAAGGAGCAGTAGGGGCTCTCCGCCCCGCCGCCGCCGAAGTCGGATGCGGACATCGCGCCCTCTGTCTGCTCCTCTATTAGGCGCAGCATACGCGGGATGGTCAGACGGTTAACGGGCGCTTCGAGCGCGCAGCGCCCGAAGTAGCTCACGGGCTGGAAGTGCACCCCGCGCACGGCGGGTGCATGGTCAAGGGCGAAGTGCAAAATCGCGCCGAGCTCGCCGTCGTTCACTCCGGGCGCGACGGTGGGCACAAGCACCACCGGCAGCCCCGCCGCGGCGCAGCTTTCCACGGCTCGGAGCTTGGTTTTCAGCAGCGGAGCGCCGCGGAGCGTCTCATACGGTCCCTCGCTCACGCCGTCGAACTGCAGAAAGGCGCAGGACGCGCCGGCGGCGCGGAGCGTTTCGGCATAGCCCTCCTCATGGGCGAGGCGCAGGCCGTTGGTATTGAGCTGGAAGAAGGAAAAGCCCTTTTCGCGCCCGAGCGCGATTATATCCGGGAGATCGTCGCGCACCGTGGGCTCGCCGCCGGAGAGCTGAATGTTGAACGGCCCGCCGCGCGCCATGAGCATATCATACTGCGCGGCTATCGCGTCCATCGTGAGATCGCGCGGCTCGGCGGCGCCGGCGGAGGCGAAGCAGACGGGGCATTTCAGATTGCAGCGGTTTGTCAGCTCAAGCAGCACGCAGCAGCCCGGACGCTCGTGCGCGGAGCACAGGCCGCAGTCGTAGGGGCAGCCGTCCTTCACGCTGCGGGCCGCCGGCGGCGTGTCGGGCTGCGCGGAGGACGTGTCCCACTTGAGATAGTCCACGACGCCGCCCTCCCATATCAGCGCGTCGAAGTCGCCGTGCTCCGGGCAGGTTTTTTCAAGATGTATAAAGCCGTCGTCTCCGACGGCCTTGCGCGCCTCTATGACCCGCAGGCAGACGGGGCAGACGCTCTGCGTCCTTGCGAATACCTTACTCATTTATGCCCCCCAGCCACGCTTCAAAGGCGGCCTTGTCGGTCTCGCTGCTCTGTGCCGGAAAGCTGACCTTTATCGTGTCCGATGCGAGCACGCCCTTGATGTTCACGCCGGCCCTGTCCGCTACGAACACCGGGCGGCGCAGCTTCATGTTGCGGCGCATTTCCCAGCCTGAGAGCCGCGAGGCGAAGCTCTCGCCGTCCGTCGGCAGGCGGTATTCGTAGGTCTGCGAATCCGCGAAGCAGTTTTCGGTCTTTTTGCACTCGAATTTCATTGCACTATGTCCTCCACGGCGCTGATGACGGCGTCGATCTCCGCGTCGGTGGTGAAGCGCGAGAGCGACAGGCGCACGGTCTGTTCCGCGCCGAGAGGCGCGAAGATGCGCGGCGCGCAGTGCAGTCCGGTGCGGCAGGTGATCTCATAGCTTTCCGTGAGCATGAAGCCGACGTCCGCGGCGCTCTGGCCGGGGATGTTGAAGCTCACCACCGGAGTGCACTCGCCCTCCGGCAGCACGACCCTCGCGCCGGCGCGCACAAGGCCGGTCTTTAGCGCGGAGAGCCGCGCGGAGCAGGCGGCGGAGTCCCGCGGATTCTCGCGCGACCATGTGAGAGCCGCGAGCAGCCCGTGGAAGGAGGGCTCGTTGCCGGTGCCGGCCTCAAGATGCAGCGGCATCTCGTCGGGCATCGTGTCCATATCGCTCTTTATGCCCGTCCCGCCGACGAGACGGGGGGCGAGCTCAACGCCGGAGCGCACCCAGAGCCCGCCCGTGCCCTGCGGGCCGAGCAGATACTTGTGTCCCGTGAAGGCGACCATGTCCGCACCCCAGTCCGCCGCGTCGAGCGTCAGCCACCCGAGCGTCTGCGAGGCGTCTATCAGCACGGCGGCGCCCGCGGCCTTCGCGCACTCGGTCATGCGCCGGGCGTCGTTCACGGCGCCGGTGACGTTCGAGGCGTGGGTGAATACAGCGAGCGCGGGGCGGTATTTCGCCATCGCGGCGCTCCAGCACTCCGCCGGCACACGCCCGGCGGCGTCCGTGTCGAGATAAACGACGCTCACGCCGCGCCCCTCGAGAATATGGAGCGGGCGCAGAACGCTGTTGTGCTCCGCCGCCGTGGTGACGATGGTGTCGCCGGAGCCGAGCGGATAGCCGAGTATGGCGAGATTCAGCCCCCAGGTGGCGTTCGCGCCGAGAGCTATGTTCTCAGGCGAGTCCGCGCCGATGAGCGGCGCGAGCGCGGAGCGCACGGCGTCGAACACGTCAAAGTCGTCTATCCCGCCCCTGTGCATCGCGCCGGGGCGCTCGGATATGGCGTCCGCGACTGCGGCGGCAACGCAGGGCGGCTTCGGCCAGCTCGTGGCGGCGTTGTTCATGTATATGCTCATATGACGCCCCTTTCCTGCAAAAGCTCCAGACACTTTTCAAAGGTGTCGCGTATGACCATCGGGCAGGTCTCCACCTTGTTGGCCTTGTCGCCGCGCAGTATCCTGTCGCACTCGCATCCGCCGTATTCGGCGGTGTAGTCCTTGAACCAGTCGCGCAGCGCGGCAATTATTTCGTCGCAGTCCTCGCGGGGCAACTCGTCGGCTTCGCCCTTGCCGCAGAAGTAGGAGATGAGACACGCGCCGCCCGTCAGGCAGCCGCAGACGCCGCCGGAGTTGCCGACGCCGCCGTTGAGCCCGCCCATCGCGCGGATGAGCTCGGGATCGTCCCTGCCCTCCGCCTCGAGCGCGAGCTTGAGCATTATCTGCGCGCAGAAGAAGCCCTCGCGCGCCAGAGTGAGCATCCTGTCCATTGCGTCCATACGGTCACGTCCTTTCGCAAACTGTGAGATAGTAGCGGCATCCGCCCTTCGGGGCGACGCCGCAGAGCGCGTCGGCCGTGCCGTCCCACACGCGCTCAAGATAATATTCGCGCCAGCTCAAGGTTGCGTCCTCCATGGCGAGGATATGAAACCCGGCGCGATCGAGCGCCGGCGTCGGATCGTCAAACCACACGTCGGCACAGAGCAGCCGGCCGCCCGGGGCGAGGACCCGGATCGCCTCGCGCAGCGCCGCGTCCCTGTCGCCGGAGATAAAGAGCGCGCATTCGCTGATGACCGCGCCGAAGCTGCCGTCGCCGTGGGGCAGGGAGAGGAAATCGCCGCGCTCCACGTCCGCGCCGGGGTCGAGGTCTATGCCCGCGGCCTCAAAGCCGAGAGAGCGCAGCAGCCGCACCGTCTCGCCGTCCCCCGCGCCCATGTCGAGTATGCGGCAGGGCGGGAGAGAGGCGAGCTCCAGCAGCCGGCGCGTATTCGTCTCGCCGAGCGGATGCCTCGTCATTTATCCTCCAGCACCTTTTCCACGGAGAGCACCTTGCCGAGCGCGAGCTCCTCCGGGACATACACGAAGCCGCACTTCGGGCAGACGGGCAGCTCAACATGGAACTCGTTGTCGAGATAGGCGAAGGTCGCCGGGCCCTTTATGAGCGGGACGCCGCATTTTCGGCATGTGAGCTTGCCCTCCGGGTCTATGACATAATAGGTCTTTTTCTCGTCCGCCATGCCGCGTCAGTCCTTTCTGATTATCATGCGGTGGCTGTACGCCCTGTGGACACGGCAGCCGCCGTCGATGTTCTCGAACACGACCCAGAAGGTCACGTTGCCGATGCGCTGCGTCGCCGTGAGCAGACCGGTGTCCGCATCCTCTACCGCCGCGCCGCTCTCGCGGTAAGCTGCGAGCAGGCGCGCTATGTCCTGCGTGAGTATCATGCGCTCGTCCATCAGCTCCCGCGCCCCGGGCAGGTATTCGATGGTAAAATCAAGAGTATCCTCCACGGCGGGCTCCCTCCATATCTCCGTCAGCAGCTTTTCCTTCAGTGCAAGGCGGTTGCGGCGCTTTTCGGATATGTCCGGCGGCGCGCCGGCCGCGCTTGCATAGACGAGCTCAAGCAGGTGTATGGACTCGTGCCCCTCGCGCGCGAGGCGGTCGCGGCAGGCCATGCAGTAGGTGATGAACGGCTCGTTCGACTGCCGCACGCAAAACTCAGCCATCTCGTGCGCCATCGTCGGGTTTGCCTGACTCACGAGCCCGCCATAACCGCAGCAGGTGGTGAGATCGCCGCTCCACTCGGTTTCCGTGAGCTCGCAGCCGAGCTTTTCGGCGAGCGCGCGCACGCTTTCCTGCATCGCCCGGTTGCCTCTCGCGGCGCAGGAGTCGTGCATCACGGCGGGGCGTTTTCTTCGCTCCGCGCCCTGCGGCAGACCGATGCTGTTTAAAATGTCCCACACGCCCACGACCTCGGCGCCGAGCTGATCGCGCAGCTCCGTTTCGCAGGTCGGGCAGCCGGCGACGACCGTCGGGTCGCCGAGCTTATGTAACTCCGCCTTGAGCTTTTCAACCTGCTCTGAGTGCAGCCCCGTTCTGCCTGCCCAGCGCGCGATCGCGCCGCAGCAGCCGAGCATCAGCGCCACGCCGCCCTCAAGCCGCGCGGAGAGATCGGCATAGGCCTTATACACCGTCGCGGGCGCGACGGCTCCGGCCTGACAGCCGGGGAAAAACACATACTTACACCGCTCATATCCCGGCTGGGGGCGGGCAAGGAAGGCCTCGCCGTTCGAGAAGAGCATGTCGAGCAGCGCGAATTCATGCACGGCGAGCGAGAGCTTGTCAGTGGAGACCATATTCTCGCGCGCCTTGAGACAGATGTCCGCCATGTCGTAGCCGTTCGGACAGACCACCGAGCACTGCGAGCAGAGCGAGCAGGAGTTCATGGGTGTGTTCATCATATGGTCGCCCATGATGATGTCCACGTTGTTGTATATTTCCCGGGTGAGAATGCGGGGGAATTTTTTGAAGTGCTGGAGATATACGCAGGACTTTACGCACTCCTCGCAGCGGCACTGGATGCAGCGGTTCGCCTCTTCAACGGCCTCGTCGGGGGAGTACACGCCGTTCTCCGGCACGCGAGCGCCGGCCAGGACGCCGGTCATGTTCGTATAGAGCTTCGACTCCGTCGGCCCCTCGTCTCCGCGCATGTTTCCGGCGTCGAGACCCTGGGCGAGACGGTCCACGGATACGCCCGCGCGCCGCGCGTCCCAGAGCGTGTGGAGCACGTCCGTCGAGCCGGAGCCGGTGACCACGCCGTCGGGGGTCACGAGCGTCACGTCGTCACACTCTCCCACGAGGGCGCGGGAGGCGCATATTATATCGAAGCCGCCGCGCCTTTCGGCTATAAGCTCCGGCGAGAGCTTCGAATTGTATTCGATCCTCATATCCATGCCGAGCAGACGGCTCGTCTCCTCCTCGCGGTGCCCGGGCGAAAGGAAGGGCGCGCACTTATCCAGCAGCTCCCGCGCGGAGCTCTCCGCGACGAAGAAGGTGAGGGGGTAGTTCTTGCGCGCTATCTCGCCGGCGAGGACGAGCGTGAAAAGCTCGCAGCCGAAAACTGCGGCGGTCTTTTTCTTCTTGAACTTGAGCTTCAGCGCGCCGGCGCTGTATTTCCCGTGCTCCATAGCGGCGCGCTCGAGAGCGCGGATATCCACGCCATCGCCGCCAGGCAGCTCGCCGAGACGGCATTTTTCCATGCAGGGGCCGGAGCAGCCGTGCGCGAGTATCAGCGGAAAGGGCGCAATGCGCTCGAGCTTCATGCGCGCGGCGTCAAAGTCTCCTCTCGCCATATCGGCCGTGAAGGCCTTGGCGTCGAGCTTCATCGGGCACGCCGCCGTGCAGAAGGCGCTCTGCTCATGGACGCAGAGACTCTCCCGCGCCGTCAGTTCCTCCTTGGAGAAGAGCTGCTTTTGCCTGTATGTCCTTGTTGAGCGTTCCTTGAAATAGTCCGGCATAATATCGACCTCCGGATTTGCAATAAAGAGGCGGTTTCCCGCCTCTTTATTGTAGCATGTTATTTCTTGTTTAGGAAGTGGAATTTACAGCGCCTTGAGAGCCTCGAGCACGTTCTCGGGACGGGCCGGGATGCGCGTGATGCGCGCGCCGGTGGCGTTGTAGATGGCGTTGAGGATCGCGGGGTGCGGGGCATCCAGCGGGGCCTCGCCGCAGCCGGAGGCGCCGTAGGGGCCGTTCGGACGCGGGTGGTTCTCCTGATAAACGAGCTCGATGTCGTCGGGAGCGTCGTTCGGATAGGGAATGCCGCACTTGGCGAGGGTGGTGTGCTGCTTGAGATCCTCAAAGTCCTCTGTCAGCGCAAGGCCGATGCCCTGTACCAGACCGCCGTAGAAGTTGCCGTCCACGGCGAGCTTGTTGAGGATGGTGCCGACGTCGGTAACGGCGCAGAAGCGCTCGACCTTGACCTTGCCGGTCTCGGTGTCAACGGCGACCTCAGGCAGGAAGATGGTGTACATGTAAGCCGGGAACGGATCGCCCTGGCCGGTGGCCTGATCGAGGGCGACGGAGGCTGTGTAGGTGAAGACGCCCGTGACATGGGTGTCGATGCCCTCGGCCTTCATCTCGTCATAGGTGCGGTAGGTGCCGTCCGGCTTGCGCATGGCCTTGAGAAGGTTCTCGGCCGCAACGCGGGTGGCGGAGCCTGTCATGACCGTGGAGCGGGAGCCGCCGGCAGGGCCGGAGTTCGGGCAGAGCTTGGTGTCGTTCATCTCAAGCTTGATCTGGTCGGGGGTGAAGCCGGCCTGACGCAGAGTCTCCTGCGCGGCTGTGAGAGTGGCGATGTCGGCGCCCTGGCCGTGATCCTCCCAGGAGTTGCGCATCGTGACCGTGCCGTCGGGATTGAGGTCGGCATAGCACTCGGAGGCGTCGGAGTTGTCAAGGCCGCAGCCGTAGACACCCAGCGATACGCCGATGCCGTACTTGATCTTGCCGTCGCTCTTGGCGTTCTTCTCGGCCACGCGCTTCTTGGCGTCGAGGTAGTACGGACGGGCCTTTTCGAAGAGGTCCTCCTCGCAGTACACGTCGGGCTTGCAGCCGTTCGGCGTGCGGGAGTCGTCCTTCTCCTTGTAGCAGTTCATCGCGCGCATCTCGAACGGGTCGATGCCCATCTTTGCGGCCAGGCAGTCTATGGCGATGTCGCTGCCCATGAAGGATTGCGGCGAGCCGTAGGCGCGGAAGGCCGAGCCC
>CAYNMN010000076.1:0-9086 GCA_964398305.1 uncultured Oscillospiraceae bacterium
CGACGCGGCCGTTATATTTCGTTGTCTTATTCCTCTGAGATCGCGAAGCTGTTTTTGCTGCTCCGTTTTATCGAATACAGAGCCTTGTCGGCGCGCTCATACACCGAGGCGAAGCTGTCCTGAGACGAGCGGCAGAAGGTGCAGCCGATGCTGCAATGTAATCCGAATTCGCTGCTGTCGGCAAGCTCGTCAAGCAGCTTTTTCACCGTGGAGGTGAGCTGCTCCCGGTCGCTTATGCCCGGCAGCAGCACCACAAACTCGTCCCCGCCCACGCGCCCGATTATGTCCGAGTGGCGGAAGTGCTTTTTGAGAGTGCGGGCCAGAGAGATGATGGCGCGGTCGCCCTGGGGATGGCCGTGAGTGTCGTTTATCTGCTTGAGATCGTCAATGTCGAGCAGCAGAAATGCGCAGGGCCTTACGGCGGCGTCGCGCAGCAGCTCGTTGACTATCTGCTCGGTGGTGGCGTGATTATACAGACCGGTCATGCCGTCGAGCTCCGCCCGGCGCTGCACGGTTATAAGACGCTCCTTCTCCGCCGTGATATCCTGGAGCTGGGTAAAAATTCGTATATGTCCCGTAAAGGGATCCTCCACGAGCTGCATGGATATGCGCAGCCAGTGTATTCCCGCGTGCTCACGGTGGCTGACGGGCACCTCGTGCTCAAGCTCCCTCACGCCGTCGGTATAGAGGGTCAGCAGGCGTTCGCGGGCGCAGGCCTGTGAAGCGGCGGCGCGCTCGCCCTCCGCTCTCACGCCGTACATCAGCAGCTCCTGCACCACCTCGTCGTGGGCGCGCCCCTCAAAGTGCAGCGAGCTCGGCAGCAGCTTCCCGCCGGCCTTGACCACCGTGTTTGTCGTGAGGTCGGTCTCAAAGAACATCAGCTTGTCGGCGTGTCCGGCGTCGATCGTCTGGCAATAGCGCGCATAGATCACCTCCCGCTCGTGCTGCTCGGTGATGTCGAGCAGGGAGATCACGGCGGCGTGGAGGAATTCGCCGCGCTTTATGATAGGTGAGCAGCGGCAGTCAAACCACTTTTCGCGGCTGTTTTCGTCCCTGACATGGATGCGCAGGTCATAGGAGGCGAGCCCGGAGTCGGCCAGATTGAAAAGCTTTTGCAGAGAGTCGGCGCTGTCGGGATACACGAAGCCGGAGCGCAGCATGCTCTCGGTCGGGTTGAAGAAGCGCTTGGAGAGCCCGTTCACGCGGCTCTTTTCGGCGTCTATCGCGGCCAGATCGCAGGCGCGGGTATCGTAGTGGTAGAAGATGCGGTCGGTCTGGGCCGCGACACAGTTCATGATAAGCTCGTTTTTGCGCAGCTCGTCAAGCAGCATGCGGCGCTTGGTTATATCTGTGAAGATATGGATATACCCGGACTTTCCGTGCTGTCCTACGAAGCGCGCGCCGCGCCCCATGACCCACAGGAAGCCGCCGTCCCGCTTGCGGATGCGGCACTCCGTCTGGTAGGTAACGGGCTGGCGCTCGTATATGTCCGCGACGGCGCTTTTCAGATATTCGGCGTCCTCCTCGTAGCCCAGCTCGGAGAGATCGCCGTCAAAATAGCTCTGCATCTCCTCATCGCTGTAGCCGAGGCTTTCGGACAGTCGGCCGACAAGATAGACCTTTTCACCCTCGCCGTGGTAGCGCACGGCTATGAGCCCGGGGGCGAAGTGGTTGATAAGACTGTGGTATTCGAGCTGACGCGAGAGGCTGTCCGTCGTCTGGGCGAGCGCCTGCTTCATCCTTTTGCGCTGAGTGATGTTCTCCACGGACATATAGAGGATGTAGCTCTCCACTCTCCGCGTAAGACAGCGGAAGCGGCAATGCGTCCATATGCCATCGGACAGGCCCTCTGCGGGCAGGGAGGCGATCTCGCATTCGGACTCGCCGCCCGTGGCGATGGCCTCGTCGAGCGCCGCGATGAGCTTCCCGCGGTTCCCGTCGTCAAACCGGCGCAGGAGATTGTACTGGTATTCGGAATAGCTCTGCCTGTCAAGCCCCAGCGACTCAAAAAACCTGTCGTTTATTCGCAGCATCGCCACGTTCCCGGAGTTATACTCGACTATGGCCGCGCCGCCCACGAAGCTGTTGAAAAGCAGCGTGGTCTGGGTGTTGGCGTTCATGAAATCAGCGGCGCCGTCCACGCCTATGTGCACGGACGGGGTGATGACCGAGGAGATGGAGCGGTTGCTGAGCAGCTTTTCGAGCTCCTCCACCGGCACGGGGCGCGAGAAGTAAAAGCCCTGCATATAATGGCAGCCGATGCTCTTGAGAAACTCGGCCTGCTCGAGAGTTTCGACGCCCTCGGCTATCACCGGCAGCTCGATCTCGTGCGCCATGCGGATTATGGAGCTGAGTATCCGTCCGCCCTTGTCGTTATCGGAGTCGCTCGAGAGAAACTTCATGTCGAGCTTCAGCACGTCCACAGGGACGTTTTTCAGAGTGTTCAGCGAGCTGTAGCCGCTGCCGAAATCGTCCATCTCCACGCTGAAGCCCTGCTCGCGCAGCTGCGAGACTACGCTCACGACCTGCTCGGGGTTTTCGATGTAGGCCGATTCGGTTATCTCAAGATGCAGATCGGCGGGAGCTATGCCGTATTCCTTAGGGAGCGAGCTGATGCGCTCGACTATGTCCGGCTGATAGAGATCCTTGCGGGAGATGTTCACGGACACTGTTATGGGCGGGTTCTGGAGACCGATGGCCTTCCATCTGCGCATATAAGCGCAGGTGGTCTCCCACACATAGCTGTCAAGCTCGAAGATGAAACCGTTCTTCTCAAAAATGGGTATAAACTCGGCAGGGGGAGATGATGCCCTTCTCCGGGTGTATCCAGCGCACAAGAGCCTCGGCGCCGGTGAGCGTGCCGGAGGTGTAGTTGTACTGCGGCTGAAAGAACACATGGAACTGCCCGCTGTCAAGGGCGCTCTTCATCTGGTTTACGATCTCGTGCTCGCGCATGAGACTCTCGCGCATGGAGCTCTCAAACCAGACGTAGTGGGCGGAGTAGGTGTTTTTTATCGATTTGAGCGCCAGCAGCGCCCGGTCGCACATCAGCGTTACGTCGATCGAGCTGTCCTCGATAAGATATAATCCGACGCGCGGACAGTAATCAAAGGGCAGCTCCTTTTCGCGGCGCATGGCGGCCATTATCGCCTCGGCGCAGGCCTCCGCGCTGAAGCTCTCTCCGTCTATCAGACCCACGAAGTGGTCAGCTTCATATCTCGCGAAAAGGACAAGTCCCGGGAAATCCCCGCTGTGCATGAGAATATAGTCTCCTACGCTGCGGAGGAACTCGTCTCCCGCCTTTACGCCGTATATGTCGTTATAGACCTTAAAATTGTCTATATCCCAGCGCAGCAGGACGTACTGCCTGTCCCTGTGCTCGCGCAGGTGCTGAGCGGCGCGGCGCAGGAAGGCGTTCTTGTTATAGAGCCCGGAGATCTCGTCCGTGTCGGCCTCCTTGAGATCCCGCTCCATGGCCTGATTGCGCTCGGAGAGCCGCGCGGCGTCAATACGCGCTATGAGGTTTTCAACGCGCATTTGGGTTACGCGGGGGTTGATGGGCTTGCTCAGAACGTCCATCGCGCCGCGCTCGAGCGCGCGCATCTGGGTCTCCTCGTCGGAGCTCGCGGTCATCACGATAACGGGAATGCCGCGCAGCGTCTCGCTTGAGCGCATGGCGGAGAGCACGGAGAAGCCGTCGAGCTCCGGCATGACGATGTCCAGCACCACGACCGCGATATCCGGGCGCTGTGCGAGCAGGTCGAGCGCCTCGCGGCCGTTGGCGGCCTCGAGCACCTCGTATTGCTCCTGGAACACACGCCGCAGTATTGCGCGGCTGGTGGCAGCGTCGTCCACCACGAGAATGGTCTTTTTGCCGAAATCTTTCATTTCTTATCCCCTTGAAGAAAAAACGGCAGCTATCAGAATCGTTCCGATAGCCGCCGCCTTGGGTGTTTTGCAACTGGCTGCCGTCGTGAATCGAGGGCCCTATAGCTTTGCGAAGCGGCATTTCTGCCGCCGTGCCGATTATTCTGTTATGCTGCACCCGTGCCTGGAGGCACAAATGATGATTTTCCTGACCGACAAATATAGAGTAGTACCAATTTGTATACTACACTAAGCTACACTATATTACATATACTGGGAATAAGCAAGCGGAAAATGAAGAAAACGGCAAAAAAAGCAAAATGTCTGTATCAATAGCTGCCGAAGGTGCAGTTGGGGTAGTGACAGACCTTGCACATCTGGCACAGACCGCCGTCGCCGAGACGCACGAGATCGGCCTTGGTGAGCCTGTCGCCCGTGAAGATCTGCGGGAGAAGCACGTCGAACATCGTGGTGGGAAGGCTGATTGCGGCACCCGGGACGCCCATTATCGCAGCGCCGCCGAGATAGGCCACAAGCGTCATGTTGCCCGGCTGGGAGGGCACGCCGTGGGAGATGATGTCCGCGCCAAGCTGTCTTATCGCGGTGGGCGTGAGGTCGTCGGGGTCGACGGACATACCGCCCGTGAAGATGAGGAAGTCCGCGCCGTCGTCGAGATAGCCCCTTGCGGCGCCGACGATCATGTCGAGCTCGTCGTCGCAAACGGTGACGCCGAGGATCTCGCAGGGGAAGTGCGCGAGCTTCGCGCGCACCACGGGCTCGAACTTGTCCTTGATGCGCCCCGTGTATATCTCGGAGCCGGTGACGATAACGCCGACCCTGCGGCTCTGATAGGGGCGCAGGTCGAGCAGCTTTCTCTCGCCGCACAGCCTCTCCAGCTCGATTATCTGCGTCTCCTGCGTCACGAGCGGGACTATGCGCATCGACGCAAGGCGCGCGCCGGGCTCGACCGGGTAGTGGTCGGGCAGCGTGCAGATGGTGATGTCGCCGATGGAGTTGAGCTCGCGCAGCAGTCCTGTATCCACGCGCAGCATTCCGCGCTCGTCGGCCATCAGCAGCACCTTGCCCTCGGAGGGCGCGGTGTAGTGAGCGCCGGGCACGGGAGCTGCCGCCGCCATGCGCAGAGCGCAGTCCTCCTCGTGTATCTCGCCGGCGTTCTCCTCCCAGATGAACACCGTGCGCTTGCCGAGATCGAGGAGACTTGGGATATCCTCCTCGGTGACGACATGCCCGCGCTTGAACGCGGCGCCCTTGAAGCCGTCGCGCATCGCGGTGATATCGTGGCAGAGCACCGCGCCTACGGCGTCCTCGACCTTTATCTTTTTCATGGTAATAACCTCACTTCAAAAGCATTATCTTTTGCGGGTCTATGGATGCTCTCACACTCTCCGGCGCTCCGATCGCGCGCCAGCGCGCCGTGGGCAGCTCAACGGACATCTCCGTGCCCTCGGGCGTCACGACCGTCAGCAGCACGGAGGCGCCGCGCTCAAGCACGGACGTCACGCGGCATTCGACAAGGTTGTTGTCCTCAAAGGCCGAGAGCTCCGCGAAGTATGCGCCTGAGGAGCGCTTTTCAAGACTCCGGCCCTCCGAGAGCGTGCAGACGCTTGAGCACAGCCGCGCGACCTCGTCGGGGTCGTGGGAGACATACACAGCCGCGCCGGAGAAGGACGAGAGCGTCTCGAGCAGCTCGAGCTCAAGCTGCCATTTCAGCGTAGCGTCGAGCGCGGAGAAGGGCTCGTCAAGCAGGAGCGCCTCCGGCTCGCTGACGAGTATTCGCGCGAGCGCGACACGCTGCTGCTGGCCGCCGGAGAGCTCGGCGGGCTTTTTCTTTTCAAGCCCCTCAAGGTGTATGCGCTCGACCATGTCCGAAACGGCGGCTTCACGCCGCTCCTTCGGCAGCCTGCGCGCGCCGGCAAAAATGTTTTGATACACCGTCATATTCGGGAAAAGCGCGTATTGCTGGAAAAGATAACCCACGCGCCGCTGCTGGGGAGTCAGGTCTATGTGCTTTTCCGAGTCGAACAGCACACGGCCGTCGAGAACTATCCTGCCCTCGTCGGGTTTTTCTATGCCGGCAATGCACTTGAGCGTCATGCTCTTGCCGCAGCCGGAGGGGCCGAGCAGGGCGAGCACCTCGCTCTCGGTCTCGAATTTGACGTCCAGCTTAAAAGCGCCGAGCTTCTTTTTGATCCGTACGGAGAGCATCTATAAAACCTCCCCGACGGACGCGGGTTTTTTCCGCCCGGATCTGTTCCGTTTTTCGAGCATATTCACTGCGAGCAGCACGACGGCCGAGATCGCGAGGTTCACAAGCACCCACCTGAAGGCGAGCGCGTCGTTGTCCGTGCGCCAGAGCTGATAGACGGTCGTGGAGATCGTCGCGGTCTTGCCGGGGGTGTAGCCCGCTATCATGCTCGTCGCGCCGTACTCGCCGAGAGCGCGGGCGAAGGCGAGCACCGTGCCGGCCATAATGCCCTCGCGGCACACCGGCATGCGGATGGTCCAGAATATGCGGCTGTTTGAGAGCCCGAGAGTCCGCCCCGACCAGGCGAGCGTCTCGTCAAACGACTCGAACGCGCCGCGCGCCGTGCGGTACATCAGCGGGAACGCGACGACCACCGTGGCGAAGATCGCGCTCCACCACGTCATCACGAGCTTTGTGCCGAAGGTCGCGAGGAACCACGCGCCGATAACGCGCTTGGGCCCCAGCACCCGCAGCAGCAGATAGCCCACGACCGTGGGCGGCAGTACGAGCGGCAGGGTGAGTATGACGTCCATCACGCCCTTAATGACCCGCGGAAGGCGGGCGATGTAGTACGCGGCGAGTATGCCGAGAAAGAAGATGCACACGGTCGAGATCGCGGCAATGCGCAGAGAGTTATATAGAGGATACCAGTCCATCCCTATCCTCCTCCAAAATGATAATCGAAAACGCCGGCGGGTTATGAGCACCCGACCGGCGTTTTGAGGTAGAAGCTGTTACGCGACCTTGGCGAAGCCTACGCCCTCGAAGATGGCCATCGCGTCGTCTGTCTGGAGCCAGTCGAGGAAGGCCTGCGCCGCGGCGACCTGCGCCTCGTTGTCGCACTGCATCAGGGCGGCGGGGTAGATGACCTGACCGCACATCTCGGCGGTGGCGGAGTCAACGACCGTAAGGCCGGCGGAGAAGGCGTCGGTGGCGTAGACCACGCCGGCGTCGACCGTGCCCTCGGAGACCTGAGTGGTGACTTCCTTGACATTGGAGCCGTAGGTGATAACGCCGGAGGCGGCGAGAGCGGCCTCGTCGAGCTCGTAATAGGCGAGGATCTTGCTGGTGTACTGGCCGACGGGCACGTCGCTGTTGCCCATCGCAAAGAGGATGGAGCCGTCCTTGAGAGCGGCGACAAGGGCGTCAAAGCTCTCTATGCCCTTGGGGTTGCCCTCGGGGACTACGAGCGTTACCTTGTTTTCAAGGAAGTTGACGCGAGTTCCCTGCAAAACGAAGTCGAGACCGTCGGGATTCTTGTCGGCGTCGCCGGCGAGAGAGCCGTCGAGCTGATTCATCTGCTTCTGACCGGCGGAGATGAAGAGCTGGCAGTCGGCGCCCTCCTCGATCTGGGTCTTGAGAGTGCCCGAGGAGTCGAAGGTCGGGGTGATGGTCACGTTCGGCGCGACGGCGGCATAGGCCTCTATCGCGGCGGTAAGCGTCTCCGTCATGGAAGCGGCGGCAAACACTATAATTTCAACGGGTTCGGCTGCCGGCTCGGCGGTGGGAGCAACGGAGGCCTCGGGGGTGGGGGTCGCAACGGTCGCGCTCTGTCCGCAGGCGCAAAGAGCGAATACCATGCACATTGCGAGGACGAGAGCAAGTATCTTTTTCATTTTATATGCCTTCTTTCCTTAGATTTAGTGTAAATATATTCCTTTGCGCGTTAATTGTCAACGGATGCAAAGCGAATTCCAACAAAAAAGTATTCGCGGCGCATTCCTCCCGTCGGGGAAATTACCTGATTTGCCGACAAATCAAAAAGAGGAGCCCCTTCGGGCTCCTCTTAAATATTAAGGCTTAGGTGAATTACTTCACGTTGCCGGCGTTGTTCATAACGATGTTGGCAACGGCCGGGTCGGCGGAGGTGTCGTTGGAGACGGTAACGGTGCCGGCGAACATGGAGGCGACGAGAGCCGCGTAATCCGCCTGAGTGAAGGCGTCGCTCCACTGAGTGGTCTCATAGGGGATCTGTACGTAGTTGACGGTCGGGTCGTCGCCGGAGACGAGGCCGAGGGTCTGGATCTGGCCGGCGTAGGAGGCCCAGTTGTCGTTGAGAATGATCTCGGTGAGGAGGGTGTTGACGGTGGCACCAAGGCCCTTCATGGCGGAGGTGACGGTCATATCGGCGCCGTAAGCGTCGATGGTGCCTGCCTGGTCAACGTCAACGCCGATGACCTTGCCGTCTACCTTGGCAGCAGCCTCGGCAACGGAGGTGTAAACGCCGCCGCCGCAGGCGAACACGACCTGCACGCCGGTGGTCTGATACCAGGTGTCGCAATAAGCGGTGATGTCGGCGTCGCCGAAGAACTGGTTGGCGTAGGCATACTCGACGGTCACGTCGGTGAGACCGAGCTCGCCGGCAGCGGCGTCAACGCCCTGCACGAAGCCGTAGCCGTAGCGGACGACGGCCGGAACAGCCATGCCGCCCATGAAGCCGAGGTGAGTGTAGCCGAGCTTGACAGCCGCGTAGCCGGCCATGTAGCCGCAGAGCTCTTCCTGATACACGGCGCAGTAGACGTTGGACATGTCGACATAGTCGGCAAGGTTCCAGTTGTCGGGGTTGTAGTCATAGCTCTCGCCGACGGCGGCGCCGAGCAGATCGCCAAGGGCGACGTCAAGCGCGACGAAGTCGACGTCGGGGTAGAGCTCGGCGACCTCGACGATGGTGCCGGCAAAGGCGTAGCCGGGCATCACGATGACGTTGTAGCCATCGGCGATGGCGGCGTCTACCATGGCGACACGCTCGGCAGTGGAGTCACCGGCGGGCTTGTAGTACTGGAAATCGACGCTGTTGGCGTTGCAGAACTCGAGGCAGCCTTCGTAGGTAGCCTGGTTGAAGGACTGGTCGGTGATGTCGCCGTAGTCGGTGATCATGGCGACCTTATAGGGGCTCTCGACGACGGGCTCGGTGGAATCCGCGGGTGTGCTGGGCTCGGCGCTGGTGGCCGGA
>CAYNMN010000077.1:0-8847 GCA_964398305.1 uncultured Oscillospiraceae bacterium
GAGGACGGCCTCATGCAGGCGGGCAATATCGCCGCAGAGGTAATAGAAGCCGTTGCCGGCGACGCGGCGCGCGGCGTCGAGATCGATGCCGTCGAAGCTCTCCATGATTTCGGTGTGGTAGGGGATCTCAAAATCGGGCGTCGCCGCCTCGCCGAAGCGCTGAACCTCAACGTTGCAGGAGTCGTCCGGGCCGATGGGCACGGAGGCGTCGATGATCTGCGGGATCTGCATCATAACGGAGCGCAGCTTTTCCTCGTGCTCGGCCTCAAGCGTCTCAAGCTCCGCGAGCCTGTCCGCCTGAACCTTCACCTGCGCCTTAACGTCCTCGACCTCGGCGAGCCTGGAGGGGTCCTTCTTCGCCTGACCCATCAGCGCGCCGATCTGCTTGGAGAGCGTGTTGCGCGAGGCGCGCAGCTCGTTGGCCTCGGTTATCGCGGCGCGGCCCGCGGCGTCGAGCTCCAGAGCCTCGTCCACCAGCGGCAGCTTCTTGTCCTGAAACTTCTTTTTAATGTTCTCGCGCACGAGCTCCGGGTTCTCGCGCAGCAGTTTAATGTCTATCATTGTGATTACTCCCAGTTATATAATTTCAGCTTTTCAAGGCCGTTTATCAGCGCCTCGCGGTCGTCGGCGCCGTAGTATTCCAAAACGATCCTGCCGTTTTTGCCGTGCTCGGCGAGCTTCACCTTGCGGCCGAGCGACTTTTCCAGCCGCCTGCCCGTTTCGGCCAGATAGTCCACGCTCACGCGCGAAAATACCGGCTCCTCCTTCGGCGGCTTGAGCAGGTGCTTCACCAGCTCCTCCGTGCGCCGCACCGAAAGCCCTTTGGTAACAACGGCGTCGGCGGCGTCGAGCTGCAGCGCGGCGTCCGCTATCGGAACGAGCGCGCGGGCGTGCCCCGCCGATATAACGCCGGATTCCACCATACGCAGCACCTCCGGAGAGAGCCCGAGCAGCCGCAGCGAGTTCGTTACGGCCGGGCGGGATTTGCCGACGCGCCGCGCCGCCTCGTCCTGCGTCAGTCCGTAGACCTCTATGAGCGTCTTGTAGCCTCGCGCCTCCTCCACGGGGTTGAGATCCTCGCGCTGGAGGTTTTCGACCAGCGCAAGCTCGGTCGCGAGCTTGTCGTCGGCCTCGATCACCCGCGCCGGAATCTCGCTGAGCCCCGCGAGCCTTGACGCGCGCCAGCGGCGCTCGCCCGCGATTATCTGATAGTAGCCCGACGCTAACTTTCGCACTGTAATTGGCTGAATCAAGCCGTATTCGCTGATAGATTCGGCCAGCTCCGCGAGCGCCTGCTCGTCAAAGGCCGTTCTGGGCTGCTCCTCGCGCGGCTCGACCTTCGCTATCGGCAGCATCTGCAAGCCTTCTTTTTCGTCCTGCTGTGTCTCGTTTGCCTGCAAAAGCGCGCCAAGTCCCGTTCCGAGTCCCCTTTTTGCCCTGCTTTCCGACACCGGCCTCACTCCTCCCTTGTTATAAACTCCTCCGCAAGATGCAGATACGCCCTGCACCCCCGGCTCATCCTGTCATATTGAATAACCGGCTCGCCGTAGCTCGGCGCCTCCGCAAGCCGAATATTTCGCGGTATCCTCGTTTCATACACGAGCGCGCCGAAATATTTTTGCACCTCGGCCGCGACCTGATCCGAAAAGTTCGTGCGTGAATCATACATCGTCAGCGCGATGCCCTGCACACGCAGCGTCGGGTTGAGCTTCGCCGTGGCGAGCTTTATCGTCGTCATCAGATCGGCGATGCCCTCAAGTGCGTAATACTCGCACTGCACGGGTATGAGCACGCTGTCCGCCGCGACAAGGGCGTTCACCGTGAGCAGCTCCAGCGAGGGCGGGCAGTCGATGAATATGTAATCATATTCCTCCCGAATTTCCGCGAGCTTCTCCTTCAGCACAAACTCGCGCCCCTCAAGCTCCACAAGCTCCACCGTCGCCCCGGAAAGCTCCTTGTTCGCCGGAATCACGTCGCAAAACTTCGTTTTTACCACGCAGTCCCCGGCGGAAGCGCCGCCGATGAGCAGATCGTAGCAGTTCGGTGAGCTCGCCTTGCTGACGCCGAAGCCGGACGTGGCGTTTCCCTGAGGATCGCAGTCAACAAGCAGCACTCGCCTGCGCCGCTTTTTCAGCGACGCACAGAGATTCACGCAGGTCGTTGTCTTTCCCACTCCGCCCTTCTGGTTGGCGACAGCAATAATCTTTGCCATACTTCCTCCATTATCTATCTGAGGATAATTGTTTGTTTATTATAACAGGCAGGCCCCTATAATGCAAGTTTCACATGAAACATTTTTTGACGTTTCATGTGAAACCATGTTTATCACGATAGGAACAGGTCGATATCTGCCAGCGTCAACCCGTCGTGCAGCGCGAGATTGAGCGCATAACCGATGAGCTTGCCGACGTCGCGCACCGAGGAGTCGATGTCGCGCGGCGTCACGAACATACCCTCGGCGCTGCTGTCGTCGGTGAAGGCCGAGGCGTCCACTACCGTCGGTGTGCCGATGGACACCACCGGAACGCCCAGCGTCTCGCGGGAGAGCTCCGCGCGGTCGTTGCCGACGCCGGAGCCGGGCACGATGCCGGCGTCAGAGAGCTGCACCGTCCGGCAGAGCCTGTCCAGCGAAGCGGAAGCCAGCGCATCCACGGCGACGACTCTCGCGGGGGAGACCCTTTCGCAGACGCTCCGCACCAGCTCGGCGGACTCCACGCCCGTGGACGCGAGAACACCAGGGCGCAGCGCCGAAACCTCGCTGAACGCCGCGAACTGCTCCGGCAGCCGCTCCTTTAGATGGCGCGTGACCATCACGTTGTCCGCAGCCAGCGGGCCGACGGCGTCGGGAGTCACGGCGCGGTTGCCGAGCCCCGCAACGAGCGTGCCGCCGCCGAGATCGGAGCGCAGCAAAGGGCGCAGCAGCTCGGCGAGCAGGGTGGCGGCATTGCCGAAGCTGTCCTCCTGTCTGCGCAGCAGCGCGTCGATAAAGACGGTGACATATCTCCCCGTTGGTTTACATAACGCCTGCGAGCCCTCGCCGTCAAGGACGTCCACGGTGACTATTCTGAAGCCGTCGCGCTCCTCCTCGGCCGATCTGACGCCCGAAAGCTCGCCGGTCTCGGCGCGGGAGAGCTCCAGCCGTTCATCGGCAAGGTCTGTGCGTATTTCTTTTTTATATGGCATTCTGTCTCCTCCTGACACTATATATAGTATGTCGCTGATATATTGTGCGGAGCGACGCGCGGCGTATTCAAAAAAACTCCCGAAAACTCAAAAAAGCCTTGCAATTTGTGGCGGCAACTGTTAAAATACCAATCTGCGGGTTTATCCGCGACTTATATAGAGGAGGTGGCAAACAGAGATGCCCAATATCAAGTCCGCAATGAAGAGAGTCGGGACTTCCCAAAAGGAAGCAGCCGCTAACAAGTCCCAGAAGAGCGCGCTCAAGACCTCCGTCAAGAAGTTCGAAGCGGCCGTTGCCGAGGGCAACAAGCAGGCAGCTGCCGAGACCTATAAAGTCGCAGTCAAAACTGTTGACAGCGCCGTTGGCAAGGGTCTGCTGCATAAAAACAACGCGGCCAATAAGAAAAGCTCTATGACGCTCAAGCTCAACGCAATGGAGTAAAAAAAACAGTGCCTCCCGATCAAAGTCGGGAGGCGCTTTTTTTCTTGTGCCTTTTATGCCTTCAGATTTATCGTGGAGACCCTCGCGCTCATCTCCGTGAGCCTTGCGGTCTGGTCCGTGAGCAGCGACTGCTGTCTCGCGAGCTGCGTGTCGTACTCGGTCACGGCGGTCTCCAGCGCGGCTATGCGCTCCTCAAAGGTCGTTCTGTCGTCCGCGTCCTCGTTCTCCGCCCTGGCGAGCCAGTCGTCGTCCACGTCGCGGCTGCTCTCGCTCTGCGTGCCGTCCGGCGAGCAGGAAATTACCTTGATGTTCATGCGTTACCTCCATAAAATATATAGTGGCTCTCATAAACATCGCGCAGCGCGGCAAAAGATGTACGCCGACGTACAAGCGGCTATTCCTCTGAATCTCCCGCAGAAAATACCGGCAGCGGCAGCGTGGCGTTGTCCTGCCAGTATATGAGCAGCACGCCCTCCTCCACGCTGATGCTCGCGGCGCCATTGAAGCTGTTGCTCACGCCGAGAGGGTAGTTGCCGCTCATTCGCACCGAGCGCAGGGGATATTTCACTCCGCTCTCGGACACTCCCGCGGCGAGGTCGCCGTGGCAGAACACCGAAAGATCGCCGGAATACCGTTCGTCAAAGCTGAGAGTGCCGCCGCATATCGCCGTGAGCACGAAGCCCCTGCCGAACAGAAACGCGCGCATATTGCGCTGCGCGGCGAAGGCGAGCACCTGAATGTTGGCGAGCGTGTGATCCATCCTCTCGCCCCCTGTGCCGCCGAAGAGCATCAGCCGGTCGCAGCCGCGCCTGAGCGCCTCCTTCACGGCGATGAACATATCCGTGTCGTCCTTCTCAACGGGGCAGACCACAACATTCGGCCTGTCCGGCACGGCGCCGAGCGAGTCGAAGTCGCCCACGATAAGATTCGGCGCCGCGCCGATCTCGTCAAGCCGCGTTATTCCGGCGTCCGCCGCGATGATAAAGTCCCCGGCGAGCGGGTTAAATCTCTCCGGCGCGAAATCGCCCGCGCCAACGATATAACAGTCGCGCATATTTATCCCCCGTCCGCCGGCGGCGGTAATTTTTCTCATGCCCGGCGGTATAGTGCCATAATAGCGCTTTCCGGCCGAAAAGGCAATCGCAATATCCGAGCGCGAGTGTTGAAAACGCGCTCGCGACGTGATACAATTCTAAAGATATCCCTCTGCCGCGCGCGCGGAGAACCCCGTTGTCATATCCCACCGTTGTCATATCCCACCGTTGTCATTCTGAGGCGCAGCCGAAGAATCTTTCTCTCTTATCGCGCGCTTATCGCGCGTGCGGAGAACCTCATCGATAATAAAAACTGGAGGCGGCGTAATGTCGGATCACCCGCTCGAATATCTCGAGCTGCTCGCGGAAAAATACCCCAACGTCACCGCCGTGCAGTCTGAGCTCATCAATCTCAGCTCAATACTCTCCCTGCCCAAGGGCACGGAGCATTTCATCAGCGACCTCCACGGCGAATACGGCGCGGTGCGGCATATTCTCAACAACTGCTCCGGCGTCATCCTTGAAAAGACCCGCAAGCTCTTTGAGGCGCGCATCGGCGAGGCGCGCTGCCGGGCGCTCTGCTCGGTGATATACTACCCGCGCGAGGAGCTGGAATACCTCGACGAGCGCGGAGAGCTCGATCCCGAGCGCGAGCGCGAGATACTCGAATGCCTGCGCGATCTCGCGGAGATGCTCTCGGGCAAATATACGCGCGGCTATGTCCGCCGTCAGATGCCGGAGGGCTGGCGCTTCGTGCTCGACGAGCTGCTGCATATGCAGGCAGATGAGGACAAAAATCAGCTCCGCTATCACGACGTGCTGATAAGCTCGATAATCGACACGGGCTCGGCGCGCGAGGTCATCGCGGCGCTTGCCGAGCTGATAAAGCGTCTCGCCGTGGACACTCTCCACGTTGTCGGCGATATCTATGACAGGGGCCCGAACCCCGCGAGCATAGTGGAAACGCTCATGGAGCGCCCCTCGCTGGATATCCAGTGGGGCAACCACGACATTCTCTGGCTCGGCGCGGCCTCCGGCAGCGCGGCCTGCATATCCACGGTGCTGCGCATCTCGCTCGATTACGGCAACACCTCCGTGCTTGAGCGCAGCTACGGCATCTCCCTGCGCCCGCTCGCGGAATTCGCCAAAAGGGTCTACGGTTCGGACGATATGACCGCGCAGCGGCACGCCGTTGCAGTCCTCGGCTTCAAGCTCGAGGGGCGGGTCATCATGCGCCACCCCGGCTATGAAATGGACGACCGGCTCATGCTCAACCGCATAAACTGGGACGACTATACCGTTGCTCTCGATGGCGGCGTATATCCGCTGAACACTCACGATTTCCCCACCGTGGACAAAGCGCGCCCCTATGAGCTCTCCGCCGAGGAAAAAGAGCTTTGCGAGACCTATATCGACTCCTTCCGCGGCAGTCAGACGCTGCGCCGGCATCTCGATTTCATCTACTCCAGGGGCAGCACCTATCTGTGCTATAACGGCAACCTGCTCTATCACGGCTGCATACCCATGACGCCCGAGGGCGAGTTCGCCCGCGTGCGCCACGGCGGGGTCTGGTATTCCGGCAAGGCGCTGATGGACTATGCCGACGCCGTTGTTAAAAGCGCGTGGATGCGGCGCGACGAGTCCGCGCTGGACATGATGTGGTATCTCTGGTGCGGCAGGAGCAGCCCCTTCTCCGGCAGACAGTTCCACACCTTTGAGCGCGCGGTGGTGGACGACGAGTCCACCTGGGCCGAGCCCAAGGACCCGTACTTCGACCACTGGGAGGACGAGGCCGCCATCAAGCGCATTCTCGTGCAGTTCGGTCTCGACCCCGAGCGCGGGCATATCGTCAACGGCCACACGCCGGTGAAGGCGCGCAAGGGCGAGAGCCCCGTGAAGGCCGGGGGACGCCTGTTCATAATAGACGGCGGCTTCTGCAAGGCCTACCAGAAAACCACCGGCCTCGCCGGCTATACGCTCATATATTCCTCGCACGGCATCAGACTCAAGAGCCACCGCCCGTTCGACGGCGTGGCGCGGGTGCTCGCGGAGAACGCCGACATCGAGTCCGACTCCGTGCCCGTCGAGCAGTTCCCGCACAGACTGTATATTGCAGACACCGACCACGGCGCGAAGCTCAAGGCGCGTATCTCCGCGCTCGGCGAGCTGCGCCGGGCATATGAGACCGGGCTCCTCCAGCCCGATAAGGATTGAGAGGTCTTTGTTATGGACAATAACGAAACCGGAAAGAAAAAGCCCGCGCTCCGGGGCTGGCGGCTCGTGGGGGTCATCGTCTGCGCCGTGCTGCTCGTCGCGGCCGCGGCGGTGCTCGTTATCCGCAGCCTGCCGGAGAAGGACGACGCCTCCGTACCGCCCGTCACGGATCCGGAGCTCTCCGCGTTCGTGACCCGTGCGGCGCAGTTCAAGACCGCGCTCCTCGGACGCGAGGGCGAAAAGGCCCCGAATGTCAGCGCCGTGCCCAACGTGGGCTATGTCCTGTTCCTCTCCGTAGGGGACGATACCGGGCGCGCCATGGTGTTCAGCGCCGTGGGCGCTACCATCGCCGAGGCGTGGGATACCGCCGTGGTGGACGCCGGCGCGTATGTGGTGATGCACGACCTCGGCAGCTCGATGCTCAAGGTGGACATCATCGACGAGACCAAGTATGTCACGAGCGCCCAGCTCGCGGCGCTTCTGGCCGCGTCCGAGCCGCAGCACTTCCGCTACGGCGTCGCCTTCGACAGCGCCTATTCCGTCGCCCTGCTTGAGCAGGAGATAAACAGCAACAGGATCTTCGATAACGACCTGCACGCGGTGAGCCTGCTGTATCTCAACGAATACCTCGCGCTCTCCGAGCGCGACACGCTTGCCGAGCTGCCCGATGAGCTTCGCCTTTTCTCCTGCCGCTCGTGGTATATGGACGAGAGCGGCGCGGTGCTCGAGCTCGAGTCGAGCGGCCCGGCCTACGGCCACAGAGCCGTCGGCCTGCTCAAGGCGGAAGACGCCTCGGCCTACGCCGAGGACGGCGCTCAGTGGCTTTTGAACAACAGGAGCGACGACGGCTCCTTCCTCTACGGTCTGTATGCCCGTGACAGCACCACGCTCACCGGTTACAGCGTCATCCGCCACGCCTCCACGGTGTGGGCACTCGTGAAGCAATACGAGACCGCGCCCGGCGAGGAGCTCCTCGCCGCGGTGGACAGCTCCATAGACTGGCTGCTCGGCAACGTCGTTTACAGCGACGAGAACACCGCGTTCATCTATGAGCCGAACGACGACGTGTATAAATCCGGCGCCGCCGGCATCACCGTCGCCGTGCTCACGGAGTACATGGACGTTTTCGGCACGGATAAATATACCGAGGTCTGTCAGGCTCTCGGCCGCGGGCTGCTTGCCATGCAGGACTCCGCCACCGGCGCCTTCGTGCAGGTTTTCAACTCCGCGTTCGAGCCGAGCGTCAGCTTCGCCGCCGCCTATTATGACGGCGCCGCGATCTTCGCGCTCTGCCGCCTGTATGAGCTCGACCGCGCGCCGCAGTGGCTCTCCGCCGCCCGCTCCGCCGCCGACTATATCATCAACGCCGACTACACCGTCTATGCCGACTGCTGGGTGGCTCTCGCCATGGACGAGCTCACGCTCTATCTCACGGACGAGCGCTTCTATACCTTCGCGCTGCGAAACGCGCAGGAGAATCTCGAAAAATTCCACGACGATCAGACCGCGAGCCCCGACGAGCTGCGTCTGCTCGTGAGCGTGCTGCGGCTGATCGACCGCATCCGCGAGAGCGGCGTGACCGTCAGCTATCTCGACTACACCTTCGATATCGACGCCTTCCGCGAGATGGTGTATCTGCGGGCCGAGCGCGTGCTCAACGCCTATATATGGCCGGAGACGGCGATGTATCTGGCCGAGCCCTACGAGGTCGAGGGCACCTTTATGATCCGCGAGGAGGGCTTCGTCATCCGCATGGACGGCGTGGCCGACTGCGTCCTCGCCCTGCGCGAGTATGCCGACAGCTGCGCGCTGCTCGCCGATCTCACATAACAGCCGAAAAAAAGAATGCAGGGAACGGTCGAGACCGTTCCCTGTTTTTTTGCGTGAGGTAATGCGGGGAATTCCACGGAAGATCCTTCGCGCCACCGTTGTCATCCCCGCCCGCCGTTGTCATCCTGAGCGAAGCGAAGGATC
>CAYNMN010000078.1:0-999 GCA_964398305.1 uncultured Oscillospiraceae bacterium
AAACGCCTTCGTGGCGGATTTCATCGGCGAGAGCAATATTGTGGACGGCATCATGCGCGAGGACAGGGTGGTGGAGATCTTCGGCCGCCGCTTCGAGTGCGTGGACGCCGGCTTTGAAAAGGACGAGGCCGTGGACGTCGTCATCCGCCCGGAGGACGTCGACATCGTAGCGCCCGCCGCCGGCAGACTGACCGGCACGGTGACCGCCGTCACCTTCAAGGGGATGCAGTACGACATCATCGTGGACTTCAAGGGCTTCAAGTGGCTCATCCAGACCACCGACCTCTCCCCCGTCGGCACACGCATAGGCATCAAGATCGACCCCGACGGCTTCCACATCATGAAAAAGAGCAAATACTCCGGCACCTTCGGCGATTACAGCTCCTATTCCGAGGAATACGACGAGCTCGGAGACGCCGAATACGACCCGGAGGCGGAGGAGGAATCCGGGGGCGGCAGCTATGAGCAATAAGCGTCTGCGCGCCCTCTCCTATCCCTATGTGCTCTGGATGGCGCTTTTCGTAGTCGCGCCGATCGTCATCGTCGTCATCTACGCCTTCACGGCGCGCGGCGGCGGCTTCACGCTGTCCAACTTCTCCACGATGGGCGAATACCTAACGGTCTTCGGCCGCTCGTTCCTGCTCGCCTTCATCGCGACGGCCGTGTGTCTGCTCATCGGCTACCCGCTCGCCTACGTCCTCGCGCGCGAGGGTCAGAGAGCTCAGCGCATCTGTCTGATGCTCATCATGCTGCCGATGTGGATGAACTTCCTGCTGCGCACCTACGCGTGGCTGTCGATACTCGAAAACACGGGGCTGCTAAACCAGCTGCTGGGTCTCATTGGGCTGCCGACCATCAACATCATCAACACGCCCGCCGCCGTTGTGATCGGCATGGTCTACAACTACCTGCCCTTCATGGTGCTGCCCATCTATTCCGTCATAGTGAAGATCGACAATTCCCTTCTCGAGGCGGCGGGCGATCTCGGCGCGAACCCCT
>CAYNMN010000078.1:1009-8821 GCA_964398305.1 uncultured Oscillospiraceae bacterium
CACGAGACCATCGGCAACGGGTATCTAGGCCTGGAGACCTTCCGGCGGGTGGTGTTTCCGCTGAGTCTCTCGGGAGTGCTCTCGGGTATCACGATGGTTTTTGTCCCCTCCGTGAGCACCTTCGCCATCTCAAAGCTGCTCGGCGGCAGCAAGAACATGCTGCTCGGCGACCTCATCGAGATGCAGTTCACGGGCGGGGCGTATAACCCGTGGCTCGGCAGCGCCATCGCGCTTGTGATGATGCTCGTCGTCATGATCTGCATGATGCTCATGAACCGCTTCGGCGAGGGCTCGGACAGGACGGTAGCGATATGAAAAAGCCGCGTCTCGGCGGGCGCGTCTTCGCGGCGCTCGTCTACCTGTTCCTGTATGCGCCGATATTCGTGCTCATAGTCTTCTCCTTCAACAGCTCCAGCAGCCGCACGGTCTGGGCCGGCTTCACGCTCGACTGGTATATCAAGCTCTTCGGCAACGACGTGATCATGTCCTCGCTCTACACCACCCTGCTCGTCTCCGTGATCGCCGCGGCGGTATCCACGGTTATCGGCACGGCGGCGGCCATCGGCTTTCGGGCGATGAAAAAGCGCTGGCGCGACCCGCTCATGACAGTCAACGACATTCCGCTGATGAACGCCGATATAGTCACCGGCGTCTCGCTGTGTCTGCTGTTCGTGGCCGTCTGCTCGGGGCTCGGCAGCGCCGCGAGATGGATGAACAACGCGCTCGGCACAAGTCTCGGCACAAGCTACACTCTCGGCTTCGGGACGCTGCTCATTGCGCACATCACCTTCGACGTGCCGTATGTCATACTCTCCGTCGCGCCGAAGCTCCGCCAGCTCGACAACAACCTCGTGGACGCCGCGCAGGATCTCGGCTGCACGCCGCTGCAGTCCATCTTCAAGGTCGTGCTGCCGGAGATCACGCCTGGCATTGTCAACGGCGCGCTTATCGCCTTCACGATGTCGATAGACGATTTTGTCATCAGCTATTTCACCGCCGGAGCCACGGCCTCCACTCTCGCCATGACCATCTACGCCATGACGAAAAAGCGCGTGACGCCGGAGATAAACGCCGTTTCTACCCTGCTGTTTGTGACGGTGCTGATATTGCTTATAATAGTAAATGTTCGCTCGGCCGGTCAGGAAAAGAAAAGACTTGCCATGCTGAAAGCGAGGAACTGAAATGAAAAAGACCGTTATCCCCATTGTTCTCTGCCTTGTGCTCGTGCTCTCGCTCTGCGGCTTCGCCGGCTGCGGGAAGCAATACGACGGCGAGATAAACGTATATAACTTCGGCGTGTATATCGACGAGGACACCTACAAGGCCTTCGAGACGGAGTACAACATCAAGGTCAACTACTCCACCTATGAGACCTGCGAGTCGCTCTACTCCGTCCTGAAGAGCGGCGGCGCCGAGTACGACGTAATCATCACGAGCGACTATATGATCGCCCGCATGGCGGACGAGGGCATGCTCGCGCAGCTCGATTTCGACAACATCCCCAACTATGACCTCATCGGCGACAACTGCAAAAATCTCAGCTACGACCCGGACGGGCTCTACTCCGTGCCCTATATGTGGGGCACCTTCGGCATCATCTATAACCCCACGCTTGTGGAGGGCGACTTCACGAGCTGGAGCGCGATGTTTGACGAGCAGTACGCCGGTCAGATCCTGATGTTCGACTCCACGCGCGACGCCTTTGCCGTGGCGCTTCTCGCGCTCGGCTACGACGTGAACACCACCGATGCGGCCGAGATCCAGGCCGCCTACGAGCTGCTCGACGCTCAGTCCGAGATCGTTCAGGGCTACTTCCAGGATCAGCAGTACGACAAGCTCGAGGCCGGCGAGGCCGCCATCGGCGTCTACTACGCCGGCGACTATCTCTGCATGCTCGAAAACAACCCCGACCTCCTCTTCTC
Source organism: uncultured Oscillospiraceae bacterium (assembly GCA_964398305.1). Classification (GTDB taxonomy): domain Bacteria; phylum Bacillota; class Clostridia; order Oscillospirales; family Oscillospiraceae; genus Scatomorpha. The sequence goes on from CAYNMN010000078.1 coordinate 2,932, forward strand.
CGTCCCCGTGGAGGGCACCAACCGGTTCGTGGACGCCATGGCCGTGCCCGCGGGCTCCGAGAAGGTCGACCTCGCGGAGAAGTTCATCAACTATATGTGCCGCACGGACGTCTCCCTCGCCAACATGGGCGCGACGGGCTACGCGAGCCCCAACACCGCCTCCTGCGAGGAATACGCCGCCGAGCTCGACGATTATTCCGCCGCCATCATGTTCCCCGACGAGGATGTCCTCTCCCGCTGCGAGATGTATGACAATCTCCCGCAGGAAACTCTCGACCTCTACGATTCGCTCTGGGTAAAAATCAAATCATAAAAGGTGCGCCACTTATGACAGAGGTTCTGAAGAAAAACAGAATAGCCTGCGTCATAATGGCGCTCTCCTTTATCGCGGCGCTCCTCCTGTGCGGCGTGCGCTTCGTCATGGAGGCGCGGAACACCGAGGTCTGCATAGTTATGTCAACCTCCGACGCCGCACTGCTCGACGGCGAGCTGCCGGACAGCATCCGCCTTTTCGACGGCGGCGACGTGCTCGACGGCGCGCTGCTGCTTGTTGAGGACGAGGCGCAGTACAGCTGCCGCCCCATCGGCGACGTGTCGGAGAGCGAGTACGCGAACGGCGACGGGACGCTCCGCCGCGTGCGCTGCTTCAAGCTCGACGGCGACTACGCCGCGCGCTACGGCGTGCTCGGCTATGAGGGCGCGGAGGAGATCGTCAACATGCTCTACCGGGCCGTCACCGACCGCAACATCCGCGTGGTGTGGCTCACGCCCTTTGTGGACGGCGCGAGCGGCGAGGTAATAACCGACGCCGACGTGTATGCCGGCGTGGTGCAGAGCCTGTTCCCCCGCCTTGAGCGGCAGGGTCTGACTCTCGGCGAGGATTTCTCGCTGCTGCCGGAATACACGCCGTCCCTCTGGCTCTCCGCCGCCGTGTTTCTCGGCGTGCTCGCGGCGTACTGGCTGCTCATACAATCGGTCTTTTCAAGGCTCCTGCCGCACCTCATATGCTTTGCCGCGGTCTGCGCCGCGGCTCCCGCCGCGTGGCTGCTCGGAATAACGCCCACCGTCTTCGCCGTTCCGGCGCTGCTCGCCGCCGTCGCCTTTCCCTGTCTCGCGCTGTGGTATATGACGGAAAAACTCGCCGCCGCGCGGGGCGACACGACGGGGCGCGAGCTCGGCGGATATCTCGGACTCGTATGCGCGGGCGTGGGCATCTGCATTGCGGGCGGCATATTCGTCGGCGCGCTGGAGACCTCGACAGATTATCTGCTCGCCATGGACAACTTCTGGGGCGTCAAGCTCAGTCAGCTCGCTCCGCTGTCCTTTGCCGCATACGCCGTGCTGCGCTTTCTCTGCCCTCCGCGCGAGATACTCAGGGGCAAAAGGTATATTCTTGCGCTCGCCGCCGTGCTGCTCGTCGCCGGCGTGGGCTACTATATCCTCCGCACAGGCAACGCGGATGTCAGCGCGCTCGAGCAGCGCTTCCGCAACAGGCTCGAAAGCCTGCTCATCGCCCGTCCGCGCACAAAGGAGGCCTTTGTGGCCTGGCCGTGTCTTGCGATCTCTTTCATCCTGTGCGCGAGAGGAAAGCGCGAATACTGCTGGCCCTTCGCAATTCTCACGAGCGCGGGCTTCGCTTCGGTGGTTAACACCTTCTGCCACGCGCGCTCCCCGCTCTGGCTCTCGCTCACCCGGTCGCTGACCGGACTGATAATCGGCGCCGGGATAGGCTGTGTGCTCATCTGCCTGTTCAGACCGCGAAACGACAATATACCGAGGAGGGACGAAACATGACGATACAATGGCTCGGGCGAGCCTGCTTCAGGCTTGAGCACGACGGCTACTCGATAGTCATCGACCCCTACAACACCTCTCTGACCGGATATCCCCCGCTGAGCGTGAGCGCGGATATGGTGCTAATAAGCCACGACCACCCCGGCCACAACAACGCCGCCGCCGTAAAGCTCTCCGGCACGACCCGCCCCTGCCCCTTCGAGATCGAGAGGGTCGTGGTCGGGCACGACGAGGCCAACGGCGTGCTGCGCGGCATGAACACGATACATATCCTTTTGTGCGACGGGCTGAAGATAGTCCACCTCGGCGACGTAGGCTTCGCGACCGAGGACGGGCGGCTGATGCTGCCGGATGTGCTGATGACCGGCTGCGGCAGCTTCCGCACCCTGCCGTCCTACGTGATGCACGACATGGCCGAAAATCTCGGCGCAAACGTCGTTATCCCCATGCACCAGCACCACGGGCGCTACGGCAACCGCCGCATCTGCACGGCCGAGGAGTTCGCCGCCCACTTCGAGGGCGAGCGGGACATCATCGAGTACCCCACAGACACCATCGAGATCACGCGCGATATGCCCCGCCAGGTCGCCATGCTGAGGTATATGGAGAGGAAATGATCTCACGCCATAAAAAACGACCGCTTCCGCGGTCTTTTTTTATGCTTTCTCCCCCTTGACAAACGTATGGAATGTCTGTAATCTAATAGGGCGTCCCTTCGGCATTGCGGGGCGCGGAAGCGAGGTTTCCATGAACGTATTATTTGAAAAGTTTTCACTCCCCCGGGAGCTGGAGGAAGTGCTTTACAACAGCCCGAGCGTAATTATCCCCGAGAGCAAAGAGGTGCTCTACGACCTGATATTCGGCAACGAGCACGCCTCCCGCGCCGACGTTCTCTATGAAATCGACGGCAAGACCGTCAAGGAGGCGGACGTTGTGCGCTGCACGAACGGCGTCGCCGTGAACTTCACCGAGGACTATATGCGCCGCCGCGACCCCGACTGCATGAGGATCGCCGACGAGCTGCCCACGGATAAGCCGCGCTTTCGCGACGTTTACGGCTATGAATTCTCCTCGCTGCGCGGCGAGACCATGGACTGGCTGCAGAAGCAGGAGCTAATACTCGTGCCCTTCAAGGCCGGCGGCTGCGAATACGGCTACGACGCCGTCCTCGTATGTCCGCGCAGCGCGGCGTTCTTCGCCTTCGCTCTCGCCCAGATGCAGGCCTTTGTCGAGCCGAGAGCGATGGAGCACTGCACTCCGCGCGCCATCGTCTATGTCGCCCCGCCCTTCCGGCACACGCACTTCGCCGGCAAGCAGGTGGTGGTGCACAGCCGCTCTGAGGAGCTGCACGAGATATTCGCATATAACCTCTACCCCGGCCCCTCCGCCAAGAAGGGCATATACAGCGTCCTGCTCGACATCGGCGAGCGCGAGGGCTGGGTGACCGCCCATGCCTCCGCCGCGCACATCATCACGCCGTATGAAAACGAGATGGTCATGATGCACGAGGGCGCCTCCGGCGGCGGCAAGTCCGAGCTTTTGGAGGACGTCCACAGAGCGCCCGACGGCCGCGTTCTGCTCGGCACAGACCTGCAGACGGGCGAGGAGCGCTATATCAGCATGTCCGACACCTGCACCATCGAGCCCGTGACCGACGACATGGCCATGTGCCCGCCCTCCATACAGGACGGCAGCGGCAAGCTCTGTCTCACAGACGGCGAGGACGGCTGGTTCGTCCGCGTGGACGGCATAATGCACTACGGCACCGACCCGATGTATGAAAAGATCGCCATACACTCCTCTGAGCCGCTGGTGTTTCTCAATATCCACGGCGTGCCGCTCGCGACCTGCCTGCCCTGGGAGCATGAGCTCGATTCGGACGGCTCCACCTGTCCCAACCCGCGCATGATCGTCCCGCGCAAGATGATAGACGACATCGTCTCCGGCCCCGTTGAGGTGGATGTGCGCTCCTTCGGCGTGCGTATGCCGCCGGCGAGCGCGAAGGAGCCGAGCTACGGCATCATGGGGCTGATGCAGATTATTCCGCCCTCGCTCGCGTGGCTGTGGCGTCTTGTAGCGCCGCGCGGCTTCAAGAATCCGAGCGTCACCGGCGGCTCCCCGCTCGCCGCGGAGGGCGTCGGCTCCTACTGGCCGTTCGCCACCGGACTGCGGGTGCGTCAGGCTAACCTCCTGCTCGAGCAGATACTCTCCTGCCCCAGAACGCGCTATGTGCTCATACCCAACCAGCACATCGGCGGCTACCGCGTGGGCTTTGCCGCCGAGTGGATCAGCCGGGAATATCTCGCGCGGCGCGGCGGCGTGAACATGAAGACCGACCGCCTCGCCCCCGCCCGCTGTCCGCTGTTCGGCTACAGTTTGCGGGACATGAAGGTGGACGGCCAGCACATCTCCGGCGAGTTTCTGCGGCCGGAGACCCAGCTCGCGCTCGGCGAGGAGGGCTATGACGCCGGGGCGAGAATACTCTACGACTTCTTCGCCAGAGAGCTCTCCGCCTACGACACGCCCGACCTTGACCCCGCCGGCCGGCGCATCCTCGAATGCTTCCGCTCCGGCGGCAGCGTCGCGGACTACTGCGCCATCACACCGCTCGGTCTGCGGGACTGAAAAAAACTCAAAAAATCTGAACGGTCGCGGGGTCGATATGACCCCGCGACCGCTTTGTGTGCCATATTATCAGCTCCGGGGCTGCTTTAGCTCAAGCCACCAGATGCTCTCGGTCGAGACCGTCAGCCCGACCTTTTCGTTGAGCGCCGTTGAAGCCGCGTTGCCGACGGCGATCTGACCGAACGGGACGTTTCCGAGTCTGAGCTCGGAGCGGACGGCGTCGCGCAGCAGAGCTTCCGCAATGCCGCGGCGGCGAAACTCGGGTCTGACGTCGAGCAGCCCGATGCTGCCGTCCGCGTACCGGCCTATGAAGCCCGCGCACTCCCCGTCCACATAGGCGCCCGTCATGACGCCGCGCTCAAGCAGCATCCGGACATAGGGCAGCTCCTCCGGATCCTGCCGGTAGTTCGCGTTCACCCACTCGGCCATATCCGGAGTCAGAACTCGCAGCTCGCACACGCCGGTCTCCGGGCAGGACGGCGGCTCCATCTTGAGATAGGCCGTCTGCGTGCACTCCAGATAGAAGCCGAAGTCGCCGCGCCTCGAGAGCTGATCTCTCGTAAAGCTCTGGTGGACGCAGAAGCAGGAGGCGTCCCCGGCCGCCTGGAGGAATCTCGCGCTCACCTCCGGCGAGGCGGCGGAGATGATATGCCACTCGCTGAAGGCGTCGTACAGATGCACCCCGTCCGCCCCCATATAGACCGGCTCGGCCGTGCCGCGCGAGAGCGCCTGGAGCATATCGAGATGGTGCAGCCTGTCGGATTCGAGATATTTCAGTCCCGCGTCCATTTTACGCCCTGTGGGGTGTCGATTATCGTGACGCCCTCGGCCTTGAGAGCGTCGCGGATGCGGTCGGCCTCCGCCCAGTTCTTATCCTTCTTTGCCTGAGCGCGCGCGGCTATCATCGCGTCGATGCGCGGGTCGCTCTCGGCCTTATCGCCCTCGCTCTGCTTTTTGCGCAGCTCGTCAGCCTTTTCGATCAGATCAAGCCCGAGCACGGTGTCAAAGCTCTCTATCGCGGCGAGCTTGGTGGCGTCGGAGGCGTCCGCCTTGAGCGCGTCATAGACCGCCGTGATCGCAAGCGAGGTATTGATGTCGTTGTCCATGGCCTCGGCAAACCTCGCCTTCATAGCGGCGAGAGCGTCGGCGTCCGTCTCGCCGCCGGCCTTGAGCGCGGTGACGCGGGCTATTAGCTTATCAAAGGCGCCCTGCGCGTTGTCGAGATTCTCCCAGGTGAACACAAGGCTCTTGCGGTAATGGCTCTGCAGGCAGAAGAAGCGGTACGCCAGCGGGTCGTAGCCCTTCTCCTCAAGCAGCGAGACCGTGAGAAACTCGCCCTTGGATTTGGACATCTTGCCGTTGGAGGTGTTGAGATGCAGGACATGGAACCAGTAGCGGCACCAGTCGTGGCCGATATACGCCTCTGACTGCGCTATCTCGTTGGTGTGGTGCGGGAAGGCGTTGTCTATGC
>CAYNMN010000079.1:0-8773 GCA_964398305.1 uncultured Oscillospiraceae bacterium
CACAATTTTCATTTATGAGAACACCATCGGCAAGACCGCCTCAAGATAGATAAGATGAAAAGGGAGGGCTGCAAGCAGGTTGAAATTGCCCGCGCCCTCCATGCCAGCGAGGCCACCATTAGCCGGGAGCTGCGCCGCGCCACCTATACACACCTGAACAGTGACCTCACCACCGAGGAACGCTATAACCCGGACGGTGCGCAGGCGCGGTATGAATACAACAAGACCGCCAAAGGCGCACCGCTGAAAATCGGCAGTGACTATGCGCTGGTTGCCTACCTTGAACACCTGATCGCTGATCAAAAATACAGCCCCTGCGCGGCGCTGGCAGAGATTGAGAACGATCCCAATCTGCAATTCAGCGTCACCCTATGCCGCGCCACGCTCTACAAGTACATTGACCGGGGCGATGTGTTCCTGCGTGTCAGTAATAAAGAGCTGCCTTTTCACGGAAAACGCCGCAGGCGCAGAACAAAGAAAGTACACGCGGCACGAGTATCGAGAGGCGAAAGTATTGAAAAGCGCCCCGAACACATAAACGACCGCAGCGAGTTTGGACACTGGGAGCAGGATTTAGTGGACGGCTGCCGGGGCAGCAAAAGCAATGCGCTGGTGCTGACCGAACGGCAGACCCGGCAGGAAATTATAATTAGGGTGCCGGACAAGACCGATGAGAGCGTTGTTGCGGCACTGGATACGCTGGAGCGCAAGCTGGGTGCAGAGCTGTTTGCGCAGGTGTTCAAGTCCATTACCATCGACAATGGCAGCGAGTTTGCGGACTGCGCGGGCATGGAGCGATCAATAGACGGCGGGCAGCGGACAACGTGCTATTATTGCCACCCCTCCAACCCACAGGAGCGCGGCAGCAATGAAAAGCAAAACCAGATGATCCGCCGCCACTTCCCCAAAGGCACAAACTTTGACGATGTAACAGACGAGGCATTGCAGAAAGTAGCCGACTGGCTGAACAGATACCCGCGCAAAATGTTTGGATGGGGCAACAGCCAAAGGCTTTTTGACGCCGCACTGGCTGGCCTCATGGGGTGAAACCCCACCCTTGAAAATTTAATCAAAAAATCTTGCACTTACCTATTGACATTTGCCGCGAGAACGGCGGGGCGTTATTCATCCCGATATATGCTCACGGCGCCGTATCCTCTCCCCGTTCGGGACAGCAGATACGGCGCCGCAGCTTATAGCGCAGGTGTATTACTTTGTTACTGTCAGCCGAGAGCGTGATTCACGCCTATGATAACATAAGAGCCGCTGGCCGTGGGGCAAAAGTTGATATAGCGTTCGTCGCTGTTCCCGTCGGAATCGGTGAAGCGCGCGCTGATTATCGGGTTGTCAAAGTAGTTATCGGAGGCGAAAGCGAGCGCGTTTACGCCGACGTATTCCCCGCCGAGCTCATAGCTCTTGAAGCCCCAGTAATCACACAGGACGTCAAACATTCCGTCGATCGTTATATCGGCGCCGAGCACCTTGTAATAGTCGTCGTAGAACGCCAGCGGCTCCCCCGTGCGCTTGTCGATATAATTCCGGTCGTTTCCCTCAAGCAGCGACAACGGCGTCATGCCATGACAATCCATGTTGCAGACAGAGAGGCTTATCAACTTCCCGGTCACCGCGTCTATCGTGGCGAGGCAGCTGTATTCACCGCTCACCGACGACACCGTGTAAACCGGGTCCTCATCGCCAATGAAGCTGAACCATCTCGAGAGCGCCGACGCCGCTCCGTCGCCGTAGAAGGCTATTTCCGCGTCGTCCGACACTACCACCGGGTTTGCGAGTATGCCCGCATCACGGAAGTATTCGAGCTCGCCGTTGACCGCCGCTACAACGTTCCTGTCGTTCACCTTCATGGGCAAGGATACGGCGAGCACCGTCGCACTCAGCGCCGCGATTACGGCGGCGGCAACAAGCAGCACGCGCAGTTTCTTTATTTTGGGGCGCTTTCCGGCGTTGATCTTCTGCATTGCCAGCTCCTTTATTCTCTTTTCGGACAGCCCGGATGCCGGGAGCTCCGGCAGAGCCCCGTCGTAGCTGTCCATGGCGTCGCTTATTTTATTCACAGGAATACCCTCCCTTTATCAGAATGGCTTTGAGCGTCTCCCGCCCGCGCTTCAGGCGGGACTTGACAGTATTTGGGTTCACGCCCGTCTCGTCGGACACCTCCGCTACCGTGCGGCAGAGGAAGTAGTGGCGAAGAAAAATGTCCCTGTCCGCCTCCGGCAGAGCCTCCACGGCTCCGCGCACGGCGTCGGCCTCCATCATCCTTTCCACTTCCCTCTCCGGCGTCTGTTCGCTCACGGCGAGCTCGTCGTCCTCGAATACCGGCTCGCGTCCCTTTTTTCGCAGAGCGTTCAGCGTCCTGCTGCGGGCAATCGCACCGAGATAGCCCTTGAGCCTGCCCGGACGCGCCTTTGCCGAGTTCTGCCAGAGCGTTACGAACACGTCCGAGGAGACCTCCTCCGCGTCCTGCGCCGTCAGAGCGCCGTTCGATATGTACCAGACCACGGCGGCAACATAGGGCGCATAGGCATCTATTATCTCGCCAAGCGCCGTTTCGTTGCCTCCCGCGAGCCTCTTGAGCAGGCGCGCCTCCTGCATTTCTGTCATTCGATCACCTCTATGCCTTTGTTTGCAGCTGCACTTATAATAACAACGCAAAGCGCCGTTTGGTTGCATTTTTTTCAAAGTTCCTCTCCTCCATGCCGAAGAGAGAATCCTGCTCCATTTTATCCTATACAATATACTTAATTTATTCGCAAAATTGCCTAATTATGGTATACAATCACGCTCACAATTGGTATAATTGTGTATCTTCAATTTAATACGGAGGCGAGAGCATGGCAAACAGGAGCGACATCACCCGGGACGAATGGATGCTGAAGGGGCCGCTGGCAAAGCGCGGCTACGACTGGTGGTGGCATTCGTTCACGGCTCGGAACGCCGAGACCGGCGAGCAAAAGCCCTTCTACATAGAGTTTTTTACCTGCAATCCCGCTCTGGCATAGGCACAGCCCAAGATCGTCTGGAACGACCCCGGGGCGCTCAGCAAGGGCGAGCGCCCCTCGTATCTGATGGTGAACGTCGGCTTCTGGGGAGAGGAGCACGGCCAGCTCCACCGCTTTTTCCCGTGGAAGGACGTGAGCGTCAGGGGCGACGCGCCCTACACCATCCGCGCCGGCGACTGCAGCTGCTCGGAGACCCACACCTGCGGCAGCGTGAGCGTGTCCGAGGAGGAGGCCGCGGCGCACCCCGAATGGATGTGCGACGCCGGTACGCTCAGCTGGAATCTCAGCATCGACAAGAAGGTTGCGTTCCACGTGGGCTACGGCGCCTCGAAATTCTTCCGCGTCATCAACGCCTTTGAGATGTTCTGGCACGCCGAGGGCATGAAGACTGCCTACGAGGGCACGGTCACGCTAAACGGCGTCAAGTATAATGTAGAGCCGGACTCCTGCTACGGCTACGCGGACAAGAACTGGGGCGGCGATTTCACGAGCCCGTGGGTCTGGCTCTCGTCCAACAACCTTGTCAGCCGCGTTACGGGGCAGCAGCTCAAGGACAGCGTGTTCAACATCGGCGGCGGCAGACCGAAGGTCTTCGGCTTCGCGCTCGACCGCAAGCTGCTCGGCGAATTCTGGTATGAGGGCAAAGACTACGAGTTCAATTTCTCGAAATTCTGGACTCTCTCCGGCACGAAATTCGACTGCGAGGAGACCGACGACGAGATACACTGGCATGTCGTGCAGACCACGGTAAACTCCAAGCTCGATACGCAGATCTCCTGCAAGAAGAAGGAGATGCTCCTGATAAACTACGAGGCGCCCACAGGTCTCAAGCTCCACAACCGGCTTTGGAACGGCGGCACCGGAACGGGCGTGCTCAAGCTCTACAAAAAGCTCGGGCCGTTCGAAAAGCTCATTGACGAGGTCGAGGCCAAAAACATCGGCTGCGAGTTCGGCGAGTATGATAAACAGGGGGCGGGCAAATGATAGAAAACAAGACGATAGTGCTCACGGGCGCGAGCTCCGGCATCGGCTTCGAGGTGCTCAAGCTCCTCGCCGCCGGCAGGGGCAACCGCATCCTCGCCGTGGCGCGGCATGTCGATAACCTGCGCGGCTTCGCGCCCAACGTCACGCCCTTTGCCTGCGACGTCAGCTCTCAGGAGGGCGTGGACGCCATATTCGCCAGAGCGGAGGAGCTCTTCGGGAAGATCGACCTGTTCTACGCCAACGCCGGCTTTCCCTATTACGAGGCGTTTGACTATACCGACTGGGAAAGAGTCGGGGATATGTTCAACACCAACACGCTCTCGCCCATATATACCTACGCCAAATACATCAAGCATCTCGACGGGCGCGACGGCATCCTCGCCTATACGGTAAGCGCGATAGGCGAGATGGCCATGCCCGGCTACGCCATATACTCCTCCTCTAAATTCGCGCTCAACGGCTTCCAGCAGGCGATAAGGCTCGAAATGCCCAAGAACGTGCAGCTCACCTGCCTCTACCCCGTGGCGACCAACACGAATTTCTTCAAGGTCGCAAACCCCCTCAAGTTTGAAAAGCCCTTCCCCGTGCAGCAGCCGAGGGTCGTGGCAAAAAAGATGGTAAAGGGCATCGAGGAGGGCAAGCCCTTCGTTTCGCCCTGCGCGCTCTTCGGCGTGGCGAAGCTCCTCATGGCGGTGGTGCCGCCGGTAAGGACGGTGTACTGGAATCTCGAGACCGCCAAGCTCGATCGCTTCAAAAAGCGAGTGAAGGAGCAGAACGAAAAGCTGGAGGCAGGCTTGAAGCAGGCTGTGGAGACAGGGAAAGGCATCCGCAGCGATATAAGAGGTAAGCTCCATGGCGTATGACGTGCTGCTCAGCCCCGCGAAGATCGGGAACGTCACCGTCAAAAACCGCACGGTAATGACGGCGGCAGAGATGAGTCTCGGGCAGACGGACGGCACTCCCACCGAAAAAATGATGGACTACTTCGAGGAGCGGGCCAAGGGCGGCGTGGGACTCATCATCCCCGGCATAACCCGCGTTAACGACATGGGCGCGGCCTCGACCTTCACGCAGCTCTCCATGAGCCGGGATTACCACATCGCCCCGATGGCGGAGTTCGCGCGGCGCATCCACGCGCACGGCGCGAAGCTCGGCATACAGCTCCATCACCCGGGGCGGCAGGGCTACGCGAGCTCCATCAACACGCTGCCGGTGATTATCCCGATAGTCAAGCGCTTCCCCGCCGTGCTCGACGGGCTCTTCAAGTGCACGCCCGCGCTCCTCGCTCTGGAGGCCAGGGGCATTTGCCAGAGCGTTCAGGCGCCGTCGAAATGCAAGCTGAGCGCCCACGGCGCAACGCGGATACACGCCATGAGCCGGCGCGAGGTGAAGCGGCTCATCCGCGACTTTATCGACGCGGCGGAGCGGTGCAAAAAGGCCGGCGTAGATCTTGTTGAGCTCCACTGCGGCCACGGCTACCTTATTCAGCAGTTTTTGAGCCCGAACACCAATCTGCGGCAGGACGAATACGGCGGCAGCTTCGATAACCGAATGCGCTTCGTCAGAGAGATCATCGAGGGCATACACGAGCGCTGCGGCGACGATTACCCTGTCACGGTGCGTCTCACAGCGGACGAGATGTACGACAAAATCGGTCAGCCCGGCAAGGGCTACGGGCTCGAGGAGGGAAAGCGGATAGCCATGCGTCTCGAGGAGCTGGGCGTCGCCGCCATCAACGTCACCTCCGCCTGCTACGACGTGTATAACCGCTGGCTCGAGCCGACCTCCTACGAGCCCGGCTGGCGCGCCTATCTCGCCAGGGAGATCAAGAGCGTCGTGAGCGTTCCGGTCATCGCCGCGAACTTCATGCGCTCGCCAGAGCAGGCGGAGCGACAGCTTGAGGAGGGGTATCAGGATTTCATCGGCTCCGCGCGCACGTTCATCTGCGACCCGCACTGGGTCGCGAAGCTCGAAGCCGGCCACCCGGAGCGGATAAGGCGCTGCATCGGCTGTTTGAACTGCATCTCCTCCTTCATGCAGAACGCCACGGTCGGCGGGAACGGCGAGTGCGCGCTGAATATGGGCGTAGGCCGGGAGAAGGAGTATGCTTTCCCGCAGCAGGACGGTCAGGGACGCGCGGTCGTGGTATTCGGCGGCGGCCCGGCGGGGCTCACGGCGGCCGAGACGATGGCGCGCCGCGGCTTTTCCGTGACGCTCCTTGAGAAGGAAGCGACCCTCGGCGGGCAGGTGAAGACGGCGGCGGCGTGCAATCTCAAGGATAAGCTGGGCTGGTGCATCGAGGATCTGACGACCTCCTGCGAGGTGCTGGGCGTGAAAATAAAGCGCGGCAGCGCGCCGTCAGCCGCGGATATTGAAAAGCTCTCTCCCTACGTCGTCATAGTCGCCACGGGAGGCGAGCCGGTGCGCCCGCGCTCGATTCGCGGCACGGACAGGGAAAACGTCTATACCCCGCCGGAGATAATCCATCGCAGCGTGGTGCTCAGGGATCAGAACGTTGTCGTCGTCGGCAGCGGCATGACCGGGCTTGAGACGACCGAAACACTGAACGAGACCGGCAACCGCGTGACGGTGATCGAGATGGCGCCGGAGATCGCGCCCGGCACATGGTTCCAGCTCGCGGACGACGAGATGGAGCGCATCAGGCCGTATGGCACCCGCTTCCTCACGAAGCGCCAGCTCGCGGGGATCCGCGACGGCGAGGCCATCGTCATAAACCTCGGCGAGGGCCGGATAGAGCATATTCCCGCGGACAGCGTCGTGCTGTCCATGGGCGTGAGACCGGTCAACGCGCTCTATAATGAGCTCAGGGGCAGACTGCCGAGGGTCGTATGCGTCGGCGACGCCTGCGCGAGCGGCACCATAGCCAACGCCGTGAAGAGCGCCTATACCGCCTGCATGGAGATCAAATAACGCTCCAGCGCGGCGAGCCCTCCGCGAGTAGTCAGGTCGGAAACGTCTCCGCCTTCTATGTCCATAATTCTGTCACGGATTTCAGCCAGCCGCGTCTGTACGTCGGCAAGGTCGCTCTCCGCGTCAGAGACCGAGGAGAACGCCGCATTCTTTGCGTCGGCGTAATCCTCAAGGGACTTCGTGGCGGCGTCCACCGCCTTGAAAAGCGCCACCGCCCCAATCGTTATCGCGGCGAGCGCGACGACTATCCCTGCGGGAGTTGAAAGCAAAGCGACTGCATTTTTCAACAGCGCAAGAGTATTATCCCTGACTTTTTTTGTTAACGCGTCAAAACTAACCCCGAGTCCGGCGTTTGTCGCAAGCAAGCCGTTTTCTGCAACCAATGTCTTATATGCAGCCCAGCCCGCCTTATCTAAACCGTAGGAAAACTTATATAATATCAATCAGTAGACCAACTTGTGATAGGAGAAACGATGATTATTTGCGAAAAATGCGGAAAGCTGTATGACGATAGTTGGAAAAATTGTCCACACTGTTTTGCAACCAACGAAAACTATAAACCCAAACCTACTAAAGTCTATACTCCCCATTGCCCCATCTGCGGCTCTCCCGACATTAAGAAAATAACGTTCGGGAGCAGGGCGGTTTCCGTCGTCGCCGTCGGGATATTCAGCAAGAAGATAAACAAGTCATACATTTGCAACAACTGTAAAGCCACATTTTAGTTCACCCGCTGGTCGGACGGGCGCGAACACGCGCAAGAACCGTGCGCGGATAATTCGGGAGGTTCGCTCTCCCTCGATTGGAGCACCCCATTACGACCCCGTCCCGTATCGTGGGAGGGCCGTACCGATATTATACTCTCTGGAGCTTCTCGTTACAGATAACACACAATATATCAAGCACTCGACGCCGCTCATTTCTGAGCGGCGTCGTTTTATGCGCGGGAAGCGGCCGACCGGCTCTTGCCACGGAACCCCGGAAAAGCACAGAGCGCAAAAGCGGCGTTCACTTCCAGACGGTTTTCCACGAGATCCGATCGCCGGAATAGTAGTCGGAGAAGCTGCCGCAGGTCTCCCCGTCCGAAAGGCCCTTCACCGCCACCCTGGCCGACGCCTGAACGTCGAACGGCCTGTCTCCCGCGGTGTCGTTCCATAACTCAACGCGGAACGAGTCGTCCTCGGCGCCGAATATATTGACGTCGCCGTGTTCGCCGGTATCTGCTCGGAGCGGTTTTATCCCTCTGAGAATTATCGTAGCTATCTCATGCGTATAGGCCATCTATTTTACCTTCCTCTCTATGTGATCAAACAGGCTTGCCGGTGCGGTTGTAGAGGTCGGCCCTTTCGCCGTATCGCGAATACCATTCTTCGTAGAAGTCATACGTTGTCATGTCGCATACGTCATAGCAGTAAGCCCCCCACGGCCTATACCCTCTCTTAACAAGCTCGGTATTGACCCAAGCTTTTGCCCATAGGTCAACCGGCCCGTCGATTATAAGCATTCGCCCGTCTTTTGCAACCATATATGCGATGTATTCCGGCGGATAGAGCTTGCGTTCTTCGCGCCAGTCACGTCTGGCTGCAAAATACAATTCGTCAATCAAAACTTCTGGTGCGTCGGGGCGCGTTACGCCGTTTTTCACCATCGTTTCCCACGTATTTTTCTTTTGTGAGTTGGTCTTGACCCCATTACAAGCCATTACTATAAATATTGCTATCAGCATTGCCACTGCTTCCATTTTTGCCCTCCTTTTATTTCTGTTTTCAACAAGTCCCGTTCCATGTCACCATGCTATCACCTCATGTGGGAGAAAAAACGGACACTGAGCCTCCATGCTG
>CAYNMN010000080.1:0-8674 GCA_964398305.1 uncultured Oscillospiraceae bacterium
CTGTCCTATGTGCGCGACAGCTACGCCATGTGCACCCTCTCCGGCGGCGACTATGTCGGCGGCGGCGTGGGCTACGGCGTGTATTTGACCAACTGCCTGACCTATGTAGAGATAACCGAGGGCGTTGAGTTCGTCGGCGCGGTCGCCGGATGTATAGAGACCGGCGGCACGGCCAGCGGAAACTTCTTCGTCTCCGACGAGCTCGCCGGTATCGACGGCATAAGCTATGTCGGTCTCGCCGAGCCCATGACCTATGAGGCTATGGCCGGCAACTCCAACGTGCCGGAGGAATTCAGCGCGCTGACCGTCACCTTCGTGGCCGACGGGCAGATTCTCAAGACCGTCACCTTCTCCTATGGGGACAGCCTTGACAAGAGCGAGATCCCGTCGGTGCCCGCCAAGGACGGCTACTACGGCGCGTGGCCGGATGTGAGCTTTGAAAATATGACCTTCAGCCAGACCGTGGAGGCCGAGTATATCTCGCTCAACACCAGCCTTGCCTCGCCGCAGACCCGCACGGACGGCACTCTGCCGGTGATACTCGCCGAGGGCGAGTTCCACCCCGGCTCCTCCGTGAGCGTGGAGACCGCCGGCGAAGCGCCCGAGGTGGCCGAGGGCCAGGTCGTTGTGGAGTACCTCGCCGTGACCATAACCGACCCCGAGGGCCTGCCCGCCCAGACGCATACCATACACTATCTTGCCCCCGAGGTTTCCACGGGAGAAAAGCTGTTCCTGTATGTCAAGGACGGCGACGCCTGGCGCGAGGCGAAATACACCACCGAGGGCAGCTACCTTATCTTCCCCGCCAACGGCGACGAATTCACCCTCTGCGTCGCCAAGCGCGACATCGGCTCGCTGCCGTATATAATCATGGCGCTCGGCGCGGCGCTGCTGGCGCTCATAGTGGTGCTGCTCGTGCTGCGCTCTCACAGAAAGAAAAAGAACGCCGCAAGGGCCGGCGCCTCCGCAGCGGGGGCGGGTGTTCACCACATCTCCCGCCGCGACGCGCGCAAGGCGAAAAAAGCCGCCAAAAGCACCGCTGCCGCCGGCGGCGGGCCCGCCGACTTCTCCGACGACGCGCCCGCCGACTTCTCCGACGACGCGCCGGAGGAGGTGACGCAGACCAATGACCAAAACTAACGCGATGCGGCTGCTCGACGCCGCCGGAATAAGCTATTCCACCCGCGAATATGAGTGGGACGAGAGCGACCTCTCCGGCGTCCACGCGGCCGAGCAGCTCGACATTCCCGCCGAGCAGGTTTTCAAGACTCTCGTCGCACGCGGTGACAAAACGGGCCCGCTCGTGCTGTGTGTCCCCGTTGCCGAGGAGGTGGAGCTGCGCCGCGCCGCCGCAGTTTCCGGGAACAAGAAGGTGGAGCTGATACATCTGCGCGAGCTCACCGCGCTCACGGGCTATATGCGCGGCGGCTGCTCGCCCATCGGCATGAAGAAGAGCTTTCCCACCTATATCGACGAGACCGCCGTGCTTTTCGACGAGATCTGCGTTAGCGCCGGAATGCGTGGCGAGCAGCTCGTTCTCGCGCCGCAGGCGCTCGCGGACTATATCGGAGCGCAGTTCGCACAGATAACCGACTAAAATAATTTTGGAGGTCATATCATGAAAAAGTGTCTTGTTTCCAAGATCTCTGAGGCCGTTGACCACAACCGCGCCGTGAAGGAGCTCTTTGCTCTCGGCAACGACTACGCCGCGCAGTCCTACTGGGTTGATTTCGCGTTCGTCAAGGTCTGCCTGTTCTCGCTCGGGCTCATAGCCGGCACCGCGGTGGCCGATAAGCACAAGATCAACGTGCGCCTCGTCACCGCGCCGATCGCGGCGGCAACCTATGCGTTCCTGATGTTCCGCCTGCTGGTGGTATTTCTGAAAAGGCGCAGAGCCGCATGACAATAAAGGAAGTCTGGGATAACGCCAGGGCGGTCATGGCGCCGAACTGCCATGTCTGCCCCGTTTGCGACGGGCGCGCCTGCAAGGGCGAGATACCCGGCACCGGCGGCGCTCGCGACGCCGCGGCATGGACGGCCTGCACCGAATATCTCCGCGCCGTAAAGCTCAATATCGACACCGTGTATGACTACACCGGCACGGACAGCACCCTGCGTATGTTCGGGCGGGAGTTCAAATACCCCATCTTCATCGCGCCGATAGGCGGCATGGGCGGGTATAACTACAATGAGTATCTCACGCTCGAGGAATACTCCATGCGCGTGGCCGAGGGTGCGAAGCGCGCCGGCATACTCTCCTTCACCGGCGACGGCATAGGCGACAGGCAGTTTCTTGCCGGCGTCGCGGCGGCCAAAGCCGTGGGGGGTCTGAACGTTCCCACCATGAAGCCCTTTTCAAACGAAAAGCTGCTCTCGCGCGTCGACACGCTGCGCGAGTGCGGCTGCATCGCCGTCGCCTGCGACATTGACGCCGCCGGCTTCGTCAATATGTCCGGCTCGAGGGACCGCATATCGCCCAAGGGCGTGGATGAGCTGCGCGAGCTCACGGAAAAGCTCGGCATTCCGTTCATACTCAAGGGCGTCATGACGCCGAAGGGCGCGCTTAAGGCCGCGGAGGCCGGCTGCGCGGCGATAGTCGTCTCCACCCACGGCGGCAGGGTCATAGACTCCGCACCGGGCACCTGCGAGGTGCTGCCGGAAATACGCGCGGCGGTGGGGAACAGTCTGAAGATAATCGTGGACGGCGGCATACGCACCGGCTCGGACATCTTCAAGGCGCTCGCGCTCGGCGCGGACGCTGCGATGATAGGCCGCACCTTCACCATAGCCGCGTACGGCGGCGGAGCCGAGGGCGTAGAGCTCTATGCCGACAAGCTCGGCGCGGAGCTTCAAAACGCCATGCTGATGTGCGGAGCGTCGCGCCTTTCCGAGATAACCATGGAGAAAGTGAGGCTGCCGAAATGAGCATAAAAAACGAGCCCGGGATCCGCAACCCGCTCATAGTCGCAATTCGCGAGCTGCTTGAGCACCGTGCGCTCTGGCTCTATTTCCTGTGCGACGAGGCAAAAAAGACCGGCGCGGACCCAGCAGCCTTTGCCCCCGGGGCCGTGCAGCGCTGCGGAATGTATCAGGGTAAGGGACTTGTGGAAAAGGGCGGCACAACGAGTCTGACGGGGCTGAAAAAGACGCTGTTCTCCAAGTTCGCGCAGTGGGTGTTCGAAATGCAGATACAGCGCTGTGACGACGATCATCTCGACATCGACTTCCACTACTGCCCGCTCGTGAAGGCGTGGCAGAAGCAGGGCTGCTCCGACGAGGAGATAAGCTGCCTGTGCGACTGGGCGATGTGCGGCGACCGCGGCATCGGCAAGAGCTACGGCGTGGAGCTTGAGCTTCCGGCGACCATCGCGCGGGGCGACGAGACCTGCCAGATCAGATATGTGAGGCGTAAGGCGTGAGCGCGCCGAGCCTCGAGTCGGCGCGCCTGTCGGAGGACGGGCGCGCTCTTATAATACTCGACCAGACGCTCCTGCCCGGCGAGGTGAAGTACCTGCGCCTTGAGAGCGCGGAGGAAATATACGAGGCGATACGCTCCCTGCGCGTGCGCGGAGCTCCGGCCATCGGCGTGGCCGCCGCGATAGGCGCGGCAGTCTGCGCGCAGCGCTTTGAGACCTCCGACCCCGAGGAGCTGCGGCGCTCGCTGCGCTCGCTGTGCGGTTATCTCGCCTCGGCCAGACCCACGGCGGTCAATCTGTCGTGGGCGCTCGCGAGAATGGAGAAGGCCGCGCGCATCAACGGCGACGTCGGCGCGCTCAAGCTCGCGCTGACGGACGAGGCGCAGCGTATCAGAAGCGAGGATATCGCCGTCTGTCGGGCGATCGGGGAGCACGGCTGCGAGCTGCTCAAAAAGCCCGGCTGCGGCATACTCACCCACTGCAACGCCGGAGCTCTTGCCACCGTGAGATACGGCACGGCGCTCGCGCCGATATACGTTGCGCTCGAGAGCGGACGGGACGACCTGCGCGTGTATTGCGACGAGACCCGCCCGCTGCTTCAGGGCGCGAGACTCACGGCGAGGGAGCTTGTCGCCGCGGGGGTGGACACCACGCTGATCTGCGACGGCATGGCGGCCTCGGTGATGGCGTCGGGGAAGATAGACGTCGTCCTTGTCGGCGCGGACAGGGTGGCGCGCAACGGCGACGCCGCCAACAAGATCGGCACGCTCTCTGCGGCGATCGCGGCGCGGCGCTTCGGGATTCCGTTCTATGTCTGCGCGCCCGTCTCCACCATAGACCCCGAGACGCCGGACGGGGCGCATATACCCATAGAGGAGCGCGCGCCGGAGGAGGTCACGGAGCTGTGGTATGAAAAGCGCATGGCGCCGGAGGGCGTGAAGGTTTTTAACCCCGCCTTCGACGTGACTCCCTGCGATCTCATCACAGGCATCATAACCGAGCGCGGCATAGTCCGCGCCCCATACGCCCCGGCCTTTGCCCGGCTCGGAATACTTTAGCGGGCATAAAAAGGTGCTCCCCCCGCACATTCCGGCGTTTTGCCGTCGCGTGCGGAGGGAGCGGGGGGAAGAGAGAGGAGTTAATTTAAGTGCTCACGCAGCCTTGGGCTGGCTCATGAGTCCGAGGATCTCGCCGTTTTCGGCGCTGACGTAGCAGGAATATCTCATTTCGTCGGCCATGAATTCCATCTCATACATGGGGCGGTCGCCGGCGAGGAGCTTCTGGAAGATGAAGGTGACGTCCCTTGCGCCGATGTGCTCGAGGACGATGTTGCGGGCGTTGGTGGGGCTGACCTCCATGACGTTGTGAATGCTTTTATACATAATAATGATCTCCTTTAATTTTAAAAAATTTTTGGGGGCTTTTTTTATGCCGGCCTGCTTCAGGCGACCTTGGGCTGGCTCATGAGTCCGAGGATCTCGCCGGTCTCGGCGCTGACGTAGCAGAAGTACTCCATGTCGTCTGCGTTGTATTCCATCTCATACATCGGATGCTCGCCGGTGTGCAGCTTCTGGTAGGTGAAGGTCACCTTTCCGTCGGCGTTGGTGCTTTCCATCACTATCTGACGGGCGTTCATGGGGCTGACCTCGATGTTGGACTCGTTATATATTGCTTTGTACATTTTGAAAACTCCTTTCGATTATGCGGCGTGCCGGGAGATGTCGATTATTTTTCCGCTCTCGGCGCTTATAAGACAGTGGTAATTCTTCCCGTCGGCTATGAGCGTTATCTCATAGGTGGGGGGCTCGGAGCTGTCGTTGTGCAGCTTGTGGCTGAGGATCTTTGCCGTCTCCGCTCTGAGAGTTTCGAGCACCAGCTCGCGGGCTCTCGGCGGGGTAATGTTTACGCCTTCAGGGAGGAAGCTCGGTCGTATCATAACGGTTCTTCCTTTCTTATGTCACATCACGCGCCCTGCGGCGTTTGTTTTTCTGTTTCCGCGTCGGTGGGCTTGTTGCCGCAGGAGTAACAGGTGAGGACTCTGCCTTGAAGGATGTAATCGATCCTGTATACCCGGCTGCCGCTCCCGGCGCTTTCTCTGCCGACCGGCGGCCGGCGCATTTCAGATATATCGGTTATCTTCATTTTTCGTGGCCTCCTTGTTCGGTATGGCTACATAATAAGATACAAAGATTAAAGCATCATTAAAGAAAAAAGAATAATTTGTTTCTTTGGCCTGTCAGAGTGTATAAATCTTGCGGCCATAGACAGGCAGTTTTATACAAAGCAATCAAAAAGGCCGATTTTGCTTGTAATTTGGGGCGGCTTGTCTTATAATCAGCAAAGAAAGATTTTTAAGTTCGGTACAGAGATGCCGGCAAAATCGCTCATAATGTGCCCCTGCGCCCAGGCGCGGAGCGTTGTGTGTGTCTTGCCGGCGGCAGGGCGCTTTTTTTATGGGGGTGCGGGTATTGAAGCTCAAGGCTCAGCTCATGGATGAGCAGGCGATGCGCCGGGCGCTGATGCGCATAGCGCACGAGATAGTCGAAAAGAACAGCGGCGTGGAAAACCTGTGTCTTGCCGGCATACTCCGGCGCGGCGTGCCGCTGGCGGAGGCTATTCGCGGCAACATTCAGGTGATCGAGGGCGCGTGCGTCCCCTGCGGCAGCATAGACATCAACTTTTACAGGGACGATCTCACCCGGGCCGCCGAAATGCCGGTGCTGCGCCGAGCGGAGCTGCCCTTCGACGTGACGGACAAGACCGTGGTCCTCGTGGACGACGTGCTCTATACCGGGCGGACGGCGCGGGCGGCGATCGAGGCCGTGTTCTCCTGCGGCAGACCGCGCGCGATACAGCTCGCAGCCCTTGTGGACAGGGGACACCGCGAGCTGCCGATCAGGGCGGATTTTGTGGGCAAGAACGTGCCGACCTCCCGCGCGGAGCTCATCGAGGTCAGACTGCCGGACTTTGACGACGAGACCGGCGTGTTCCTCATGGACACGGCGGATTAAATATGTAAGGTCTTTTCTCAGATAAAATAAAAAACTACAGAGAGAGGGAATTTTAATGAACAAAAAGACCATTGGAAACGAACCCATCTACGACGCGAGGTCGTTGGGCGGCGGCAAGATGTTCGTCCTCGGCTTCCAGCACATGTTCGCGATGTTCGGAGCCACGGTGCTCGTCCCCGCGATCACGGGCCTGTCCGTCAGCGCGACGCTCCTGTTCGCCGGACTCGGCACGCTGCTGTTCCACCTGCTGGCCAAGGGCAAGGTCCCGGCGTTCCTCGGCTCGTCCTTCGCCTTCCTCGGCGGCTATGCGGCCATAGCCCCGCGTCTGGCCGACGGCAGCGCCAACCCGCTGCTGCCATACGCCTGCTTCGGCGTGGCCTGCGCCGGTCTGGTGTATGTGGTGCTGTCCGCCCTGTTCAAGGCCTTCGGCCCGCAGAAGGTCATGCGCTACTTCCCGCCCATCGTCACCGGCCCCATCATCATCGCCATCGGCCTGACGCTCTCCTCCTCCGCCATCACAAACATCTCCGCCTGCTGGTGGATCGCGGTAATCGCCATAGTGGTCGTCGTGGTATGCAACATCTGGGGCAAGGGCATGATCAAGATCATCCCCATCCTGCTGGGCGTGCTGGTCTCCTATCTGGTGGCCGCCGTCTCCGGGCAGGTGGACTTCGCCCCCGTGAAGGACGCCGCCTGGTTCGGCCTGCCCTTCCTCTGGGGCAACACGGTGTTCGGTCTCTTCGGTGCCGGCAACGTGGACACCAGCCTTCTGATAACCAGCGTCATCACCATCGTGCCAATCTCCCTGGCCACCATCGTGGAGCATATAGGCGCCATCTCCTCCACCTGCGAGCGCAACTTCATTGAGGATCCCGGTCTGCACCGCACGCTGCTCGGCGACGGTCTGGCCACCAGCATCGCCGCAATGTTCGGCGGCCCCGCCAACACCACCTACGGCGAGAACACCGGCGTCCTCGCGCTCTCCAAGGTCTATGACCCCCGCGTAGTGCGTATCGCCGCCTGCCTCGCAATACTCTTCTCCTTCTGCCCCAAGTTCGCGGCGCTCATCACCTGCATGCCCACAGCCACCATCGGCGGCGTTTCGCTGGTGCTCTACGGTATGATCTCCGCCGTGGGCGTGCGCAACGTGGTCGAGAATCAGGTCGACTTCACCAAGAGCCGCAACGTCATCATCGCCGCGCTCATCCTGGTGCTCGCCATCGGCATCAACTACGGCCCCGGCTCCATCACCATCGGCGCCGTCAGCCTCTCCGGCCTCGCCGTGGCCGCGCTCGTCGGCATCCTGCTCAACGCCTTCCTGCCCGGCAAGGACTATGAGTTCGGCGTCGATCAGCAGGGCGACACCAGCGTCAACTTCAAGGTTTGACATTTGCACCCGGCGGCGCTATGATTGTTGCAAGACGATATACATAAAGGAGCGCTCGCCATGCTGCTTTCCAGAAACTCGCGGAACACATATTCAAGACCCCCGGTGCACGAGGTGATATGTCAGCTCCGCTTTCCGCCGATACTCTCCATCAACAACAAGGAGCCCGCCGATTTTCAGGAGGCCGTCCGCGCCGATTTCCCGCAGTATATCCGGCGTCAGGAGAATATAGCCCCGCAGATAACGGGGCTCGGCGGGCCCAATCCCCAGCTCCGGACACAGCCGCCGGTGACGAATTATAACTTTCTCTCGGAGGACGGGCTGTGGAAGCTCAACCTGACGGAAAAGTTCATAGCTCTGTCCACCGTGCGCTACTCCGGGTGGGAGGAATTCGCCCGCGAGCTCGACAGGCCGCTGGCCGAGTTTATCAGCATCTATAAGCCCGCGTATTTCGAGCGCGTGGGGCTGAGATATGTGAACATCGTTTCGCGTCAGGCGCTCGATCTTGTCGGCACGCCGTGGTCGGAGCTGATAGCGCCGGCCTATGCCGCCCCGCTCTGTGAGCAGGACGTGCGCGAGGAGGATTTTCTCAACTGCGCGGCCGATATGCTCCTGCGCGTCGATCCCGAGTGCGCGGCGAAGATCCACGCCGGCCCCGGGCTCATCAAGAACCAGCAGCCCAACGCCCCGCAGGACCCGGAGGTCAAGTTCGTCCTCGATATCGATATGTCCACGGGCGAGGACAAGAAGCTCAAGGCCGCTCAGGTGACCGGCACGCTCGAAAATCTGCATGTCCACGCCGTTGAGGTGTTTGAGGGCGCGATAACCGCCAATCTGCGCGAGGCTCTCGGCTGATGCGC
>CAYNMN010000081.1:0-8249 GCA_964398305.1 uncultured Oscillospiraceae bacterium
CCGACCATCGAGAAGTCGAGCTTTTCGGCGTTCTCATCGGAGCCTTTCAGCGCCGAGTATATCTGTTCAAAGGCGCTCGGCCCGTAGTAGTCGTCGCTGTTTATCATGGCGAAGGGGCCGTCCACCACATCCTTGCAGCAGAGCACCGCATGCGCCGTGCCCCACGGCTTTTTGCGCTCCTCCGGTATAATGAAGCCCTCGGGCAGGAAGCGGCTCGGCTCCTGATAGGCCAGCACGACCTCTACGCTGCCGCGCATACGCTTGAGGATGACCTCCTCGAACTCCTCCCTCATCTTCGGGGCGATGAGGAACACGACCTTCTTGAAGCCGGCTCTTACGGCGTCATAGACCGAATAGTCGATGATAAGCTCTCCGTTGGGGCCCATGGGGTCTATCTGTTTAAGTCCTCCGTAGCGGCTGCCCATTCCGGCGGCCAGTACCATAAGCGTGGGTTCGCTCATTTCCGGTGTCCTCCTTAGTTCTCATGCGCCGACCTCGGCCGGCGCAGCTTTTAACCACATTGTACCAAATTGCGCGGCGATTGTCACTACCCCCGGAGCGCGCGAAAGATTATTTTTTGTTGCAATACCCCAGACGGGCAGTTATATTAGATGTATCAATACCCGAAATAAGAAAGTAAGTGAACAAAAGAAGAGACGGGGGAGAACTTTATGCTGACGGAGGAAAAGTACAGAGCTTATACCGCGCTTCTCAATTCCGAGCTGCAGCTCGCAAGCGGCTGCACGGAGCCGATAGCCATTGCCTACTGCGCCGCATACGCCAAAAAGCTGCTCGGCGAGAGCGTCGGGCGCTGCGTCGTCCGCTGCTCGGGCAATATGATCAAAAACGCCATGGCCGTCGTCGTCCCGCAGACGGGCGGCAGGCGCGGTATCGAGACCGCCGCGCTCGCCGGCATCATCTTCGGCGACCCGGACAAAAAGCTCGAGGTGCTCAACACCGAGTCCGCCGAGCGCGGGCGCGGGGAGATAGACGCCATGCGCCCCATCATTTCCGTGGAGCTGCTTGAGAGCCGCCACGCGCTGCACATCATCACCGAGCTCTATGGGGAGCACGGCAGCGTTTCCGTGGAAATAATCGACCAGCACACGGGGATAGGCCGCGTTGTGAAGAACGGCGAGGTGCTGCATGAGACTGCGGAGGCGCAATCTCAGGAGGAGAGCCGGGACTTTGAGCTGCTGAACCTTGCCGATATCGTCGAATATGCCGATGCGGTCGCGCTCGACGACGTGCGCGCCACGCTTGAGCGCCAGATCGAGCGCAATATGCTCATAGCGGCCGAGGGGCTCAGAGGCGACTGGGGCGAGAGCGTCGGCAAAACGCTGCTCGCCGGAAGGGACGATCTGCGCACGAGGATGCGCGCCCTTGCCGCCGCCGGCAGCGACGCGAGAATGAACGGCTGCCCGCTCCCGGTGGTCATCAACTGCGGCAGCGGCAACCAGGGCATCACCGCCTCCGTGCCGGTGGCCGTCTATGCCGAGGCTAAGGGCTTTGACAGGGATCGGCTGCTCCGCGCGCTCTGCTGCTCCAACCTTATCGCCATGCGCCAGAAGGCCTGCATAGGCCGCCTGTCCGCATACTGCGGCGCGGTGTGCGCGGCGGCGGGTGCCGCGGCGGGGATCGCGTATCTGGACGGCTGCCGGGCGGACCGCATAGGCGCGCTTGTGAGCAACACCGTATGCGCCGTCGGCGGTATGGTCTGCGACGGGGCGAAATCGAGCTGCGCGGGCAAGATAGCGCTCGCGCTCGAGGCGGCGCTGCTCGGCTATGACATGGCGGCGGCGGATCGCGCATACAGACCCGGCGAGGGCCTTGTGGGAGCCGACGCCGAGCAGACCGTGAACAGAGTCGGCCGCATGGCAAGAGCCGGCATGAGAGCCACCGATACGGAGATACTGAACATTATGCTCGGCCACTGAGCCGTCGAACCACACACACCCCCGGCGCGCCGTCAGGCGCGCCGGGGGTTTAAAAGTGCTTTTATTTATAAGTGGGCTGTGGTATATTTGTCTGGGTGATCATTTATGACAGAAAACGCGTTTTCCCTAAACGGGATGCTCCTCGGCGCGGCGACAGCCGCCACGCAGATCGAGGGCTATGATAAAAACAACAGCTGGTATGAGTGGCACAAGCTCGGCTGGGTTAAGGACGACCCCAACGTCGCCACCAGACACTGGAAGAAGTGGCGGGAGGATACGGAGCTTATGGCCTCCATGGGTCTGCAGTGCAGCCGCATGGGTATCGAATGGAGCCGCATAGAGCCCGAGCGCGGAAAATTTGATAAAAAGGCCACGGCGCGCTACCGCGAGGAGCTGCAGCTCCTTGTCGACCGGGGGATCAAGCCGATGGTCACGCTCTGGCACTTCACCAACCCCATCTGGTTCGAGGATCGCGGCGCGTTCCTCTGGAGCGAGGGGAAGGCGGCGTTCCTCGAATTTGTCGAGTATGTCGTCGCCGAGCTCGGCGACCTCGTGGAGTCGTGGATAACGCCCAACGAGCCGAACGTCTATGCCATGAGCGGCTACGGCGGCGGGAGCTGGCCGCCGGGGGACAAGAGCCTGCCCAAGGTGCTCAAGGTGATGAACGCGCTCATACCCTGTCACATCAGCGCGTATGAGATCATTCACGCGCATTATCCCGGGGCGATGGTCAGCTTCGCGCTTCACGCGCGCGTGTTCGACCCGCTCGACCCCAAAAACCGCTGGCACAGGGAGGCGGCGAAGCTCTGCGAGTATATGTTCCAGACCGGCATGACCGAGACGATGCTCACGGGGCGGGATCACAAGCCCTTCAAGGGCTGCGGAAAGCCCGGACATTATTACGACTTCATCGCCGTGAACTACTACTCCCGCTCTACCGTCTCCGGCCTTGCCGACGGCGTGAGACCGGACTGCGCGAAGAACGACCTCGGCTGGGAGATATATCCCGAGGGCATCGAGCGCGTCGTGAGGAAGCTCTACGCAAAGCATCCGGCGCCGGTTTACATAACTGAAAACGGCACCTGCGACAATAACGACGCCTTCCGCTGCCGCTATATCTATGAGCACGTCAAAACGCTCGCGCAGTGCGGCGTCAGGGTCTCGCGCTATTACCACTGGTGCTTCTGCGACAATTTCGAGTGGATGGAGGGCTTCTCCGCCCGCTTCGGTCTTGTCCACACGAACTACCGCACCTTTGAGCGCACGGTGAAGAACAGCGGACATTTTTACTCCGAGATGATACAAAACGGCGGAGTAACAGAGGAGATGTATGAAAAATATGTCGCGCCGGAGCAGTATAACGTTCGATAAGGGGAGCTTTTTCCTCGAAACGGAGAATACCTCCTACATATTCAGGGTCACGCCCTTCGGACATCTTGAGCACGTCCACTGGGGCGCGAGGGTCTCGCGCGGAGACGCCGAGGCGCTGAGTCTGAAGCGTAGCTCGCAGTACGGCTCGTCGGTGATGTATTCCAAAAACGACAGAGAGTACTGTCTTGACGTTGTGCCGCTCGAATGGTCGGGCGAGGGCAGGGGGGACTACCGCCGCGCGCCCATAGACGTGCGCCTTGCACCCGGCCAGTGCACAACGGACTTCCGCTACGTTTCGCACTCGATAACCAAGGGCTCCGTTCCCATGTCCGGCGGCCTGCCGACGGCGTACGGCGGGGAGCAGACTCTCGCCGTCCTCCTGCGGGACGAGCCGGGGGAAGCGGAGCTGACGCTTTACTACACCGTCTACCCGGCGGAGAACGTCATTACCCGCCGCTGCGCGCTCAGGAATACCGGCGCGGCGGCGCTCACGGTGCATAAGCTCATGAGCATGAGCGTGGATATTGAGCGGCGCGGTCTCACGATGACCACCTTCACGGGCGGCTGGATATCCGAGATGCGCCGCACGGACGCGCCCGTTATCTGCGGCACGCTCGTCAACGAGAGCCGCACGGGCGCCTCGTCCAACCGCGCGAACCCCGGCTTTCTTCTGAGCGCGCGGGGTGCGACGGAGAGCGCGGGCATGGTCTGGGGCTTCAACCTTGTTTACAGCGGTAACCACCACTCGAGCGTCAGCGCCGACGAGCACGGCTGCGTGCGCGTGATGAGCGGCGTGAACCCCGACAGGTTCGACTGGACGCTCGGGAGCGGAGAGAGCTTCGAGACGCCGGAGGCCGTGCTGTCGTTTTCGGGGGAGGGCTTCAACGGCCTGTCGCACAACATGCACGACTTTGTGAACGCGCACATCGTCCGCGGCGAATGGGCGAACAGGGAGCGGCCGGTGCTCGTGAACGTCTGGGAGGCGTTCATGTTCGACTTTACGCTCGGCGGGCTGCTGTCCGTCGCGCACAGGGCCAGGAGGCTCGGCGTCGAGCTCTTTGTCCTTGACGACGGCTGGTTCGGCAAGCGCGACCATGACCGCGCGGGGCTCGGTGATTATCGCATAAACGCCCGAAAGCTGCCCAAGGGGCTACCCGACCTCGTGCGTCGGGTCACGGGCATGGGGCTCAGATTCGGGCTCTGGTTTGAGCCGGAGGCCGTGAACGTCGACTCCGAGCTGTACGGCGCTCATCCCGACTGGGCGATAAGGGACGCGGGACGCGAGGACGTCTACGGCCGCAGCGAGCTGCTGCTCGATCTCACGAGGAGCGAGGTGCGCGACTATATCGTGGAGAACGTCGGCAGAGTGCTCGACAGCGCCGATATCTCCTATGTCAAGTGGGATATGAACCGCCATCTCGCCGGCGGCGACGGCGCCTTCGCGCATAAGTACATACTCGGCCTGTATGAGGTGATGGAGCGGATATTCACGCCCCTCCCCCACATACTGCTTGAGAGCTGCTCGTCGGGCGGCAACCGCTTTGATCTCGGCATGCTCTGCCATTCGCCGCAGATATGGGCCTCGGACAACACCGACCCCATCGAGCGGCTGGACATCCAGCGCGGACTGTCTTATCTCTACCCGCTCTCCGCCGCCGGCGCGCATGTTACCGCCGCGCCCCATGCGCAGACCCTCCGCACGCCGCCGCTCTCCACGCGCTATAATGTATCCTGCTTCGGCTGCCTGGGCTATGAGCTCGATCTCACGAAGCTCACGCCCGTGGAGGCGAGCGAGGTGAGGGAGCAGATAAAGTTTTACAAAAAGCATCGCCGCACCTTCCAGTACGGCGACTTCTACCGCTCCGACCCGCTGCCCGACGATCAGGAGGGCTTCACCTGCGCGGCGAAGGACGGCTCCGAGGCCGTCTGCGGGCATTTCCGCCGCCTTGTCCACTCCGCTCCGGCCTTCGACTTCCTGCCGGCGGAGGGGCTGGACTCCGCCGCGCGCTACCGCGTGGAGACCAAGCGCCAGACCATTCGCATCGGCGCCTTCGGCCGGCTCATCGCCTTCGCGCTGCCGCTGAAGGTCGCGCCGGACGGGTTTATCATCCGCTCGGCGGACAAGCTCATGGGTCTGCATGACTGCGCGGAGAGCTATCTGGCCTCGGGCTCGGCCGTGATGAGCGGCATAAGGCTCAAAAATCTCTTCAACGGCACAGGCTATAACGAGCAGATACGTCTGCCCGGCGACTTCGGCTCCAATCTATATCTGATAACAAGGACGGGAAAAGCAAAGTGAGAGCTTATGAAAGACTGCTTGAATATGTGAGGATACACACCACGAGCGACGAGGAGAGCGGCACGGCGCCGTCCTCGCAGCGCCAGTTCGATCTTGCGCGCATGCTCAGCGCCGAGCTCAAGGCGCTCGGCGCTGAGAGAGTTGAGGTGTCCGATACCTGCTATGTCTACGCCTCCGTTCCCGCTACGGCGGGGAGGGAGAGTCTGCCCTGTCTGGGCTTTATCGCGCATATCGACACCGCGCCAGATTTCGCGGGAGAAAACGTGCGCCCGCAGGTGATAGAGAGCTACGACGGCGGCGAGGTCGCGCTCGGCGGGAGCGGGCTGAAGCTCACGCAGGCGATGTTCCCGCATCTGCCGCAGCTCAGGGGGCGCACGCTCATCACCACCGACGGCGCCACCCTCCTCGGCGCGGACGACAAGGCCGGCATAGCGGAGATCATGACGCTCCTCGAGACTCTGCGCGAGAGCGGCGCACCCCACGGGCCGCTCGCGGTCTGCTTCACGCCCGACGAGGAGATAGGCTGCGGCACGGAGCATTTCGACCTTGCGCGCTTCGGCGCCGACTTTGCCTATACGGTGGACGGCGGGCCGGAGGGCGAGATCGTCTGCGAAAACTTCAACGCGAGTCAGGCCGTGTTCGATGTGAAGGGCGTGAACGTCCACCCCGGCGATGCGAAGAACATCATGGTCAACGCCGCGCTCGTGGCGATGGAGATAAACACCATGCTGCCAGCCGGCGATACCCCGCGCGATACCGAGGGGCGCGAGGGCTTCTACCATCTCACGGACATGCAGGGGAATGTGGAGTCCGCCCGCAGCCGCTACATCGTCCGCGACCACGACGCCGGCGCCTTTGCCGCGCGTGAGAGCGCCCTGCGGCATATCGAAAAGCTCATCAACGCCAAATACGGCGAGGGCACCGTGAAGCTCTATATTGACGAGCAGTACCGCAACATGATCGAGAAGATCCTGCCCGCCCACGCCGATCTCATAGAAAACGCAAAGGCCGCCACGCGCGCGGCTGGGCTTGAGCCGGATGAATCGCCCATACGCGGCGGGACGGACGGAGCGATGCTCTCCTGGAAGGGGCTGCCCTGCCCGAATCTCGGCACAGGCGGCTACGCCTACCACGGCCCCTATGAGCACATCACCGCCGAGGGCATGGACAAATGCGTTGAGATACTGAAGGGAATAGTAGAAATATACGCCAAAGCATAATTTAGGAGGACGCTGATTATGACGCAGCAGAAAGCCTATACCAACGAGCCCGATGTCCCGCGCTTCGATATGACCGCCCCGCCGCGCCGTCAGCTCGGCATACTGCGCCCGGTGACCTGGGCGCTCTCGTTCCCGGCCGTATGGAAGCATCAGGTGAAGATCGAGCGCATAGGCACGGAGGAGCTAAGGGGGCCCTATCTGCTGCTCTGCAACCACAACGCCTTCAACGACTTCAAGATAACCACCGCCGCCGTGTTCCCGCGCCGCGCCAACTACGTCGTCGCGATCGACGGCTTCATAGGCAGGGAGGGGCTGCTGCGCGCGGTGGGCTGCGTGTGCAAGCGCAAGTTCACAAACGACGTCACGCTCGTGCGCCAGCTCATGCGCGTGGTGAGGAACGGCGACGTCGCGGTCATCTATCCCGAGGCGCGCTACTCCCTCTGCGGCACGGAGGCCGTGCTGCCCGATTCGCTCGGTCAGCTCGCGAAGCTGCTCAAGGTGCCGCTGTGCACGCTCATCATCCACGGCGACCATGTCAATTCGCCGTTCTGGAATCTGCACGATCGCGGCGTGAAGGGCATAGAGGCCACCTTCAAGCTGCTGTATGGCGCCGAGGAGCTCAAGACCGCGTCCGCCGACGAGGTGAACGCCGCGATCCGGCGCGAGTTCCGATATGACGACTACGCCTGGCAGAAGGAGCGGGGGATAAGGGTGACCTATTCCGGGCGCGCCGAGGGGCTGCACAAGGTGCTCTATCAGTGTCCGAGCTGCGGCGTGGAGTACCGCATGACGAGCGAGGGGGCAAAGCTCCGCTGCTCCGCCTGCGGCAAGAGCTGGACCATGTCCGAGCTCTCGGAGCTCAGCGCCGACAGCGGAGAGACCGAGTTTGCCCACATCCCCGACTGGTATGAGTGGGAGCGCGGGAATGTAAAAAAAGAGGTTGAGGCCGGAACCTACGGCTGGGAGGGGCGCGTGCTCGTGCGCTCGCTGCCTAATGCCGAGAGGTTCCGGGAGCTTGGCTACGGCATGCTTCGGCACGATATGGACGGCTTCCATCTCACCGCCGAGGACGGCAATTTCACGATGGAGCGCCCGGTGAAGAGTATGTACTCCTGCCACATAGAGTATGAATATCTCGGCAAATTCGGCGACTGCGTGGATCTCAATACGCTTGACGATACATACTATATCTACCCGGAGGGCGCCGATTTTTCCGTCACGAAGATGGCTCTCGCCACCGAGGAGCTGTTCTATAAGGGCGTCCCGCTCGCGGAGAGATAGGGCTTTGATATTGCCACTTGATTTTTCCGCGTCCATTAGGTATAATCCAATTTGCTGTGGACAGGTATCGAAGTGGTCATAACGGCCCTGACTCGAAATCCACTCGGTCAGTTGCCTTGATAATGCCAGAAACCTTTGAGT
>CAYNMN010000082.1:0-7659 GCA_964398305.1 uncultured Oscillospiraceae bacterium
GCTCATCTCCGGCTACGACGGCGGCACCGGCGCGGCGCCGCAGAACTCCATCTACAACGCGGGGCTCCCGTGGGAGCTCGGTCTCGCCGAGGCGCATCAGACGCTCTGCGCGAGCGGCCTGCGCTCCCGCGTCAGGCTGGAAACGGACGGCAAGCTGATGAACGGCTTCGACGTAGCCGTGGCCTGTATGCTCGGCGCGGAGGAGTTCGGCTTCGCCACCGCCCCGCTCGTGGCGATGGGCTGCAAGATGCTGCGCCTGTGCAACCGCGACACCTGCCCGATGGGCATCGCCACCCAGGACCCGGAGCTGCGCAAAAACTTCTCCGGCTCTCCGGAGCACGTAATCAACTACATGCTTTTCGTCGCCGAGGAGCTGCGCGAGATCATGGCGCGGCTCGGCGTGAAGAAGGTGGACGACCTTGTGGGGCGCACGGAGCTCCTGCGCGTAAAGCCGGAGCAGATTACGGCGCGCGCCGCGATGGTAGACGTTTCGGCTCTGCTCACTCCGGCGATAGGCACGGAAAAGCGCTTTGACGCCGGCAGCGCCTACAACTTCGAGCTCGAAAAGACCGCCGACATGCGTGTGCTGATGAAACTGTTCAAAACCGGCAGGCACAGCGCGTCCGTCGCTCTCACCTGCGCGGACAGAGCTTTCGGCACGATGTTCGGCGCGGAGCTCACGCGGCGCTTCGGCGACACGCTCGGCGACGACAGCTATGTAATAAAATGCAGCGGCGGCGCCGGTCAGTCCTTCGGCGCGTTCGTCCCCAAGGGGCTCACGCTTGAGCTCACGGGCGACAGCAACGACGGCTTCGGCAAGGGGCTGTGCGGCGGCATACTAAAGGTCAGGCCGGACGCAAGAGCCGTGTTCTCACCCGGCGAGAACGTGATCGTCGGCAACGTCGCGCTCTACGGCGCAACGAGCGGCGCGGCATACATATGCGGCAGAGCGGGAGAGCGCTTCTGTGTGCGCAACTCCGGCGCTACGGCCGTAGTCGAGGGCGTGGGCGACCACGGCTGCGAGTATATGACCGGCGGCGTGGTGGCCGTTCTGGGCGAGATCGGGCGCAACTTCGCGGCCGGTATGTCCGGCGGGACTGCGTTTGTGCTCGACAGCGCGCACGACCTCTATCTGCGCGTCAACAAGGCGCTCGTCGCCATCGAGCCCCTGAACGGGGCGCACGACGAGACTCAGCTGCGCGAGCTGCTCGAAGCGCATCTCGCCGCCACCGGTTCCGTCAGAGCAAGGGAGCTCCTGTCGGACCTCGCGGCGACAGTAAAGGATTTCAAGAAGATCGTTCCGCGCTGCTACGCCGACATGGCGGAGAGGATAGCGCGCTGCGAGGCGAAGGGCATGAGCCGCGACGAGGCGGAGCTGATGGCCTTCTCGGAAAGGGGGTGAGAGCATGGGTGAGCTGTTTACGCCGCGCCTGAAGCAGCGCTCTGAGGAGTGCGCGAGGTGTCTCGACTGCGGCGTTCCCCTGTGCCAGTCCGGGCTCGTGTTCGAGGGCGTGAGACTCGGCTGTCCCCTGCACAACCTCATTCCCGAGTGGAACGACATGCTCAAGCGCGGCAACCCCTCGCATGCGCTCTCGCGCCTGCTGAAGGTCAACCCCTTCCCGGAGCTTACCGGGCGCGTCTGCCCCGCGTTCTGCCAGCGCGTCTGCGTGCGCGGCGAGACGGGCGAGCCGATATCCATCCGCGACAACGAGCTGTTTCTCATCGAGTACGGCTTTGAAAACGGCCTTGTGCTCCCCCATCCCCCGGCCGTGCGCTCGGGAAAGACGGCGGCGGTGGTAGGCGCGGGTCCCGCCGGCATGGCGGCTGCCTGTCTGCTGAACCGACGAGGTCACGCCGTCACGGTCTACGACCGCGCCGGCGAGCCGGGAGGGCAGCTATTGAGTATCCCCGGAGGAAAGCTGCCCGGGTGGGTGATAGCGCGCAGGGTGTCGCTGCTCGAGGCGGAGGGCGTCGTATTCCGCACCGGCAGGGAGGCCGACGCGGAAGGGCTGCGCGCGGAGTACGACACGGTGGTCGTCTGCGCGGGGCCGGAGAGCAAAAAGGACTCTCTCGTCGTGCTCGCCATTGCCGAGGGAAAACAGAAGGCGGCCGCGGCCGACACGGAGCTAATGGGATATACGAATATGGAATAAGGCGGCAAAGGCGTCGCAAAGCAAAAAGAGCGCGTCCTTATCGATTCTTTTTTTGGAGGGAAAGAAAATGACTATTGAAAGTGTAGTAAGCGAATACACCGGCTTCTGGATGCTGATATGCCTGGCGCTGGTATTCTTTATGCAGGGCGGCTTCGCCATGGTGGAGACCGGTCTGACCCGCGCGAAGAACGCAGGCAACATCATAATGAAAAACCTCATGGACTTCTGCATAGGCACCTGCGCCTTCATGGCGCTCGGCTACGGGCTGCTCTGCGGCGACTCGGTAGGAGGCTTCATCGGCGCCTATCAGTTCGTGTTCTCGGACTTTCAGGCCTTTGACTGGAGCGGCTTCTTCTTCAATCTCGTCTTCTGCGCCACGGCGGCAACGATAGTCTCCGGCGCGATGGCAGAGCGCACAAAGTTCTCCGCCTATTGCCTGTACAGTCTTATCATCAGCCTTGTCGTCTACCCTATCGAGGCGCACTGGATATGGAACGGCGGCGGCTGGCTCTATAATCTCGGCTTCGTTGACTTCGCGGGCTCCACGGCCGTGCATATGTGCGGGGGCGTCGCCGCTCTCGTGGGCGCGGCGATCCTCGGGCCGCGTGTCGGCAAGTACGGCAAGAACGCCGACGGCAGCGTGACCGTCAACGCCATCCCCGGCCACTCCCTGACCCTCGCGGCGCTCGGCGTGTTCATTCTCTGGTTCTGCTGGTACGGCTTCAACGGCGCCGCCGCCGGCGACGTAACGAGCGCGGCGCAGATACTCTCCACCACCACCATCGCCGCCGCAGTCGCGACCTGCGCCACGATGATACTCACCTGGATAAAGAACGGTAAGCCCGACGTCTCCATGTCGCTCAACGGCGCTCTCGCCGGTCTCGTCGGCATCACCGCCGGCTGCGCGAACGTGGACGCCCTCGGCGCTACGGTCATCGGCCTCGTCTGCGGCCTGCTCGTGGTGTTCGCCGTTGAGTTCCTCGACCAGAAGGTGAAGATCGACGATCCCGTCGGCGCGATCTCCGTGCACGGCTGCTGCGGCGCCGTCGGCACGATACTCGTCGGCCTCTTCGATTACACAAACGGTCTCTTCTACGGCGGCGGAGCTCACCTGCTCGGCGTGCAGTGTCTGGGCGTCGTGAGCGTCATCGCGTGGGTCGCCGCGACGATGAGCGTCGTGTTCCTCGTCATCAAAAAGACTGTGGGTCTGCGCGTCTCCATGCACGAGGAGCTCGAGGGTCTCGACATCTGCGAGCATAATCTGGCCAGCTCTTACGCTGACTTCGTATACTCCGGCGCAGCGATCATAGAGCCGGACGGCGGCTCGGTCTCCGTTGAGACGGCCGTGCCCGTGGAGCTGAGAGCATCGTCGAACTCCAACGCCAGCTTCACAAAGGTGCAGATACTCACCAACCAGAGCCGCTTCGAGGCGCTCAAGAACGAGCTTGAGGCCATCGACGTCACGGGCATGACGATAACCAACGTGCTCGGCTGCGGCACGCAGAAGGGGCGCGGGAGGTACTACCGCGGCGTAAAGGTGGGCATTCAGCTCCTGCCCAAGATACAGGTGGACATTGTGGTCTCCAAGGTCCCGGTGCAGACGGTCATCGACGCGGCGCGGCGCGCGCTCTACACCGGCAACATCGGCGACGGAAAGATATTCGTCTATAACGTAGAGGACGTCGTCCGCATCAGGACGGGCGAGACCGGCTACGACGCGCTCCAGATCGAAGATGAATAAGCGGTATTTGACGCTCGAAAACGGCATTGTATTCGAGGGCGAGGGCTTCGGAGCCGATTGCGCCGCCACGGGAGAGCTCGTATTCACCACCGGTATGACCGGCTGCAGCGAGACTCTCACCGATCCGAGCTATTACGGACAGATCATTTTATTTACCTTCCCTCAACTCGGAAACTACGGCATCGCGCACGCGGATATGGAGAGCCCGCTCATCCGCGCGCGGGGCGTGGTCTGCGCCGAGTACTGTAAAACGCCGTCGAATTTCCGCTGCGGCGAGTCCGTGGACGCCTTCCTCAAACGGATGGGCGTCCCGGGCGTCAGCGGAGTGGACACCAGATATATCACGCAGCTAATACGCGAGCGCGGCGTAATGAACGCCGTTATCACCTCGGCCACGCCCTCTCAGGGCGAGGTCGGGGCGATGCGCGTCTTTCACGTCCACGACGCTGTGGAGACCGTGAGCGGCGTCGGGAGCTCCCTCATGCCGGAGGGCGATGCAAGGCTCAAGGTCGCGCTGCTCGACTACGGCATGAAGAGGAGCATCGGCGAGAGCCTTGCGCGCCGCGGCTGCGCCGTTGACACCCTGCCTTATGACACGAGCGCCGAGACGGTGCTCGCGGGCGGCTATGACGGCGTGATGCTCTCCAACGGCCCCGGCGACCCGACGGATAATCCGTTCTGCATAGAGCAGATAGGCGCTCTAATGGGGCGGCTGCCGATGTTCGGCATCTGTCTGGGCCACCAGATGATGGCTCTCGCCGCCGGCGCCGTGACGGAAAAGATGAAGTTCGGGCATCGGGGCGCGAACCAGCCGGTGCGCGACACGGTGAGCGGGCGCGTGTTCATAACGAGCCAGAACCACGGCTATGCCGTGGACACCGAAAGTCTCGCCGCCGCGGGCGGCGTGCCGCGCTTCGTGAACGTGAACGACAGGAGCTGCGAGGGCGCGGATTACCCGGGAAAGCGGGCGTTCTCGCTCCAGTTCCACCCCGAGGCGCACGGAGGCCCGCTCGACTGCGAGTGGATGTTCGACAGATTCATCACTATGATGGGAGGCAGGGACGATGCCTAAGGACCCGACTATAAAGAAGGTGCTCGTCATCGGCTCCGGGCCGATAGTGATAGGTCAGGCGGCGGAGTTCGACTACGCCGGCACTCAGGCCTGCCGCCAGCTCGCCGCTCAGGGCGTGGACACCGTGCTCGTCAACTCCAATCCCGCCACCATCATGACCGACGCCGACACGGCGGGAACGGTTTATATCGAGCCGCTCAACGCCGCGACTGTGCGGCGCATTATCGAGAAGGAGCGGCCCGACAGTCTCCTCGCGGGTCTCGGCGGGCAGACCGGGCTGAACATCGCGCTGGAGCTGTATAACTCCGGCGCGCTCGACGAGCTCGGCGTGCGGCTGATCGGCACGAATATCGACGCCATAATGAAATCCGAGGACAGGCAGCTCTTCAAGGACGCGATGGAGCGCATAGGCCAGCCCACGATCCCCTCCCGCACGGTGACCGACGTTGAATCCGCGCTCAGAGCGGCGGAGGAGGTGGGCTATCCCGTAATCGTCCGCCCCGCGTTCACGCTCGGCGGCTCCGGCGGCGGCGTCGCTTATGACGAGCTCGTTCTGCGCAGCGTAGCGGCCTCCGGGATCGAGGCCTCGCCTATCGACCAGATACTTGTGGAAAAATATGTCTACGGCTGGAAGGAAATAGAGTTTGAGGTCATGCGCGACGGCGCTGGCAGCGCCGTGACGGTCTGCGGCATGGAGAATATGGACCCCGTGGGCGTACACACAGGCGACAGCATCGTCGTCGCGCCGACGCTGACGCTCGCCGACAGGGAATATCAGCTGCTCCGCTCGGCGGCGCTCGCCATAATCACTGAGATGGGCATAGAAGGCGGCTGCAACTGCCAGTTCGCGCTCGACCCCGAGAGCTTCGACTACGCGGTCATCGAGGTCAACCCGCGCGTGTCGCGCTCCTCCGCTCTCGCGAGCAAGGCCACCGGCTATCCGATAGCCAAGGTTTCGGTGATGATAGCCCTCGGCTATCGGCTTGATGAGATACGCAACGAGATTACCGGCGGCACCTTTGCCTGCTTCGAGCCGGCGCTCGACTATGTGGTGGTCAAGCTGCCGCGCTGGCCGTTTGACAAGTTCCACGGCGCGAGCCGCGCCCTCGGCACTCAAATGAAGGCGACCGGCGAGGTAATGGCCATTGCGCCGACCTTTGAGCAGGCGCTCATGAAGGCCGTGCGCGGCGCCGGCACGGGGCTCGACACGCTCGACAGACCCTATTCCGGGCGGCGGCCCATTGACCAGCGCCTGCGCGACACGGACGACAGGCGGCTCTTCACCGTGTTCGAGGCGCTAAAGCAGGGCGTGGAGATCGGCGAGATCTGCGCCGCCACGCGCATAGACAAATGGTTCATAGAAAAGCTCAGGAACCTCGCAGACTTTGAGCTGGCAATAGAAAACAGCGAGCTCGACGGGGAGACATACGGGCGCGGCAAGGCTCTCGGCTACACGGACGCGGCGCTCGCGCGTCTTAGCGGGCACGCCGTGGGCTTCTCCTGCCGCCGCAGCTACCGCATGGTGGACACCTGCGCCGCGGAATTCGAGGCGCTCACGCCCTATTACTACTCCGTCCCCTACGGACACTGCGACGCCCGCGAGCGGCTGGGCGGCGACAAAAAGCCGAGCGTCATCGTGCTCGGCTCCGGCCCCATCCGCATAGGTCAGGGCATAGAATTCGATTACAGCTGTGTCCACTGCGCGCGGACGCTGCGCGAGCTCGGCTACGACGTCGTGATGATAAACAACAACCCCGAGACGGTCTCCACCGACTACGACACGGCCACGCGGCTGTACTTTGAGCCGCTCTGTCCGGAGGACGTGCTCGCCGTTGTGGAGGCGGAGAAGCCCATCGGCGTCGTCGTGGCCTTCGGCGGACAGACCGCCATATCGCTCGCCGCCTGCCTTGTGGAGCACGGGGTAAGGATTCTCGGCACCTCTGCCGAGGGCATAGACACCGCCGAGGACCGCGAGAAATTTGACGCGCTGCTCGGCACGCTCGGCATAGACAGACCCAGGGGCGCGGCCGTGAGGACGCTGCGCGAGGCGCTTGACGCCGCGTCAATGCTCGGCTACCCTGTGCTGCTGCGCCCGTCGTATGTCATCGGCGGACAGAACATGGTGATAGCCCACGACGAGGGCGACGTGGGGCGCTACATGGGCGTCATCCTCGCCGGCGGCATCGATAATCCTGTGCTCATCGACAAGTATATGCCCGGCACCGAGCTTGAGTGCGACGTGATCTCCGACGGCGAGCGCGTGCTCATCCCCGGCATCATGGAGCACATAGAGCGCGCGGGCATACACTCCGGCGACTCGATAGCCGTCTGCCCGCCGATGAGTCTGACGGGCGCCATGCTCCGGCGGGTCGCGGAATGCTCGGAGAAGCTCGCTCTCGCTCTCGGCACGCGCGGGCTTGTGAACATACAGTACCTCGTATACCAAAAGGAGCTGTACGTCATCGAGGTCAACCCGCGGGCGTCGCGCACGATACCGTTCATGAGCAAGGTGACGGGCGTGCAAATGGTCGACGCCGCCACGCGGGTGATGATGAGCGCGAGTCTCGACTCGCTGGGGCTGGGCGAGGGTCTTTTGACGCCGCCGGCGCTCTGGGGCGTTAAGGCTCCGGTGTTCTCCTTCGCCAAGCTGCCGGACGCCGACTCGCTCCTCGGCCCCGAGATGAAATCCACAG
>CAYNMN010000082.1:7669-8236 GCA_964398305.1 uncultured Oscillospiraceae bacterium
CGAGGTCATGGGTTTCGGCTACGAGCTGCACGAGGCGCTCTACAAGGCGCTGACAGCCTCGGGCTGCGACTTCCTTTCCGGGAACAACCCGGAGCGAAGCGCGGTGCTTTTGAGCGTTGAGAACAGGCAGTTCGGGGAGATCGCGCCGCTCACTGCGAAGCTCGCGGAGCTCGGCATACGCATTTACGCCACGCCCGACACCGCAGCGGAGGTGAGGCGGCTGGGACTGAGCGTATTCGACGTCGGCCCCATCCGCGCCGGCTCCGCCATCGGAGAGCTTCTGGACAACGCGGGCATCGGCCTTGTAATTTACACCGGCTCGCTGCACGACGACACGATGGTGGACTATCTCGAGCTGCACCGCGTCGCCACGGCGCGCTGCATCAGCTGCTTCACCTCGCTCGATACGGCGCTCGCCGCGGTCGATATAATGTCTGCCGGTCTTACCGAAAAAAATACTAAAATTATCTCTATGCGCCGTCAGCAGATTGTGGTATAGTGAAGATTAATTTTTTTAATACCAACGACCGTTAACGCGGGAAAGGAGAGGAATATGCAATCATTTGA
>CAYNMN010000083.1:0-8209 GCA_964398305.1 uncultured Oscillospiraceae bacterium
GAACGGTCTTGACCGTTCCGCGGGTACGAATATCATCAACGTCGGTGATAAACGTGCCACGGAACGGTCAAGACCGTTCCCTACGTATTCGATTATGGGTGCGTAAAAATCTCACGGAAGATCCTTTGCTTCGCTCAGGATGACAACGGAGGGCGGGGATGACAACGGAGGGCGGGGATGACAACGGAGGGACAATGCGGTTTATTCGTACCGCCCATTCTTCTCGTAGGGGCGACCCTATGTGGTCGCCCGCACACCCGCCCGCTCCCTGCGCTCTCTCCCCGCGCCCGCAGGCGCTATCCGGGGGGGTTGACCCTGCAAGGGGGGGCCGAGGCCCCTCCCTTACGGTGTCGCTTTAAGGGGATTTCCAAAAGAGGGAAACGAAATCCCCCTTTTGGCGGCTTCTCTTTCCGTCTTTCTCTTCGGCGGCGAAGAGAAAGGCGAACCGTTCGGCGGGCGACCACATAGGGTCGCCCCTACGTCAAAGAATTAAACCTCCCAAAATGATTTCTGCCATGTAAAACCCATTTCCGCAGGGAACGGTCAAGACCGTTTCCTACATATTCGATTGGGGGGGTGTGGGGTTTATTCGCGCCGCCCGATCCCGTCTGTGTTTACTCCTCGCCGAACATTTTGGCGTATTTCTTCATCATCTCGCGTATCGGCAGACCGTAGGGGCAGCGGGTCTCGCACACGCCGCACTCCACGCAGTCCTTCGCGCGCTTGTCCATGGCGAAGTAGCGCGTGTTTGCCCAGTCCGCGAGACCGTAGCGCTCAAGATAACCGCCGTACTGAAAAACGAGCGGAATGGCTATGCCGGCCGTGCAGGGCGCGCAGTAGTTGCAGCGGCGGCAGAAGTTGCCGGAGAGCATATCGCGCAGAGCCTTGATGCCCGCCTCGTCCTCCGCCGTGAGCGGGGAGGCGCCGTTTGCGGCCGCCGTGTTCTGGGCGACCTCGCTCCGGCTGTACATGCCCACAAGAGCCATATCCACATTCCCGTCGGCAAGCAGATAGCGTATGGCGAGCTCGGGCTTGTCTATGGCGCCGCCGGCCATCGGCTTCATGGCGAGGAAGCCAATATTCCTCTCGCGGCACTCGCGCACGCAGTCCGCGCCCTGAGTTTCCACGATGTTATAGGGGAACATCAGTGTCTCCACCCACGGCTCGGAGAGCATCGCGCGGAACACGTCCAGCGAGTGGGTGGTAACGCCGATGTGGCCTATCTTCCCGGTCGCCCTCGCGGTCTCAAGCGCCTCAAGCGCTCCGCCGGGAGCCGTGACCCTTTCGATATCGGTCTCCTTTAGATTGTGCATCTGGTATATGTCTATATAGTCCGTGCGGAGCTTCACAAGGCTGTCGTCGATATCGCGCGCCATGCTCTCGGCGTCGCGCGACATGCTCTTGGTGGCGAGGATGAATTTATCGCGCAGGGCTCCCATCGCCATGCCGATGAACTCCTCGCTCACGGTGTAGCCCTTGGCGGTGTCGATGTAGTTTATGCCGGCGTCCGCAACGGCCTCTATCAGAGGAACGGCGTCGGCCTTCTCCGTGCGCTGTATCGGTATGCCGCCGAAGCCGAGCCGCGAGACCTTGAGTCCTGTCTTTCCGAGCGTTGTATATTGCATGAGCTTTTCCCCCGATCGCTGTTTTTGATTATAATAACACGCCGCCGGTGAAAACAAAAGCGCATTATTGAAAAACGGCGCGGATGGGGGTATATTAAGAGAACGCAAAAGGAGGACGTCGGGATGTTTGAAGGTTTTTCTCAGGAGACTGTCGATTTTATGTGGCAGCTGCGTTTCAATAACGAGCGCAGCTGGTTCCAGCCGCGCAAGGAGGAGTTCAACCGCCTGCTGGGCGAGCCCATGAACGCCCTCGCCCGCGAGCTGTATGACGGCTTCGCGGCAAAGCACCCGGAGCTGGGGCTTGAGCTGCGCGTTTCGCGCATATACAGGGACGCGAGACGTCTGCACGGCGGCGGGCCTTACCGCGATCACCTGTGGTTCACCCTGCGCCCCGTCGTTGAGGAATGGACCGCGCGCCCCTGCTTCTGGTTTGAGCTCGGCCCCGAGGAGCAGACCTGGGGTCTGGGGTACTATATGGCCAGACCGCAGACCATGCAGCGCCTGCGCGAGAGGATAGACGCCGACCCCGCCCCGCTTGAGAGACTCGACAGGCGTCTCAGCCGCAGCGACACGCTTGTGCTCGACGGCGACGAATACGCCCGGCCCAAACGACCGGCCGACGCCCCGCTCGCGCGGTGGTACAATAAAAGGAACCTTTCAATATATCACTCCGAGCCGAGCGGCGGCATAGCCTTCTCGCCGGAGCTCGCGGCCCGCCTGTGCACGGATTATGAGTTTTTGCTGCCGTATTATAAATACCTCATGTCGCTGGAGTAATCATCCCGCGGCACGATAAAAGGGCGCGTCCTTCGACGCGCCCTGATTGTTTAATTATGCTGTCTCAGATCTGCTCGTCGGTGCGCGATTCGTGCTTCACCATGCGGATGACGACGACGTCCATGGCGATGACGAAGCCGAAGAACACCAGCACCGAGAGGTTAGAGCCGGACATGGCGCAGGCGTCATAAAACCCGTGGAGCAGCACGGCGATAATATAGCCCGTCCACTGGTTCGCGACGCTTTTGCCGTGCATGCCGTATGCCTCGAACACCTTGGCGCGGCCGTAAAACGAGCCCATGAATACGGCGAAGCCGGCGTGGGCGGGGATGGCGAGCAGGGCCCGGGAGAAGGCGACGCCCAGACCGTAGGAGAACACATAGCCAATGTTCTCAAGTATCGCGAAGCCGAGCGAGACGAACACCGCGTAGACGATGCCGTCATAGCGGTAGTTGAAGGCGCTGTTGCGCCAGGTGCAGCTTTTGAGGACGAGGAACTTGACGCCCTCCTCCGCCACGGCGACGATGAGGAAGGCATAGAGCATCGAGTAAATCTCGCTGTCCGCGTTGACGACCCCGGACAGAGCGCTCGAGCCGAGCATCTCGAGTACGCCGGCGACGATCCCGGAGAGCGCGCCGAGTATGGCGAGCTTCCACAGCAGCGCCGGTGGCTCCTTTTCAACGGTATCGTGCAAATAGACATATCTGAGCAGCACCACGGCCGGGATGACCGCCGCCGCCACGAGCAAAGCAGTATAGAGCATTGCCTTCGCCTCTACTTTCCGTTGGGATGCTTGACGATGGAAAACGGGTCTGAGGTGTTGTCCGAAAAGGCCACGAAGTTCTGGCTGGAGCGGATGTGCTGGCTCATGGCCTCGCGCGCGAGTCCTGGGAGATGCAGCTTGATCGCCGAGACTATCGCCGAGTGCTGGTGCACGACCTTGCTCGTCCAGGGGTTTATCATGTCCGGGTCGATGAATTTGATCCAGGAGCTCTGGTACATGGTTATATTCGGCAGAAGCTCCTTGTAGCAGCGCTGCAGATACTTGTTGCCGCAGCTGTCCACGATCAGACGGTGGAAGGGCATGTCCGTCTCCTTGAGGAGCTGGCCGTCCTGCTTGGAGAATATCCGGCCGAACTCGGCTGCGAGCCCCTCGAGCTTGGCGAGAGTGTCCGCGCCGACGTTCTCCGCGCATAGATATACCGCCTCGCACTCGATGGCCTCGCGCGTGCTGTAAAGGCTCATCATATCCGCGAGATTCATATCGACCACATAATAGCCGTTCGCGCCCTTGTGCTGCTCCACATAGCCGACGGTCTGCAGCTTGGCCACAGCCTCCGAAACCGGGGTGCGCGATATGCCGAGGTCGGCCGCCAGCTGGTTGACGTTGATCTTTGAGGCGGGCGGCAGCTCGAGCGTGACGATGGCGTCATACAGCATCTGAGTAACCACATCGCCGAGCTTGGCGAAGGGGTTGTCGTCAAGGTATGACCGGAGTATCGTGGAATCCATAGGCTCCTCCTGTTCGCGGGGGCGTGGCCCGCATGTCATTTATAACAGGGTATCACATTTGGCATGACAAATTCAACTATAATCTGATTGTTTTCCGGCGGGCGACGGCAGAAAAGCTTGTAATCGGAAATAAGCGCATATATAATAACCGCATAATTCCGTTTGGAGGCGCTTTATGGACTATGGCGAGCTCGCTCTGCGTATGCACGCGGAGCACAGGGGAAAGATAGAAATACACGGCAAGGTCGAGGTGCGC
The DNA here is from genome assembly GCA_964398305.1 of uncultured Oscillospiraceae bacterium. Taxonomy (GTDB): domain Bacteria; phylum Bacillota; class Clostridia; order Oscillospirales; family Oscillospiraceae; genus Scatomorpha. The sequence continues at coordinate 4,171 of CAYNMN010000083.1, forward strand.
GACCGCGACGACCTCTCCACGGCCTATACGCCCGGAGTGGCCGAGCCCTGTCGGCGCATAGCCGCCGATCCGGACGCCGTATGGGAATATACGATGCGCGGCAATATGGTCGCCGTTGTCACGGACGGCAGCGCCGTGCTGGGGCTCGGGAACATCGGCCCGCTCGCCGCCCTGCCGGTGATGGAGGGCAAGGCTCTGCTCTTCAGGGACTTCGCGGGTGTGGACGCCTTCCCGATCTGTCTGGACACGCAGGACGTTGAGGAGATAATCCGCGCCGTCAAGCTCATAGCGCCCACCTTCGGCGGGATCAACCTTGAGGATATCTCCGCGCCGCGCTGCTTCGAGATAGAGCGCCGGCTTGAAGCGGAGCTCGATATACCCGTTTTTCACGACGATCAGCACGGCACGGCGATAGTCGTCTCCGCCGCGCTCACAAACGCGCTCCGGCTCACGGGCCGCTCATTTGAAACGGCGCGCATAGTGCTCAACGGCCCCGGCGCCGCGGGCACCGCGATAACGAGGATGCTCCTCGCTCTGGGTGCGCGCGACGTCGTCGTGTGCGACAGGCAGGGCGCGATATACGCCGGCCGCCCCGGGCTGTCGGGACACAAGGCGGAGCTTGCGGAGCTCACTAATCCGCGCGGCGTCACAGGCACGCTCGCCGACGCGATGGCGGGTGCGGAGGTGTTCATCGGCGTCTCCAGAGGCGGCGCCGTGACCGGGGACATGGTGCGCTCGATGGCGGCGGAGCCGATAGTGTTTGCCATGGCCAACCCCACGCCGGAAATAACACGCGACGAGGCGCTCGCCGCCGGCGCCGCCGTGGTGGGCACGGGCAGGAGCGACTGCCCCAACCAGATAAACAACGTCCTCATCTTCCCCGGCCTTTTCAAGGGCGCTCTGTCCGTGAGAGCGCGGGACATCAACACCGAGATGAAAAAAGCCGCCGTCGGCGCGCTCGCCGCTCTTGTGAGCGACGGCGAGCTGTGCGCCGACTATATCATCCCCGCCGCCTTCGACGGGCGCGTGGTTCGCGCCGTCAGCGAGGCTGTCGCCGGTGCGGCGAGAGAGACGGGGTGCGCGAGGATATGAGAGAGATAAAGGCTTCCGACGTTGCCGAATGCGTCGCGCGGCTGTGCGTTTCCGCCTGCACGGAGCTGCCGGAGGACGTTGAGCGCGCCATTCGCTCCGCGCGCGAGAGCGAGCCGTGGAGCGCCGCGAGGGACGTGCTCGGCGACATCTGCGAGAATATCGACCTCGCGCGTGAAGGCTGTGCGCCGCTCTGTCAGGACACCGGACTGACCACCGTGCTGCTGCGCCTCGGTCAGGACGCGCACATCGTCGGCGGTGCGCTGGGCGAGGCCGTACAGCGCGGCGTGGCCGAGGGCTACACGCGCGGGTACCTGCGCAAGAGCGTGGTGCGCGACCCGTTCGACAGAGTCAACACCGGCGACAATACTCCCGCCGTCGTCTATACCGACGTCGTCCCCGGCGACGGGCTGGAGATCACCGTGATGCCCAAGGGCGCGGGCAGCGAGAACATGTGCCGTCTTGCGATGCTCACTCCCGCGCAGGGCGAGGAGGGCGCGCGCCGCTTCGTGGTGGACACCGTCCGCTCCGCGGGGGGCAGTCCGTGCCCGCCGGTGGTCGTCGGCGTCGGCATTGGCGGCGGCTTCGACTCCGTTGCCCTGCTCGCGAAAAGGTCGCTGCTGCGCCCGCTCGGCGAGCCGAACGGCGACGCCCGTCTCGCGCGGATGGAGGAGGAGCTGCTCGGGGAGATAAACGCCCTCGGCGTGGGCCCCGCCGGCTTCGGCGGCAGGACCACGGCGCTCGCCGTGCGGGTGCTCGCAGCGCCCACGCATATGGCGATGCTGCCCGTGGCCGTGTGCATAAGCTGCCACGTTCTGCGGCACGCGACGGAGGTGCTTTGATGGCGAGCGTAATAAAAATAACCGCTCCCTTCACTCAGAAGGAGGCGAGTGAGCTCAGAGCGGGCGACAGGCTGCTGCTCTCCGGCACGATATACACCGCCCGCGACGCCGCGCACGCGCGCATCGTTGAGCTGCTGAAAAACGGCGATTCACCACCGTTTGATCTATATGACGCCTGCGTCTACTATGCCGGCCCCACTCCGGCGCGTCCCGGCGCGGTAATAGGCTCCATCGGCCCCACCACGGCCGGACGCATGGACGCCTACGCTCCGGCTCTGATGGCCGCCGGTCTGCGCTGCATGATAGGCAAGGGCCCGCGCTCGCGCGCCGTTGCGGAGGCGATGGCGGAGCACGGCGCGGTCTATCTCGCGGCGGAGGGCGGAGTTGCGGCGCTGCTCGCGAGATGCGTTACGGCCTGCGAAACGGTGGCGTGGCCGGAGCTTGGCAGCGAGGCCGTGCGCCGTCTTGAGCTGCGGGATATGCCGCTGATAGTCGCGCTCGACGCGCACGGCGGCGATCTCTATGAGAGCGGCCCCGCCGCGTATCTTTCGGGAAGGTGAACGCGACGCCCTGACAAAGCGGCGGTCAGGACCGCGACGACGTGAGGTAGAGCGGTATCGCCGCGAGCTGCGCGGCGACGGAGACGGCGGCCATGGCGGGGATGCTCACGTCATATAGCGCGCCGAGCAGCCAGCTCCCGAGAAACCAGAATGCGCCGAACGAGCACTCAAACACGCCGTAGCCCGTGGCTCGGCTCGCCTTGGGCACCATGCGAGTGACGGCGGCCTTGAGTATGGACTCCTGCGCGCCCATGCCGACGCCCCACAGCGCGATACCGACGAGCAGCGCCGGCACGGAGTCGAGGACGAAAATGAATATCGCGAAGGGCGCGGAGATCAGCGTGGACCACACGAGGACTCTGACGCCCTTCTTGTCGTATAGCATACCGAAGATGAGCGCGGCGACCGCGTCGACAAGCATCGCGCCGGCATAGAGCAGCGGCAGCGACCCGGTGCTCACGAGCGCCGTGGTCTCCGAGAGCCCGGCGGCGAGATCGGTATAGGTGCGCGAAACGTGCATGATAACGAGCGAATAGTCCATGAAGCCGAAGGCAAAGAGACTGATGCCGGCGATGTAGAGCACGAACTCGCGCTTGAGCTTGAACGGGACATATTCCTTCGGCTCCGGCTCAAAGCTCTCCGGGTTGGGGAATCTCCGGCGTGTCACGATCAGCAGTATCAGCGTTATCGCGCCCGGGATCGCGAGCACCGCGAAGCAGGTGGAATAGATCTCGAAGGTCGTGCCGTCGGTCTTTAGCAGCATGACGACATAGAGCAGCACGGGGCCGAGGAACGCGCCGATCTGGTCGAGCGCCTCCTGTATGCCGAAGCTGCGTCCCGCGCCCTCCTGCGAGGCGGCGAAGGACATGACGGTGTCCTTCGCGGGCTTCTTTATCGCCTTGCCCATGCGCTGAACGATGAGCAGCGCGCAGGCCCATATCCAGCCGTGCTCGCCGACGAGGGCGAGAGCCGGGACGGCTATGATGTCGATCACATAGCCCACGATAACCATCGGCCAGTAGCTTTTGGTCTTGTCCGTGAGCCTGCCGAAGACATAGCGCATCGAATAGCCCACGAGCTCGCCGAGACCGGAGACAAAGCCGATAGTCCCCGCGGAGGCGCCGAGCAGCGAGAGATACGCGCCGCGTATGCTCGACGCGCCCTCGTGCGTCATGTCCGAAAAGAGGCTTACGATGCCGAACAGCAGTATGAACGCCATCGCCCGTGAGATCTTTTTTTTGTTTTCGCCGTCCGGCATAGGTCATGCGCTTCCTTTGCGTGATAGTATGGTCTTATGCTGAGCATGATATCGCAGAGCGTGAAGACTGTCAAGGCGACGATTAAAGACCGCGCCTTTCGGCGCGGTCTTTAGATAAGCTGTTATCGCTGCTGCGGTCAGATGGTCTTCTGGGCGTTGACACGGATGCCGGGGCCCATGGTGGAGGCCGTGACACAGCTCTTGATATACTGGCCCTTCGCGGCGGCGGGCTTGGCCTTGATGATGGCGGTGATAAGCGCGTCGTAGTTTTCGAAGAGCTTGTCCGCGCC
>CAYNMN010000084.1:0-8147 GCA_964398305.1 uncultured Oscillospiraceae bacterium
GAGGGTCAAAAGAACCGCGAGAAGCTTTTTGCTCGTTTTCATTAGAATTCCCCTTTCATTATCCTTGTTTACGGCTGCCTGCCCGTAAGCCTATATTATTCCGAGAGCTGTACAAAAAACAGGTCAGACCCCTCCGCACCCGAAAGATCTGCCTGTTACATGGCAATTCCGTATTCCTGCACCGTAACTGGCTGACCCGCTGCCGAGCCCCTATAGCTTTGCGTGGCCTTGCGGCCGTGCCTGTGCGTATTTGTTTTCCGTTTGTTGACTTGCCGCGAGCTCCTTATGCCGCAGCGAGAGCTTTAGTGACAATATGCCATTTTTGTTTTACAGCGCCATTGTATCAGACGAAATACATCAAAAGTACACCGTTTTGGGACATAAAAACGGGTTCTCAAAAAATATTTTTTCGAGAACCCGATAATATTTGTTTGACCGGCGCTTATCCGAACAGCTTGCGCGAGAGCATGCCGGCCGTGAACTCCGCCCACGAATACTGCGACATATACTCGCCGGTATAGGCGTTGATCCCCGCGGGGTCGCCGCTCAGACAGCGGTAGAGATCGCAGTCGATAAGCTCGGTGTTGACCGAGTAGCTGTTATGCGAGGAGTGCAGGAGCACCTCGCTCGCGCCGGCGACCACAAGCGTGCGGCGAAGCTCCGCGAGATAGTTTTGGAGCTGATTCCGGCGCGAGATGCTGTACTCGCCGTCCTCCCACAGCACGGCGGCGATCTCCGCCGTGGAGCAGCCGGCGCCGCAGCGGTCAACGAGATAGGCCAGCAGCTCCTTGGACTTGCTGCGCGCGAACTCAAGCGGCACGCCGCCGGAGAACACCTCAAAGCTGCCGAAGCAGCGCACGCGCAGCTTGCCGCTCTCCTCCCGCTCAACGGGGTGGCGCAGATGCTCCATGGCCTCCGTGATGCCCTTCGCCGAGACCGGCTTGAGCAGGTAGCCGCTGACATACATCGCCATGGCGTCCATTGCGTATTCCGCATAGCCCGTAACGAACACGATATTCGTCTGCGCATGCAGCTCCTTGAGCCGCTTGGCAAGCTCCAGCCCGCTCATGCCGCGCATCTCGATATCGAGAAAGGCAACGTCCATGGGCGTCGCCGCCGCGCACTCAAGCGCCTCCGCCCCGGAGCGAAAGGCATACACTCCCGCGCCCGGCAGGCTCTCGCCCACCGCGCTCGCGAGCGCGTCGAGCGCAATGCGCTCGTCATCCACACACAGTATGTTCATGCCGCCGTGTCCTCCTTCGGTATGGAAATGATCGCGGTAGTCCCCTCGCCCGGCCGGCTCTCTATGCGCAGGGAGGCGGAGCTCATGGCCTCGAGCCGGCAGCGGACATTGTCCACGCCTAACTGCGTGCGGCCGTCATACTGCACCTCCTGCGGGTCGTAGCCGACGCCGTCGTCCGCGACGGTTATCTCGTAGCTGTCCTCCGTCTCGCGCGTGGAGATGGTCACCGTGCCGCCGCCGGGCTTTTTGCCCAGGCCGTACTTCACGGCGTTTTCCACGAGCGGCTGCACTGTAAGCGCAGGGAGCATGAAGGCCGTTGTGCGGATATCCCAGACGACGTTCAGATCCTCCTCAAAGCGCATCTTCTCGAGCGAGAGATATATACGCACATGCTCAAGCTCCTTTTCGAGCGGCACGGGGGCCTTTCGGTTGAGCGAGTCCATATTCCCGCGCAGATAGGCCGAAAAATCGTCTATGGTCTCCTGCGCCGCGACGGGGTCTGTCTTGCACAGGTAACGGATTGAGTTGAGCGCGTTATAAAGGAAATGCGGCTGTATCTGACTGAGCATTATGGATATGCGGCTTTGCGCCAGCTCCGCCTCCTGCTCCGCCATAAGCCGCCCCTGCTCGGCCATGCGTCTGCCCTGCTCGGCGAAGATCCCGCACGCGGCGACGTTGGCGACAGCCTGACACGCCCAGTCGGGCGCGTCCGCACCGCCGGAGGACACGTCCGTGAGCCCCATGAGCGAGTTGAGCATGACGGCGGCCTCGGCGGCGGTGATGCTCTCCGAGGCGCTGAACACCGCCCCGGCGCGCACGGCGTAGCCCGACACCGTTCCGTCCATCAGCGCAGTGGCGATATAAGGCTTGAGCCACATGGGTATTACGGCGTCGTCGGCAAAGCCCGTGGAGGCGACGCCGGAGAGGAGCCTTGTATCCATCAGCTCCATGCACATGGCGAGAAACTCGCCCCGGCTCACCTCGTCGTCCGGTCTGAAAAGCGAGACCTCGCCCAAACTCTCGCCGGTGAAAACGCCGCGCTCGGCAAGTCTGACGGCGGCAAAGGCGGCGGCGCTGCCGGCCATGTCGGCATAGCGCGTGCCGGCCTTCTGCTTTTCGATGCGGATGATGACCGTCGCCTCCTGCGACTCGACGCCGTCCTCGTCCGTAACGCGATAGCCGAAGTAATCGCGTCCGCGCCTGCCCTCCTCTGGGGTATAGACGAAGCTGCCGTCGGGCTCGATCTCCACCACGCCCTTGGCGGGCGGCGTGGCGAGCGCGAAGGTCAGCTCTCCGCCCTTGGCGGACTGCGCCGAGAGGCTGCCGCCGACGGATACGCCCCGGTAGGTGCTGATCTCAAGATTTTCCGCCACGGGCGCGGCGGCGGACGAGCCCACGGTGCCGAGAGCCGAGGCGGCGGTCAGGCAGAGCGCGAGGATCATTAGCGCCGCGCTTATTGTAATTCTGATGCGTTTATCCATAAAAATACCTCCCATGCAGAATATGGATTTAGTCTGCGCGGGAGGTATTGCAATTATTCAGTTATTTCTATTTTTTCAGGCGCTCGCCGGCAAAATGCTCGCGCGTGAGCTTCGCCACGACTCCGGAGAGCCCGATCAGCGCCACAAGGTTGGGTATGGCCATAAAGCCGTTGAGCGTGTCGGCGATGTCCCACGCGAGGCTCATCTTGAGCGTGGAGCCCACCACGACGATCACGACGAATATGATCTGGTAGACGCGCACGGCCTTGCCCTTTGTGAGATACTCGAAGCAGCGCGTGCCGTAGAGCGACCAGCTCAAAACCGTGGAGAGCGCAAAGAGCGTGATGCCCACGGCGATGATAAGCGAGCCCGCCTTGCCGCCGAACACCGTGCCGAAGGCGGCTGAGATAAGCTCCGTGCCGCCGCCGACACCCCAGTCCACCGCCACGCCGCCGGCCAAAACGTCGCCGCAGCTGCTCAGGAGCGCGAGGGCTGTAAGGGTGCAGATAACGATGGTGTCCATGAACACCTCAAAGATGCCGAACACGCCCTGCCTGACGGGGTCGGACTCGCTTGAGGCCGCGTGCGCTATGGGCGCGGAGCCGAGGCCGGCCTCGTTGGAGAACACGCCGCGCCCGACTCCCTTCTTCATGGTCTGCATGATCGTTATGCCGAACGCGCCGCCGAGAGCGGCCTCCGCGTTGAACGCGCCCTTGAATATCAATCCGAAAACCCTGCCGATGTCGGTTATGTGCGCGAAAATGACTATGAGCGCCGCGATGATATAGACGACCGCCATGAAGGGCACGAGCCGCTCCGTGACCATACCGATGCGCTTGATGCCGCCGAGGGTCACGAGGGCCACGATGACGGCGATGATCACGCCGATGATTATGCTGGAAACGGGCACGACCTGATTAAAAACCGTAACGGTGACCGCAGACGTGTCGCCGCCGAACTCGTTTATCATCGTGTTGATGGACGAGGCGATGGTGTTCACCTGAGTCATGTTGCCGATGCCAAAGGCAGCCAGAGCGCCGAGAATGCAGAATATCGAGCCGAGCCATGCCCAGCCCTTGCCGAGACCGTTCTTTATGTAGTACATCGGGCCGCCAACCCAGTCGCCCTTGGCGTTGCGCTCGCGGTAGCGGACGGCGAGCACGACCTCTGCATATTTCGTGGTCATGCCGAACAGCGCCGAGACCCACATCCAGAACACCGCGCCCGGCCCGCCGACGGCGATCGCGCCCGTAACGCCCGCGATGTTGCCTGTGCCGACCGTGGCGGCGAGCGCCGTTGTTACAGCCTGAAGCGGCGTCACCTCGCCCTTGCCGGCGGTGTGCTTTTTGAACATACGCCCGAGCGTGTTGCGCATGGCGTAGCCGAACTTTGAAAACTGGATAAAGCCGCAGCGCGCGCTCAGATACACGCCGGTGCCGACGAGCAGGATGAGCATCCAGGGCCCCCAGGCAAAGTCGTCAAGCTTGGTCACTAATTCTGAAAAAGACATATTTCCCTCTCTCCTTAACTGTTACTCCCGCATAAATACAGCAAAACAGGGGATGAACACGCCATCCCCTGCAAAAAGCCTTTGAGACGCCCGAAAACGGGCGCGTCTCTTCTGTCCTTTTGCCTGAGAGATTAGCGCATGCGCCTTGCCCCTTCGGCCCCCGCTCGCGGCGGGCTTCTCCAGAATGCCGTCCGCCCACGGTCACGCTTTGGCGTTTCTGCGGGCATCACACGGTCGTATTAAAATATGAAAAGACTATACCGCAATATTACACATATTGCAAGGACTTTTTTGTATAAAAACGTAAAAATGTTTTTGCAGAGCGAACAACTGCCCGTATAGCGCGCTATTCCTCCAGCCGCAGCACCCGATTTTTCACGAGCTTGAGGAGCGGCGGCAGCACGGCAGTATATACTATCGCCGTGAGCACGCCGGCGACAAGGCGCAGCGCAAGTCCGCCGAATACCACCGCCGGGGAGTAGTAGCCGTAGATAAGGCTGTCCACATACCAGACGGCCGTGTTGAGCAGAGTAACGAGCAGGGAGCTCGTCACGATCACGACGCCGAGCCGCCAGCCCCCGTCCCAGCCGCGGCGCAGCAGACACAGACCCACAAACGCGCCGCGCGCGCCGGCCGGAATGATCCACAGGAGCGTCGTCGCCGAAAAGCCGTAGGTAAGGAGCTGATTGGCGAACGCGCCGAGCAGACCCACGGCAAGACCGTGCAGCGGCCCGAAGAGCGCGGCGGCGAAGATCACCGGCAGACCGTCGAGCGTTATCTTCATAAAGCCGAGGTTGATGGATACGAGACTCAGCACGACATACATCGCGATGAGCATGGCGTCGGTCACGAGCTTTTTGGTGCGCATGATATAATTATCTCCCTTCATGGCGGTTGCCACGAAGGGAGCGATATGCGCCCGGTGGCAGCGGAAGCGGATTGGCACCGCGCACAAGCTGTGCTTCGTCCGGCGGCGACTTCCCATCCGCCGACACTTTACGCGCCAAGCCTACTCTGACTTACTTTACGGGTCGATTATACGTTATCGGACGAGCTTAGTCAAGCGGCAGCGCAGGCTCCGTCTTGATCGTCTGATAATCGGTGTATATCACCTTGCCCGGCATAGCGCCGGATGGCTTCTTCACGTTTCGCACGCGGGTGTAGTCCACGCTCACGCGCCCGGAATCTCTCGCCTGTGAATAGTAGGCGGCAAGGGACGCGGCGAGCGCTATCGCCGCCTCGTCCGGCTCGGCGTCCGAGCAGCGGAGGATAACGTGCGAGCCGTGGTAGTCCTTGACGTGAAACCAGAGGTCGCCGCGCCGTGCGATCCTTGTTGTGAGCTCGTCGTTCTGAGCGTTGGAGCGCCCGACGAGTATCTCAAGCCCGCTCGCCGAGGTAAACGAGAGCGGGGCGGCCGCCTTTGCCTTGACCTTCCTCGCGCCTGCGCTCTGCTTGATTATGCCGGTGTCCGCAAGCTCCCGGCGGATCTCGGCCACATCCCGCTCATTTTCGGCGCGGGAGAGCTCGTCGAGCACGCTCTCGAGATAGTCGAGACGCCCCTCCCCCTCCGCAATAAGCTCTGTGAGATGCGTTTGGGCGGCGGTGAGCTTCTTGTATTTTTTATACGCCTCGGCAGAGTTCTGCTGCGGCGTCTTGAGCGGATCGAGCCTTATCGTCACCTCGGGCGAGCCGTCGACATAGTAGTCCTCGCAGGCGAGCGAGGCGTCGCCCTTCTTCACCCGCCAGAGATTTGCCGTGATGAGGTCTCCGCGCCTTCTGAATTTTTCCCTGTCGTCGGTGTCCCTGAGCTCCAGCCGCTGCTGCTCGAGCTTGCGGCGCTGGCGGTCGCGCAGGGTGCGGACGGTCTTGACCGTGTCGCCCGCCACGCGCTTCGCGCGCTCCTCGCGCACGCGCCCGGCATAGAACTCGTCGAGCAGCGCGGAGAAGCTCTCGCGCTCCTCGCTTTTCACCTTGTCGCCGTACTGACCGATCGCCATGAACGAGAAGTCGCGCGGCCTGCCGTTCTCCATTAGCATATAGGGCCGCTGCTCGCCCGCCGCTACGCTCTCCGCGAGCGCGTCCATCGCGGCCGGAAGATTTTCGGCGCTACCCGCCCGATACGCTATCTCACGCGCCGTGAGCGGCGAGAGCCCGGAGAAGGCGTCCATGAGCCACTTGTCGGCGTCCTCGGACGTGTCTGTGAGCGCCGCCCTCTGAGCGCCCGTGAGCTCGAAGAAATCCGGCTTCGCGGGGCGCGGCGGCAGGCGGTATTTCATGCCCGGCAGCAGCCGGCGATAGGCGTTCTCGCCGAAATCGGCGCGCCGCAGACAGTCGATGATGCACCCGTCCGTATCGGTAAGTATAATATTGGAGCTGCGCCCCATAAGCTCGCAAATGAGCTTTTTCTCGCTCTCCACGCCGAGCTCGTCCCGGGTCATGAGCGTCAGTATCGCCGCGCGCTCGCAGGGCGGCTGCTCCACGGCCGTTATCCGCGCGCCGACGAGGTGCTTGCGCATGAGCATACAGAACATCGGCGGCGAGGCGGGGTTTTCATAGCGTTCGTCCGTGAAATGCAGCCGCGCTCCGCCGACGCCTCTGGAGATGAGCAGTCGGCGGTTGCCGTCGCGCGTATACAGCGAAAGGAGCAGCAGATCCCTCTCGGGCTGCTGCACCTTATCTATTCTCGCCCCCGAAAGCCCGGGCGCGAGCTCTTTTACAAGTCCCGTGAGAAGGGTGGCGTCAATCGGCATTGCTGTCCTCCGTGATAAGAGCGAAAAGCTCATGTATGCGCTCCCGCCCGCCGCTGAGCCAGAGCCAGCCGAACAGCGCCTCAAGCCCCGTGGCCGCGTGGTAGTCCGCAAGCGAGGCGTTTTTCGGCACGGAGTTGACCCGCGCGTTGCGTCCGCGCTTATATATGTCGGCCTCTGCCTGCGTGAGCGCGGGGGCGAGCTTCTCCGCCGCCCTCGCCTGGGCCGAGGCGCGGACTCGCGCGACGGTCTGCCTGTGCAGCTTCTGCACGGACGTCACGCCGCTCTCAACAAGCGCCGTGCGGGTCAGCAGCTCATACACCCCGTCGCCTATGTGCGCAAGGCCGAGCGTGCTCACCTGTCCTATCTCGGCGTCCGTCATCGGTCGTCACCGTCCGAGCCGAATTCCATTTCGGTGGCAAAGCGCTCCGTCGGCGCTGTGCCCTGTATCTGCTGCATCTCGAGCCATTGCTGCTTTGTGATGAGCAGGGCGCGGGGCTTGGAGCCCTCGAAGGGGCCGACGACGCCGAGCTGCTCCATCTGGTCTACGATGCGCGCGGCGCGGGAGTAACCGAGCTTGAGCCTGCGCTGGAGCATCGATACGCTCGCCTGCTTGGTCTCGAACAGCACGTCCACCGCCTGCGGCAGCAGCTCGTCGCAGTCCGGGAAGGCCGTTGCGGGCTCCTCCGGCGCGGCAGCATCGCTCTCCGGCTCGTCCGTCGGAGCTTTTTTGTCGGCGGCGGCCTTCTCGATCTCGGCGAGCACCTCGTCGCTGTACTGCGGCTGGGCGCTGTTTTTGATGAAGTCGATCACGTCCTCGCGCTCCTCGTCGGAGACAAAAGCGCCCTGAATTCTCGTGGGCTTGCCGCTGCCGAGCGGAGAGTAGAGCATATCGCCCATGCCGACGAGCTTCTCCGCCCCCGGCGCGTCGAGGATTATGCGGCTTTCAAGCGCGGAGGAGACCGCGAAGGCAATGCGGCTGGGTATGTTGGCCTTCATGAGGCCGGTGATGACGTCCGCCGACGGGCGCTGTGTGGCGATTATAAGGTGCATACCGGCGGCGCGGCCCATCTGGGCGACGCGGCAGATGCTCTCCTCAACGTCCTTCGAGGCGCAGAGCATAAGGTCGGCGAGCTCGTCCACGACGATAACGACCTGGGGTATGG
>CAYNMN010000085.1:0-8016 GCA_964398305.1 uncultured Oscillospiraceae bacterium
AAAACGTTAAGGTAACTGATACGATTGTATCAATTACCTTAACTGTTATGGTGCGCGAGGGGGGACTTGAACCCCCACGCCCGGAATGAGCACTAGAACCTGAATCTAGCGAGTCTGCCAATTCCACCACTCGCGCATGACGCCTTAGTATAATAGCATCCCGCCGCGACGTTGTCAATATTAAAATCCCGCTGCGCTCCCCTGTCTTTTTACGGCGAAAGGGGTGGAAAAGAGCCGGGCAGTCTGATATAATGCTTGCATCAATTCGTGGGAGGAATACGAATGTCTATCGACAGAGTAGCGCTCAAGCAGGATGCAAAGCAGGCCATACGCGACAGCGCCAAAAGCCCTTATCTCACAGCGCTGGTCTATGTCGTTATTATCTATGTTCTCGCATGGCTGAACAACCGCATAACCGGCATCGTCATAGATATGAACACCTACCGGAGCATAGTTACCTCCGGCGACTATACCGCCTTCGCCTCCTATATTCTCGCCAACCGCCCCGGCGCTGCGGCGCAGCTCATCGGCGTTCTGCTGCAGATCATGACAATGATGATGGGCGTCGGCATGACGCTCGCCATGCTGCAGGTCCATCGCCGGCAGGAGCACTCCATCGGCACCCTGTTCGACGGCTTTGCCATCTTCGTGCGCGTGTTCCTGCTCGAGCTCGTGATGTATATCTTCATCTTCCTGTGGTCCCTGCTGTTCATCGTCCCCGGCATCATCGCCGCCTACCGCTACCGTCAGGCGCTCTACCTGCTGCTTGACCACCCGGAGATGGGCGTAATGGACTGCATACGCGAGAGCAAGCGCCTGATGACCGGGCACAAGGGCGAGCTGTTCGTTGTGGACCTGAGCTTCCTCGGCTGGTATATCCTCTGTGCGGTGCCCTTCGTGAGCGTTTATGTTACGCCATACGTCAACGTGACCTACGCCGGCTACTACGACGCTCTCGTGAGCGGCGACGCATACGCCAGAAGCCAGACCCCGCCGCAGAATTACTGATAAACAAAACAGGCCGCGTCGAAAGACGCGGCCTGAAGCTATCTGTATAATCGGAAGCGCTGCGGCTTTGGTCGGTAACGGACGCCGGAGACGATCCCCATCGCGGCGAACATGGAGAACAGCGACGAGCCGCCGTAGCTGAAGAACGGCAGCGTAATGCCGATGACCGGCGCGATCCCGATGCACATGCCGGTGTTCAGGAAGGCCTGGAACATGACCGTCGTGGCGACCCCGACACACACGAGCATGGAGAGCTCGCTGCCCGAGCGCAGACCGACCATAACGCAGCGGATGATTATGGCCGAGAGCAGGACAAGCACGGCTATGCAGCCTATCATGCCGAGCTCCTCGCCTATTACCGCGTAGATAAAGTCCGACTGCTTGCTGAATATGGAGCTCGACTGAGTCTGTGTCCCGTTGCCCAGACCCGTGCCCGTGAGCTGGCCGGAGGCCAGGGCGATCTTGGACTGGTTGGCGTTCCAGTTCGCGCCGGTGTTGTCCGGGTCGATGCTCGGCACATAGGGCGCGAGGATGCGGTTTTGCTGATATAAGCTCAAATGATCCCAGATGAACGGCGTCGCTGCGGCGATGGCGGCTATGCCGATGATGAACCAGTATATCTTAACCCCCGCGGCAAAGAGCATGACGGCGAAGATGAAGACGAAAACCACCGCGCTGCCGAGGTCGTCGGTCGTGAAATAGAGATAGGCGAATATGAGCACAAAATGCCCCAAGAGCTGCGCCATCGAGCCGACGGAGTTGAGCTCCTTATATTCCTTTAGATAGGTGAGCTGCTTGGCAAGGATTATTATAAAGGTGATCTTCACGATCTCGGAGGGCTGTATGCCTATGCCGAAGAAGCGCAGCCAGCCCTTGTTGCCCGTGTCGCTTTCCACGCCGAAGAATATGAGCGTGCCGAGGAACAGAATATTGAATATGCAGAGTATCTGCCACTTGTCGGCGAGAATGTCGACGTCAAGGACGGTCATTATCATATAGAGCACTATTCCGACGCCAAGCGCCAGAGTCTGGACGATGACGTATTTGGGCGTTTCATATGTGAGCGTCGCGCTGTAAATGATCACAATGCCGAAAATCGAAGCTGTAATACACAGGATCAGCAGCAGCATATCCGCGCGTTTGAAGTATTCCTTCAGCCACGGCAGGACTTTTTTCACATACGTCACCTCACTTTCGCCGGTGTATTGTATCACATATTTCCCCTTTACGCAATCGCGGCTGTGGTGGTATAATGCACAAGGTTTGTTATGCGAAAGGAAAGTAATATGCTGGAGATAATAACTAACAGCGAGCTTGAGACCGAGCTTGTCGGGGAACGTCTGGCCGCGAATCTGCCGGACGGGAGCGTCGTGGCCATGTACGGCGAGCTCGGCGCCGGCAAGACCGCCTTCGTGCGCGGAATGGCGCGGGGCATGGGCATCGCCTGCCGCGTGTCGAGCCCCACCTTCACCATCGTCAATGAATACGAGGGGCCGCGCACGCTGATACACTTCGACATGTACCGTCTGAAAAGCCCGGACGAGCTTTTTGATATCGGCTGGGAGGACTATCTCGCCCGAAACGCCGTATGCGCCGTGGAATGGAGCGAGAACGTGTCCGCCGCGTTCGACGGCAGCGAGATAACCGCGCGCTTCACGAAGCTCTCGGAGAGCTCCCGGCGCATCACGATCGAGGAGGGACGCGCGAAATGCTGATACTCGCCCTTGAATCCTCGGCGGCCGCGGCCTCCGCCGCGCTCACGCGGGACGGAAGACTCGTGGCGGAATATAAGCAGGTCTGCGGACTCACCCACTCGCGCACACTGCTGCCGATGGTCGAGTCGCTGCTGAAAAACACGGAGACGTCGCTCGCCGATGTGGATACGCTCGCAGTGTCCGAGGGCCCCGGCTCCTTCACGGGCATAAGGATAGGCGTCTCGACGGTCAAGGGTCTCTGCTGGGGCGCTCAAAAGCCCGCCATCGGCGTCTCGACGCTCGACGCGATGGCCTGGAACGCGCTCACGGCCGGGGACGGCGCTCTCGTCTGCTGCTGCATGGACGCGCGGAGGTCGCAGGTCTACAACTCCCTGAACATAATTCTCGACGGCGCGCCCGTCTGGATAACTCACGACAGGGCCATCGGCCTTGAGGAGCTCTCCGGAGAGGTGACCGAAAGGCTCGGGAAGCCGCTCGAGGCGCAGACGAAAAGCGGCGGGGCGAAAACTCTCGTGCCCGATCATGTTTTTCTTGTTGGAGACGGCGCGGAGCTGTGTTATAATTATTTTTCGGAGCAGGGCATCCCCTGCGTCCTCGCGCCGGACAACCTCCGCTATCAGAGCGCGTGGGGAGTCTGCAAGGCGGCGGAGAGCTTCATCGTCCCCGGCGAGCCCGTCTCGCCCGAGGCTTTCGACGCGGCAAAGCTGCTGCCGGTGTATCTGCGTCTGTCCCAGGCCGAGCGCGAGCGTCAGGCCCGGATCGGCCAGGAACAGGATCACAATTAAAAGGAGATATATACTATGAGCAACGTCCATGTATTTGACCATCCCCTGATCCAGCACAAGCTGTCCATCCTCAGGGATAAGGAGACCGGCTCCAAACAGTTCCGCGAGCTCGTCAGCGAGATCGCCATGCTTATGTGCTTTGAGGCCACCCGCGACCTTCCCACGGAGGAGGTCGATGTGGAGACCCCCGTCGCCGTCGCTCATTGCAGGCGCGTGTCCGGCAAGAAGCTGGCCGTGGTGCCCATACTCCGTGCCGGACTCGGCATGGTGGACGGCATGGTTACGCTTATGCCCAACGTCAAGGTCGGTCATATCGGCCTCTACCGCGACCCCGCGACTCTTGAGCCCGTGAAGTACTACTTCAAGATGCCGCCCGATATCAGCGAGCGCGACGTCATCATAGTCGACCCCATGCTCGCCACCGGCGGCAGCGCCGACGCGGCCTGCATGTTCCTCAAGGAGGTCGGCGTGAAGCACATCAAGCTCATGTGCATCATCGGCGTGCCCGAGGGCGTTGAGAGAATGCAGAAGGCTCACCCGGACGTCGATATCTTCGTCGCCGCGATGGACGAGCATCTCAACGAGCACGGCTACATTGTCCCCGGTCTGGGCGATGCAGGCGACAGGATCTTCGGCACGAAGTAACAAAAAATAAGGAGGCGCGGAGATAATGGGCTTTCTCTACGCTCTGGAAAGTATTCGCACTCCCTTCCTCGACACGGCGCTGTCGTATATCACGCAGCTCGGCGGCGAGATAGTCTATATGGTGCTCGCCATAGCCGTGTTCTGGTGTTACAGCAAAAATCTCGGCTACTATATGCTCACTACGGGCTTCGTCGGCACCGTGGCCAACCAGTTTCTCAAGATAACCTGCCGCATCGCGCGCCCGTGGGTGCAGGACCCGAACTTCACGATCGTCGAGAGCGCGAGGGAGGCGGCCACAGGCTACTCCTTCCCGAGCGGTCACACCCAGAACGTGTTCTCCTCATTCGGCTGTCTGGGCCGGTGGAGCAAAAAGTCCTGGCTGCGCGCTGTCTGCATCGTGCTTATCGCGCTCGTGGCCTTCTCGCGGCTGTATCTCGGCGTGCACACTCCGCTGGACGTCGGCGTGGGCGCCGCCATGGGGCTCATCTGCGTGCTCGCGTTCTACCCGCTCTTCCGCGACATGGACGAGAAGCCGAAGCGCATGTATATCCTCTTCGGCGTGATGTTCGCGCTGGTGCTCGCATATACGCTGTATGTCGAGCTCTGGGCGTTCCCCGCCGATGTGGATGCCACCAATCTCGCCTCCGCGCGCAAGAACGGCTATACGCTGCTCGGCGCCGTTGCGGCGATGGCGATATGCTTCCATGTAGACCGCAAATACCTGCACTTCCCCACCAAGGCTCCGATAGGCGCGCAGATAGTCAAGGTCGTCGTCGGCCTCGGTCTCGTGCTGCTGGTGAAGGAGGGGCTAAAGGCTCCGCTCAACGCCCTGTTCAACGGCTCCAACGCCGCTCACGCCGTGCGCTACTTCCTCACGGTCGTCATGGCCGCCGGCATCTGGCCGCTGAGCTTCCGCTGGTTTGCGCGCTGGGGCGCCGGAAAGGAAAAAACGCAGTCCCCGGACTGACCCTCTATCCATCCCGAATAACGGTATCGCCCCCGCTTACTGCCACACGGCGCAAGCGGGGGCGTTATTTGCTGTTTTGCTCACTCCACGGAGATCATGTAGTAGTATACCGGCTGGCCGCCGTCGAGTATATCCACCTCGGCGTCCGGGAAGCAGCCTGAGAACTGATCTGCGGCCTCCTGAGCGGCCTCCTGAGTGACGTTCGCGCCGTAATAGACCGTGATGATCGACGGGTCGAAATCGTCTATTGCCCAGGATATCTCCTCGAAAAGCTTTTTGGTGTTCACATAGCTGCCGATGAGCCGTCCGTCGAGCAGGGCGAGATATTCGCCGGCATGGATGGAGCGCCCGTCATAGTCGGAGTCGCGCGCGGCATAGGTCACGAGCGCCGTATGCACCCCGCCGATGGCCTCCGTAATGGCCTCCATCATCTCCTCCTCGCTGGCGGAGAAGTCAAGACTCAGCAGCGCGGCGACGCCCTGCGGCACGGACTTTGTAGGGATCACCACGACCTCCTTATCCGTGAGCGGCACGCACTGGTCGGCGGCCATGATGATGTTCTTGTTGTTGGGGAAAACGAACACGGTCTCGGCGGGGGTGCGGTTTATCTCCGCGAGTATGTCCGCCGTGGAGGGGTTCATGGTCTGCCCGCCCGTGACGACGCGGTCCGCGCCGATCTCGCGGAAGAGCTTTATCATTCCCGCGCCGGCGCCGACGGCCACGCAGCCGTATTTCTTCTCGGGCTCGGCGATCTCGGGCTCGTCCTCGGCGCAGTCGTCCGCCGTGGTCGGCGCGGCGCCGCTGACTATCTCGTCATGCTGGGTGCGCATATTCTCGATCTTGGCGATCTCGAGCGTGCCGTACTTCGCGGCCTCCGTGAGCGCCTCGCCGGGAACGTTCGTATGGACATGGACCTTGAACACCTCGTCGTCCTCGCCGATCACGATGCTGTCGCCGATCGTCTCGAGATACGCGCGGTAATCCTCAAGCGGGGCGTCGCCCTCGCGGCGGACGATGTAAACGGTGTCGTAGGCGAAGGTGATCTCCTCCGTGGAGAACTCCGTGAACTGGCTCGGAGCGGCGGCAGGCGCCGTTGCGGCGGTCTCGTCCGGCATGGTCTCCCCGCGCAGGCAGGCGAGCATGGACTCAAGTATCACGAGATAGCCCTTACCGCCGGCATCCACCACCCCGGCCCGCGCGAGCACGGGATTGAGGTTGATGGTGTCCGCAAGAGCTTCCTTTGCCGAGGCGACGGCGCACTCGAGCATCTCCTCTATATCGCAGCCGCCGGCGGCGAGCTCGCTCGCGGCGGAGGTGGCGACGCGGGAGACCGTGAGTATTGTGCCCTCGGCCGGCTTCATGACGGCCTTGTAGGCAGCGTCCACGCCGTCCGACATGGCCGCGGCAAAGAGCGCGGCGTCGGCCGTGTCGTGTCCCTTGAGACACTTGGCCATACCGCGATATAGCAGCGAGAGTATTACGCCCGAGTTCCCGCGCGCGCCCCGCAAAAGCGCGGAGGCGGCCGTATCGGCGGCAGCGGAGAGCGAGGGCAGCTCCCTGCCCCGCAGGGCGTCCGCCGCGGCGGACATCGTCAGCCCCATATTCGTACCCGTGTCGCCGTCCGGCACGGGGAAAACATTGAGCTCGTTAATGAGCTGTCTGTTGCGTTCAAGAGCGGAATTCGCGCAGAGGATCATATCCCTGAACGCGGCCGCGTCCATTATCTGTCTCAAAATGGAGGTACCTCCGGGTTTAGTCTATGAGCATCGTGTCCACAAATACATCCACGCGCTTTACGGGCACGCCCGTGGCGTTGCTGACCTTGTAGCTGACCTCGCCTATGATGCTGTGGCAGAGCGCGGAGAGGTTGACGCCGTGATCCACGGCAATGTGGAGCTCGATCGTAACGCTGCCGTCGCTGTCGAAGGAGGTCTTCACGCCCTTGGACATGGATTCACGCCGCAGAGCGAACACTCCGCCGTCCTTAGCGCGTCCGGCCATGCTCTTCACGCCGAAGCAGCTTGTGGCCGCGTCGCCGGCTATGTTTGTGAACACCTCGTCGGTAATGCTGATAAGACCGTTAGGGGTATCTATACTGACCATTGGGTGCGCTCCTTTCGTTTCCTTCGTTTCACAGGTTTAATATTATAATACACAGTTTGGGAAAGCACAAGTCCGAAATATTCACCGCTCCTGCCCCCAAAAAAATACAAAAATATGCAAAAAAGCTAAAACCTGCTCCGCCGGAAATCAAAAATGCGCGAAATTTCGCGCCAATCCCGGTTTTTCTTGTAAAAAGCGGTTTACAGACCGTGCAAAGAGTGATAAAATCGTAACGTTCATTCCAGAGATAATCTGTTAAAAACAACAAGAAGAAATGTGGAGATGAAAAACATGGTGAGAAAGCTCAAAACAATGGACGGCAACACCGCGGCCGCCCATGTATCCTACGCGTTCACAGAAGTCGCGGCGATCTACCCCATCACCCCGTCGAGCCCGATGGCCGACCTTGTCGACCAGTGGTCCGCAGCGGGACAGGACAACATCTTCGGCTCCAGAGTCAAGGTGCAGGAGATGCAGGCCGAGTCCGGCGCCGCAGGCGCTGTGCACGGCTCGCTCAATGCCGGCGCGCTGACCACCACCTTCACGGCCTCTCAGGGCCTGCTGCTGATGATCCCGAACATGTATAAGATCGCCGGCGAGCTGCTGCCCGCAGTGTTCGATGTTTCCGCCCGCACGGTGGCGACCCACACCCTTAACATCTTCGGCGACCACAGCGACGTTATGGCCTGCCGCCAGACAGGCTTCGCCATGCTCTGCGAGGGCAACGTTCAGGAGATCATGGATCTCACTCCCGTGGCGCATCTGTCCGCCATCAAGGGCCGCGTCCCCTTCA
>CAYNMN010000086.1:0-7924 GCA_964398305.1 uncultured Oscillospiraceae bacterium
TCTGCTTCCATACAAACAGAGCGATGAGAGCCGCGAGGAGCCATGCCAGCGGCAGGGCCTTCTTTGCGCCCCAGTTGAAGACGATCATAAGGACGATCGTGACAAGGATCGGGACTGCAGCAATTAGTGCATACACTTTTTTCTTTCCTCCATCTTTTTGTTCTATTGTGACGCGTCGGAGAATACCGCCCTCCACCGGCGGACATATGCCATCCGCGCGTCCGAACGAGTTTTGCCGGCCCCGCTCCCGCGCAGCCCCCACACAGCGTTCATTGTGCGGGGTATCCGCCCGGCTCGTCGAATGCCGACAAAAAAACTGTTCACAATATACCACATTGAAATTCACAATGCAACACCTCATTTGGCTTGTTGCATGATTAACGATACCTTTGGATATCACAATTATACAAAAGTGACAAATTGGCAGATGCAGATTGATGTAATTTGCTCCGTAATCAAAGTAGGGTTAATTTTTTAATTAACAATGTCTGGAGCAAGGTCTGTTATCTTACCCGCGCCGAAAGTTTTTTCTGTTGCAGCCGGTGAAGAAACGCCGCCGCAGGCAAGGGCGCGATCGGCGGCCTCCTCAGCGTCTGAGACAGTATAAAACCTCCTTCGTCTGTCAATGCTTTCAGCACAGACGAAGGAGGTCTTTTCATTATGAAGGTATCGGATATCATGTCGGATCGGGTCGTGTCCATCTCCGAGCGCGAGCCGGTGATAGCCGCCGCGCGGCTGCTCAAGCGCTTCAATCTCGGCGCTCTGCCGGTCACGGACGACGTGGGACGCCTACGCGGTATGCTCACCGACCGCGACATCGCCGTGCGCTGCGTCGCCTCCGGCGCGGACGCCGCAAAGCTGCAGATCCGCGAGATTATGAGCCGGGGTCTTGTCACCGCGCAGCCGGAGGACGAGCTCTCCGCCGCCGCGAGGTGCATGGGCGGCTCGCAGGTGCGGCGTCTGCCCGTGGTTCAGGGCGACCGGCTCGTGGGTATGCTCTCGCTTTGCGACATGGCGCGCCACAGCGACATGGAGGCCGCCGCCGCGCTCGCCGACATTTCCAACAACCTGCG
The DNA here is from genome assembly GCA_964398305.1 of uncultured Oscillospiraceae bacterium. Classification (GTDB taxonomy): domain Bacteria; phylum Bacillota; class Clostridia; order Oscillospirales; family Oscillospiraceae; genus Scatomorpha. Next base: position 1,074 of record CAYNMN010000086.1, read on the forward strand.
CCGCAAGACGATAGAGCACGGCGCCGCCACCGATAAGCCGGAGACGGCGCCGTAAGGATCAGGTTTCCTTCTGCGCGAGGTCGTTGGTGTCGAGCGTCTTGCGGAACACCACGAAGCGCTGGAAGGGGAACTCTGTGCTCACGTTGAGCAGCATGTTGACGATGGTCACGAGATACTCGTTCCAGAGCAGAGTCTCCGTGAGATAGTGCTCGAGATATGTCGACGCCGGAGTGAACACGCAGTAATACGCGAGCACCAGCGCCATGGCGCGCGGGATGTTGGACGCGCTTTTGAAGGTGTAGCGCCGGTTGAAGGTGAAGTTCCACACCACGCTCAGTATCAGCGCGATGAGGTAGCTCAGCCAGTAGCCCCAGCCGATGAGCTCGTTCATCAGCGCGAAGCTGCCGAGCTCGATGATCCCGGCCGAGGCGGTTATCAGAAGATACTTCAGGGTACACAGAAGCTCTTTTTTCACATTATCCACTTCCTCGGCGAGAATTATATTAAATTTTTGAAGCAATTGCAATAGGGCGCCGAAAAATAATGGACTATTCCGCCAGCGCCGCGTCCAAAAGCTCGTCCAGCGCCTTCTCGCAGGCGGGGCGGTCGATAATATATGAGAAGCCGTGCTCCGCATCCGGGACGGTAAGCAGCCTTTTCCACGGCGCGCCGCACTCGGAATACAGCCTGCGGCTCATGTCGCACGGCACAAAGTCGTCCGCCTCGCCGTGGACGAACAGGATCGGGTAGGGGCAGCTTTTCAGGGCGTCGTCGGCCGTCGCCTCGCCGAGGTCAAAGCCGCCGAAAAGCAGCGCGCCCGTTCGCGCGAGGGCATAGCCCAACCGCGCCGGCAGGTGCGCGGCAGCGGCCACGCTCTCGATTATCCCGCGCGGGCTCGAAAAGCCGCAGTCGGCCACGACCCCGGCGACGTTGCCGGGCAGAGGGAGCGCGCAGGCCATCATCACCGTCGAAGCGCCCATGGAGATGCCCTCGATTATGGCCTTCTGCCCGGGGAAGCGGTTCTGCGCCCACTCCGCCCAGGTCATTACATCGTAGCGCTCCTTTATTCCGAAGGTCATGACGCGCCCCCCGCTTTTGCCCTGGGCGCGTTCATCGACGAACAGCGCGCCGATATTGTGCTTGAGGAAGTATTCCAGCGCACAGGAGAAGTCGTTGCTCGCGCTGCTTTTCCAGCCGTGGAACAGCAGCACCACGGCTCTCTGCTCCGGCGCGGGGAAAAACCTTCCGTACAGCGTCAGCCCGTCGCGGGACGTGACCGTGACCTCCTCGCATTGCTGCTTTTCGGCGTAGTGTATGCCCGCCCATATTGTGTCCGCATAGACGCTGTACCGGCTCTCGGGCGGGAAGGTCATCTGTGAAAATTCGCGCGGCTTTGAGCGGCGGAAGGCCTTGCGGTAAAGGAGATATGCGGCAATGAGCCACAGCGCCGCGAGCGCGAGGATAATCCAAATAAAGATCATGCTATCAGCTCCGAAGTAGAATTAAGCAGTTAAAAAATGATAATGGGAAAGGAACCTTTACATTATACACCACATCCCGCGTTTTTCAAATACCCGCACTTGCGCGCGGAGTCGGCAGGGCGTATTATTGACGCATAACATCGAAGGAGGGCGACGGGGATATGGGCGAAGCGGAAAGGACTATACGCGAGCGGCTTTTCGGGCTACGGGATGAGGAATATGCCGCGTTCCAGCTCAGGCTGATGCCGGGGACGGCGCCGGAGCGGGTGATAGGCGTGCGCACGCCGGCGCTGCGCGCTCTGGCAAGGGAGCTGCGCGGAACGAGCGAGGCGGCGGAGTTCACGGCCGCGCTCCCGCACGAGTATTACGATGAGAACAACCTCCACGGCTTTCTGCTGGAGTACATAAAGGACTTCGGCGAGGCCGCGGCGGCGGTGGACGCGTTCCTCCCCTGTGTGGATAACTGGGCGACCTGCGATCTTATGAGCCCGCGCGCCTTCAAAAAGCGTCCGCCGGAGCTGATGGAGAAGATAAGGGAGTGGACGGCGTCGGAGCGCACCTACACGATACGCTTCGGCATCGAGATGCTTATGAGCCACTATCTGGACGAGGCGTTTTCGCCGGAGTACCCGGAGCTCGTGGCGTCGCTGCGCTCTGAGGAATACTACGTCAACATGATGATCGCGTGGTACTTCGCCACGGCGCTCGCCAAGCAGTGGGACGCGGCGCTGCCGTTTATCGAGGGGCGAAGGCTTGACAGATGGACGCATAACAAGACCATACAGAAGGCCGTGGAGAGCTACCGCATAACGCCCGAGCAGAAGACGTATCTCAAAACGCTGAGGATAAAATAATTTTGCCCGTCCCGGACGAGCCGGAGCGGGCAAAACTATTCTATGCCTGTTCGCCCTTATATTTTCTGCGGGTGGCCATGCCGCCGCGAATGTGACGCTCGGCCTTGTTGACCTCGAGCAGAGCCCGTACCCGCTCACACAGCGCCGGATCCACCCGGGAGAGCCGCTCGGTCACGTCCTTATGTACGGTGCTCTTGGACACTCCGAATTTTTTCGCGGCGGCGCGGACGGTGGCGTTGTGCTCGGTCATGTACTCCGCAAGCCTCACCGCGCGGCCCTCTATGTCTGTCCTCATATACACCACTCCCGGCATTGTCGGTGTTAGATGATATGAGCGCCCGCGCCGGATTATACCGACCGCGCTCCGCGGCGCCGGGCGGGATGCCGAACCGCAAAGGCGAGACCTCCGATCTGCGGCGCGTCGTTTTTTGCCGTTGACTGTCGGGGGAGCGTTTATTATAATTGTATAAATGCTTTCCGGAGGTCGGGACGATGCGCAAAGGCTTTTTGAGCCGTGCTCTCACAATTTTGATATGCCTCACGCTCGCGCTCGCCGCCGCGCCGACGGCTGCAGCGGCGCAGCTCGATACCTCCGACCACGATAAGTATATCAGCGGCTACATGGAGTCGGACGGCTCCTGCTGGCGCTTCGAGCCCTCCGGCGCGCTGACCCGCGCCGAGAGCGCGGCGCTGCTCTATAAGCTTCTCCGGTCTGCGGGCGCGGAGCCCTCAGGGACGGCCTTTTCGGACGTAGCGGAAACCGACTGGTTTTATCGGGCCGTGACGGCGCTCGCATCCCTCGGCGTTATAAACGGCTATTCGGACGGCACGTTCCGCCCCTCCGAACCCGTCACCCGCGCGGAGTTTATCGCCATGCTCTGCCGCGTTGGCGAGGCGGGCGCGGGGAGCGGCGCTTTCGCCGATGTGCCGGAGGACAGCTGGTATGCCTCCGCCGTGGCGGCCGCCGCGGAAAAGGGCTGGGTCTCCGGCTACCCGGACGGCAGCTTCCGCCCCGAGAGCCCAGTCACCCGCGCCGAGGCCGTTGTCGTGCTCAACAGGGCGCTCGGGAGGAGCGCGGACGCAAATGCGCTCGCGCAGGTCGACTTCCTGCTCTATATCGACGTCACGCCGGAGGACTGCTGGGCGTTTGCCGACATTATGGAGGCGTCGATAAGCCACGGGCACAGCGTGCGCGGCGGCGTCGAGAGCTGGGGCGACCGCACCCTGCCCTCCACCGGGCTCGCGGGAGGGCTCGCGACGCTCCGCGGCGATACATATTATATTGATGAGCGCGGAGTGTTCCTCCGCAACGGCTGGGCGGAGACGGACGGCGGGCGGGTTTATTTCGGTGCGGACGGCAGGGCATACAGCGGCGGGCTCTCGCAGGACGAGGGCTGGTATTATCTCGAGGACGGCGCGCCCGTGACGGGCGTGTTCTATCGGGACGGATACTGGTTCGACGTGGACGCGGACGGCGGCGCGCGATACTCCGCCGAGGAGTATATGACCGCGCGGATACGGGATGTCGGGAGCGACACGGACTGGCTTCTCGCCACCGATCTCACGACCTGCTGCACAGGCGTCTATTATAATACTGACGGGCAGTGGGCGCTGCAATACTTCTGGCCGTGCGCCACGGGCGCGCCCGGACACGGGACGCCCGCCGGCACGTTCAAGGTGGGAGTGAAGGGCTACCGCTTTTATTCCTATGGCAGCTTCTGCTATTACTTCACCGGCTTCATCGGCGCGACGTATCTCTACCACAGCATTACCTACAACTGGGACGACAGCGTGCAGGACGGCACTCTCGGCGCTGCCGTGTCGCACGGCTGTGTCCGTCTGGCGACCGAGAACGCTAAGTGGATCTGCGACAATATCCCCGAGGGCAGCACGGTGTTTATCTATTGACGCGATCCCCGCGCCGGGAGCGTATTTAAGATTTGGACTCGCAACCCTCTTCGCAGGCCAAGTCTATGGCTTCGCCTATGATATAGTAAAGTACGACGCCGGAGCAAACGCTCCGGCGTCGTTGAGTCTGTCAAAGAACCGCGGATTTTTCGGATTACGGGAAGGAAAAAAGTGTGAAAGAAACCCAGGAAGGGTTTCTTTCACGTTCAATAAAGTGTTTTCGGAGCATCTTCCGGGCTCCGAAAACCGCGTTACGGCTTGTCGAAAAATTTTTTCGACAAGCCGTAACGACGCCGGAGCGCTTGCTCCGGCGTTTAATCAGCCTTTGTTTTCTCCGTCGGCTTTCGGCGGGTGGGGCTTATTGGGCTTGCGGCGGCGATTGCCGCGGTTGTGGCCCGCGCTGCCCTGCGGCTTGGCGCTCTGCTCGGCGGCGGGGCGCTGCTGCTGTTGCTGCTGTTGCTGGGCCGGACGCTCGCCTCCGGGCTGCCTGCCCCGACCGCCGCGGCCTCCGCGTCTGTTCCGCGAGCCCTGTCTGCGGACGGCCTGCGCCTCCGCTGAGACAGCCGGGAGCTTTTCGCCCTCCTGCTCGTCGGTGACGAGCATCGCGGGAGCGTGCCAGTAATCATCGCTCTCCGGCGCGGTCTCTGTCTCCGGCTCGGTCCGGCGCGGGCGGGATTTCAGTATCTCCGGCGGCTTCTCGCCGTTCTTGGGTCTGCCGCCGGGGACGACGGCTATTTCATCGGCGGTGTAGGACTTTATGACGTCCTCGCCCTCGCCGTCTATCCTCACCTTCACCGTGCGGCGCAGGAGGTTGACCTGCGTGACGCAGCCGTAGCCGGCGGGAGTCTCAACAAACGCGCCGGATTTGGGCACGCACTTCATGAGATCCTCGTACGCATCCTCCTCATAGCGCAGGCAGCACATCAGTCTGCCGCAGGAGCCGGAGATCTTCGCGGGGTTGAGCGACATGGACTGGGTCTTAGCCATCTTGGTGGAGACGGGCTGAAAATCGCTCAGGAACTGGCTGCAGCAGAACGGCCGGCCGCAGATGCCTACGCCGCCGAGCATCTTCGCCTCGTCTCTCACGCCGATCTGCCGAAGCTCGATACGGTTGCGGAACACGCCGGCGAGATCCTTGACGAGCTCGCGGAAATCCACGCGCCCGTCGGAGGTGAAGTAAAAGGTGGTCTTGTTGCCCTCAAAGCTGCACTCAACGTCGACGAGCTTCATGTCGAGCCCGTGCGAGGCGATCTTGTCGCGGCAGATGCCGAAGGCCTCCTGCTCGCGCTTGCGGTTGAGCTCGGCTATACGCAGATCGTTTGCCGTGGCAGGTCTCACAACCGGGCGCAGCGGCTGCACCACGCACTCGTCCGGAGCCTCGTGGTTGCCCTGCACGCAGTGAGCGAGCTCAAGACCCTTGGAGGTCTCCACGACCAGGTCGTCCCCCTCGGCTATCGTGCAGCCGGCGGGGTCAAAGTAATAGGACTTGCCCTTGTTTCTGAATCTTACGCTAACTATTTCTGTCAATTTGTTTTCCTCATTTCGATATCGCGTCCACCGCCAGAAGTCCGAAGATGTGGCGTGTGCCGGTGTTGACCTTGAGATATGTGCCGCAGCGCTCGAGCAGATCGCTCAGAGCGGCGGCGCGCTCCCTTGAAAGCCCCGTCTGCGCCGCGCTGCCGCAGACGCATTCGGCGGCGGCCGTGCGCGCGGCGGCGATGAATTCCGCGGTCGCCCGCAGATCCAGCGCGGCCGCCTTGTCCATGCACCAGCTCAAGAGCTTTGCCCTGTCGCCCCTCGCGACAAGGCGCAGCAGCTCCAGCGCGGCTTCCCGCGACTCGCCGGTCTCCTCCGTCTCGGTGTTGAAGCGCAGCGAGACGCAGCGGGAGCGCACGGTGGGCAGGAGCAGGCTCGGGTTCGCGGCGCTGAGAATGAATGCCGAGGAAGCCGGCGGCTCCTCAAGCAGCTTGAGCAGAGCGTTCTGGGCCTGCGTGTTCATCAGCTCGGCCTCGTAGATGATATAGACCTTTTTGTCCGCCTCGGTGGGTCTGGCCTGAGCGTCCGCGACCACGGCGCGTATCTGCTCGACCTGTATCCCGCGTTTGAGCTTGCCCTTTTCGTCGGTCAGCCGCCTGATCGGTATTATATCGGGGTGACCGCTGCCGAGCGCGAGACGGCAGGCGCGGCAGACGCCGCAGGGTCTGTCCCCTGCGCCGGTGCAGAGCATCGCGGCGGCGAGGCGCAGCGCGACCCCGTCCCGCTCCGTCGGGGACTGGGAGGCGATCATATAGGCGTGGGAGATATGCTCCCCGGCTTTTATCACAAAAGGTTCCATATCAAGTTATTGTACCTTTATTATGGTCTTTAGTCAACAAAAAACAAACGCGGCGCGTGTCTGTCGCCGACGGTCAAAAAATCACATAATGTCACAAAGTGTGTGTTTCTGAACTTTCTTTGAAACTTTGATGGATTGACCCCAAAAAACCGGTATCGTGTCCGTATTCTCCACCTGTATCGGTTTTCACAATGCTCAAAAAATGGAGGAGAAAAGTTATGAAGAATCTAAAGCCCTCTCAGCTCAAGCCCTGGCTCAAGTATTTTCCGGAGG
>CAYNMN010000087.1:0-7781 GCA_964398305.1 uncultured Oscillospiraceae bacterium
GGCCAGCACGTCAACAAGACCGAGAGCGCCATCCGCATAACCCATCTGCCCACTGGGACGGTGGTGGAGTGTCAGGACGAGCGCAGCCAGTATAAGAACAAGGACCGCGCGATGAAGATCCTCGCCTCGCGCCTTTACGAGGCCGAGCAGAGCCGCAAGAACGCCGCTCTCGCCGCCGAGCGCCGCTCGCAGGTGGGCACCGGCATGAGAAACGAGCGCATACGCACCTATAACTTCCCGCAGGGGCGCGTGACCGATCACCGCATCGGGCTCACGCTCTATAAAATAGACGCCATCATGAACGGAGCGCTCGACGAGCTCATCGACGCGCTCGTGACCGCCGATCGGGCGGAGAAGCTGAAAGTCGGGGCGGACGGAGAATGAAAACGCTTGTGACCCGCGACCCCGCGAGGGCCGCGGAGATAATCCGCGCCGGCGGTCTTGTGGCCGTGCCGACTGAGACCGTCTACGGTCTCGCCGCGAACGGGCTCGACCCCCGGGCTGTGGAGAAGATCTACGAGGTGAAGGGTCGCCCCGCCGTGAAGCCCCTGTCGCTGATGGTGCACGACGAGAGCGCCATGGACGGGTGCTGCCGCGACGTTCCGAAGCAGGCGCGCGCGCTTGCCGCCGCCTTTTGGCCCGGGCCGCTGACCATCGTGCTAAAAGCGCGGGACAGCGTGCCGGAGATAGTCCGAGCCGGGGGCGACACCGTCGGTCTGCGCTGTCCCGACCACCCGCTAACGCTGGAGCTGCTGCGCGAGTGCGCGCTGCCTCTCGCCGCGCCGAGCGCCAACCCCTCCGGCGCGCCGAGTCCCAAGACGGCGGCGGAGGTGCTCGCGTATTTCGACGGAAGGATAGACTGCGTGCTCGACGGGGGCGAGTGCGGCATAGGCCGCGAGTCCACGATAATCTCCCTCGCCGCCGCGCCGTATAAAATACTCCGACCCGGCGCTCTGCCCGAGAGCGACATAGCCGCCGCCCTTGCCGACGCGATGACCGTTATCGGCATCACAGGCGGCACCGGCGCGGGCAAGACCACTGCACTCGGCGTGCTTGAGAGCATGGGCGCGCTCGTAATCGACTGCGACGAGGTGTATCACCGTCTCACCCGCGAGAGCGCCGGGCTCAAGAGCGAGCTCACGGAGCGCTTCGGGGCGGTCTATAACGGCGACACGCTCGACCGCCGGACGCTCGGGGACACCGTGTTCGCCGACCCCGCCGCGCTGCGTGATCTCGACGCGATCACCCACAGACACATCGACGCCGAGGTGCGCCGGCTGCTGCGCTCCCACGCGATGGCGGGCGGCACGCTCGCCGCCATAGACGCCGCCGCCCTGCCCGAGAGCCCCGTCGCGGAGCTCTGCACGAGGCTCTATGCCGTCCTTGCTCCGGCGCAGGAGCGGGAAAGGCGCATAATAGAGCGCGAGGGCATCACGCCCGAATATGCGAAAAAACGCATAAACGCCCAGAAACCGGACGATTATTATATCAAGCACTGCGACGCCGTGCTCCGAAACGACGGCACGGAGCGTCAGTTCGCGGAGGTCTGCGCCGCCGCATTCAGAAAGGATGTAGAAAATGACTAAGAAAACAGAGGAAAACGATTATCGCAAGGAGCTGTTTTATCAGCAGAAAAACGGCTGGGAGCTCATTAACTCCGCCGAGGCCAAGAAGGTCGAGAGCTACTGCGGCGGCTACATGAGCTACCTCAACGTCTCCCGCACCGAGCGCGAGGCCGCCCGCGAGGCCGTGACTCTCGCCGAGGCCCAGGGCTTCGTGCCCTATGAGCAGGGCATGGCGCTCCGCCCGGGCAGCAAGATATATTATGTAAACAGAGAAAAGGCGCTGATGCTCGCCGTCATGGGCAAGCAGCCGCTCGACGCCGGCTGCGTCATCGCCGCCGCGCACATCGACGCGCCCAAGCTCGATCTCAAGCAGGTGCCGCTCTATGAGGACGGTGAGATGGCCTTCTTCAAGACGCACTATTACGGCGGTATCAAAAAATATCAGTGGACGGCGATCCCCCTTGAGCTGCACGGCACGGTGGCGCTCAAGGACGGCAGCACGATAGACGTGGTCATCGGCCGCGATAGGGACGATCCGCAGTTCGTCATTACCGACCTGCTCCCCCACCTCGCCGCAGACCAGATGAAAAAGACCATGGCCGAGGGCATCTCGGGCGAGGGGCTCAACATCCTCATCGGCTCCGTGCCCTACGACGACGACGGCAAGGACCGCGTGAAGCTCGCGGTCATGAGCATACTCAACGACCGCTACGGCATAGTCGAGGAGGACTTCGTCTCTGCCGAGCTGATGGCCGTTCCCGCCTTCGACGTGCGCGAGGTCGGTCTTGACCGCAGCCTTATCGGCGCCTATGGCCACGACGACCGCGTCTGCGCCTACGCCGAGCTCAAGGCAATATTCGACGTAAAGGATCCCGAGCGCACCTGCGTGTGCATCCTCGCGGACAAGGAGGAGACCGGCTCGGACGGCGTCTCCGGCATGAAGAGCGCGGCCTTCGAGTGGTTCATGGGCAGTCTCTGCCGCGAGCAGGACGTCTGTCTGCGCGAGTGCTTCAAAAAGAGCTTCTGCCTCTCGGCGGACGTCACGGCGGCCTTCGACCCGAACTATCCCGACGTGTCCGAAAAGCTCAATGTCGCGAAGATCAACTACGGCGTGGGCCTGTGCAAGTTCACAGGCGCGCGCGGCAAGGCCGGCACGAGCGACGCCTCGGCGGAGATCGTCGCATATCTGCGCGCCCTGTATGAAAAGAAGGGCGTCGTCTGGCAGATGACGGAGCTCGGCAAGGTCGATCAGGGCGGCGGCGGCACGGTGGCGATGTATATGGCCAACCGCAATATCGACACTATCGACGCGGGCGTCCCGGTGCTCTCGATGCATGCGCCCTTCGAGGTCGTGGCAAAGCTCGACTGCTACATGACCTACAAGGCCGTCCTGTGCGCCTACGCCGACAAATAAGGCAAACAACAACAACAACAAACGACCTCCCGATGCGCTGAAGCTTCGGGAGGTCGTTGTATTTTTCCGGCAAAAACCGCACGGGCGCTTATTCAACCACGTCGCGGGTGACGTTGTTTATCCACTTGCCGCTGATGAGACGGGGAATGCACATGAATATCTTGAACAGATCGTCAAGACACATGCAGATATACACCGGGAAGATGCTCCAGCCGAGCACCAGCGCGGTGAGCGCCGAGAGCGGCACCGTGAGACAGTAGAGCGGGAGAGTGTCGGCCAGCAGGCCGTACTTCACATCACCGCCGCCGCGGAACACGCCCACGATGTTGCAGAGGTTGAGCGCGCGCAGGGGCATCGCTATGGCGATGATGAGCAGAAAATACTTGGCTATCACCGCGGCCTCCGCGGAGGTATGCAGCAGCGGAAAGATCAGGTTGTCGCACAGGTAGGCGCGCGTGAACAGGATCAGCCCCACGTTTATCAGTCCCGTGCCGAGACAGAGCGCATTGAGCGCTACGCCCTTGCCGAACATCTCGTCCCTGTCCGCGCCGCGACCGAGGTCGCGCCCGATTATAACGGCCGTCGCGTTGCCGGCGGCAAAGAGGGCTATGTTGAGCATACCGTCGAGGTTGTTGGAAATAGTATAGGCCGCGAGGATGGGCGTATTGTTCTCCATATGCCCCATGATGACGGAGTAGAGCGAGATGCCGATGCTCCAGAACAGCTCGTTGCAGACGACCGGGACGGAGAATTTGATGAAGTCGGCGGCGATTATCTTCCCCGGCCGGATAATGCTGCTCGGTCGGAGCGGGAGGTTCCGCGCCCGCGCGGCATAGATAACGACGATCGCGGCCTCCGCGATGCGGGATATCAGCGTGGCGAGGGCGGCTCCGGCGCAGCCGAGCGCGGGGGCGCCCCAGTTGCCGAAGATGAACATATAGTTGAGGAGGATATTCAGCACGCCCGAAAACGTGAGCACCGCGGCGCCCAGACGGGGATTTTCCATGCTGCGCTGCACGGAGATGTATATCCCGGAGAAGGACATAAAGACATACGAGAAGCCGACGATGCGCATATAGTCCGAGCCGGGGGCTATGAGACTCTCGTTATTGGTGAGCAGACCCATGACGGTCTCGGGGAAAACGCAGGCGAGCACCGCCACGACGGTCGTGACGGTGACGGAGACATAGAGCCCCATGCCCATAACGCGGTTGATGGCGTCCTTGTTGCCGCGCCCGTTATACTGGGCGACGAGCACGCTCGTGCCGGACTGTATGCCGAAGAGCGCGAGCGAGAGGATAAAGAACACCGTGTTGGCCATCGTGACCGCCGCGAGCTCCGTTTCGCCCAGAGCGCCGACCATGAACGTGTCCGCCAGACGCAGGGTGTTCGTCACGAGGTTCTGGACGATCATGGGCAGCATGAGCATTATTGCGCCCTTGTAAAAGCCGGGGCGCTGCTTTAAATAGTGCATTTTATCATTCCGTTCTGAGCGCCTCCACCGGGTCGCGCCGCGCCGCTATCCCGGAGGGGATGAGGCCCGCGACAAAGGTGAGGAGCATTGAGATCAATATCAGACCCACCGCGCCCCATACCGGCAGCACGGCGTTGAGACTCGGGATCTTGGTGTAATAATGTACGATGGCGTTTATCGGTATTGTGAGCAGCAGCGTTATCGCTATGCCGAACACGCCCGAGGCGAAGCCCTCTATAAGCGTCTCGGCGTTGAACACGTTCGCGACGTCCCGTTTTGACGCGCCGATGGAGCGCAGCACGCCGATCTCCTTCGTGCGCTCGAGCACGGAGATATAGGTTATTATGCCTATCATGATGCTCGATACAACCAGCGAGATGGCGACGAAGGCGATGAGGATATAGCTGATGGCGTTGATTATCGTGGTGATAGAGCTCATCAGGAGCGCCACATAGTCGGTGTATTTGATCTGGTCCTCCTCGTCCCTGCCCGCGTTGTATTCGTCGATGGCGTCGGAGATGGCGTCCTTGTCCTCAAAGGTGGAGGCATAGATGTTCACTCCGCTCGGGCTGTCCATATCGACATAGCCGAAGCCGGCAAGGTTGCCCTCGTAGGAGCTCGTTACGTCCGCCGTGGGCAGGCAGTTCTCATAGAGATATTTATACTGGAACGCCGTGAGACTGCCGTCCGTGAGGTAGAGCGCGAGCCGGCTCGCCGGCACGGAGGCGAGAGTGGAGCGTATGCGCTCGGCATACTCCGCGCGCACCTGCCCCGCCACGACCTCGCGCACATAGGCGAAGAGCGTGGAATCGGACATCCCGGCCATATTCTCGCGGATGGTCGCGACGTCCATGCCGGACTGCGCGGCATAGGCCTCGGAGAGCTGACTCTCCACATCCTCGCGCGTCATCTCGTCCATGGCGGCGTCCGTAATGGGGTCGACATATTCGTCCGGCGCGGCGCTCATCGCCGTGACATACAGCTCGGCGCGCTCCGCATCTGTCAGCCCTGCGGCGTAGCTCTCCACGGCCAGACGGATATCGTCCTCGGTGAGAGTGCCGTCGTTTTCCGGGAAGGGCAGGCCGGAGAGCACGTCGTGCTCGGGGTCGGCCATCTGGGCCTTGACTATATCGGTCTCACCGGCGGAGGCGATGACGGCGTCCGTGAGCGCGCTTGTGTAGCCGATCGCGCCGGACATCATGCCGGAAACGGCGTCGGCGTTCTGGCGCACTACGCCGCAGATTGTGAGCTTGGTGCCGACGTCGGAGCTCGCGAACAGGCGGGCAAGGCCGCCCTCGCTCTCGGTGATATCGACATAGGCGCCGGCGTCGCCGTCCCACTCGTAGTACTCACCCGGCATGATGAGCTTGAAGGAGCGCGAGCAGATGTCCTCATAACTCCAGCTCTCCTGTCCGGCGTCCACCTGCTCGAGCCCGAGACCGGCGGAGAGAGACTGTGTCAGCTCCGTGTCGGTGGTGAGCCCGAGGGCGTAGAGCACAAGGTCGCTGACCTCGTTGTTCTGGTCGACTATCAGCACCACCTCGTCATACGACTCCGGCCAGCGGCCGTATATGACATCGTACTGCCCTGTGAGCGTGTCGCTCACAAGCTCGCCGTCCTCGCCGCCGAGCATCTCCTCCCAGACGTCGTACTGGGAGTACATGCCGCCCATGGTGTCGAAGTAGGAGGTGTAGTCGCCGCCGTACATCGCGCCCATAAGGCTCTCGAGCAGCTCCACGACGTCAGCCTTTACAATGTCGCCGTCGGTCGCCATCGTGTATATGTCGAAATCCACGCCGTAGGTATATTGTATGGCGCTTGCGTATTCGCCGAGCGTGCAGTCCTCCGACTCCATCCACGCCTTGAAGCTCGCCAGATCGTTGGTCTGGGTGTCCATGGAGGTAAGACTGTTCATCAGGTCGTAGAGGATCACGTTTGAATACACCGCGTCGAGCGAATGCGTGACCTCGCCGGCGGCGTCATGCGTGCCGGACATGGTCGATATGAGCATGCCCAGATCCACGGCGTCCGCCTCTATCGAGATGGGGTAGCTCGCGAGGGTATCCTCCTGCACGCGGTCGATATACATCTGGATGCCGTTGGACAGCGCCATGATGAGCGCTATGCCGATTATGCCGATGCTGCCGGCGAAGGCCGTGAGCACCGTGCGGGTCTTTTTTGTCATGAGGTTGTTGAGCGAGAGCGAGAGCGCCGTGAGGAAGGACATGGAGGGCTTGCGCTTGCCCGTGTCGACACGGGGCGTTTCGTCCGCGTCCGCGCAGGGGTCTGTGTCGCCGATTATCCTCCCGTCGAGCAGGCGCACGATACGCGTGGAATAGCGCTCGGCAAGCTCCGGGTTATGAGTGACCATGATCACGAGCTTGTCGGAGGCGATCTCCTTGAGCAGCTCCATGACCTGCACGCTCGTCTCGGAGTCGAGCGCGCCGGTGGGCTCGTCGGCCAGCAGTATTTCGGGATCGTTTATCAGGGCGCGCGCGATTGCGACGCGCTGCATCTGTCCGCCGGACATCTGGTTGGGACGCTTGTTCATCTGGTCGGCGAGTCCGACCTTCGCAAGCACGGCCTGCGCGCGCTCTCTGCGCTCCGCCTTCGACACGCCCGAGATGGTCAGCGCGAGCTCGACGTTCGCGAGCACCGTCTGATGCGGGATGAGGTTATAGGTCTGGAACACGAAGCCTATCGAATGGTTGCGGTAGGTGTCCCAGTCGCGGTCGGAAAACTCGCTCGTCGAGCGTCCGCTGATGACGAGGTCGCCGGAGGTGTACTGGTCGAGTCCGCCGATGATGTTCAAAAGCGTCGTTTTGCCGCAGCCGGAGGGCCCGAGCACGGATACGAACTCGTTTTCCCGAAAGGCTATATCCAACCCGCGCAGAGCGTGCACGGTCGTGTCGCCCGCAGCGTAGTCCTTTGTGATATTTTTCAGCTTCAGCATAAACTCTCTCCCGGTCTCAAAATATTAACGGAACAATTATTATATCTTTCCCGGCAGAATAAGTCAATTAACGCGATGTAAACAGTTCCCCTCCGCCGAGCAGGGCAGATGCCGACGGGCGGAGCCGCCTGCGGGCGTCGAAACTCAAAAAGAAAGAAGAAAGACAACACTTTCGTGTTGTCTTTCGTTCTGGAGCTGCTGCCCGGATTCGGACCGGGGACCTCATCCTTACCAAGGATGCGCTCTACCGACTGAGCTACAGCAGCATATGATTCCCCGCGGGGGTGAACCCGCGGGGTGGCGACCGAGAAGGGACTTGAACCCTCGACCTCTAGCGTGACAGGCTAGCGTTCTAACCAACTGAACTACTCGGCC
>CAYNMN010000088.1:0-2115 GCA_964398305.1 uncultured Oscillospiraceae bacterium
GCCACCGACGAGGAGTGCATAGCCGCGGCCAAGAGCGCCAACGCCCACAGCTTCATCCGCCGTCTGCCGGACGGCTATGAGACAATGGTGACGGGCGACGGCGCGAACCTCTCGCAGGGTCAGAGACAGCTCCTCGCCATAGCGCGCGCGGCCGTCGCCGATCCGCCCGTGATGGTGCTCGACGAGGCGACGAGCTCCATCGACACCCGCACCGAGCGCCACATCGAGCGCGGCATGGACGCGCTGATGGAGGACCGCACCGTATTTGTCATCGCCCACAGGCTCGCCACCGTGCGTAACTCCAACTGCATCGTCGTGATCGAAAACGGCGAGATACAGGAAAAGGGCAGCCACGCCGAGCTGATAGACGCGAAGGGACAGTATTACCTGCTCTACACCGGTCAGCATATTTTGGAGTGATGATATGGAGTTCAAAATCATTTCAGGCTTTGACCGCCCCGACGACATTCGCGCACTGTTTTCCGAATACACGCAGATGCTTGTGGACGGCGACGCGCTCTTCGCGGAGTATCTGAAAATACAGAAATACGACGACGAGCTTGAACACCTCGAGAAAAAATACGCGCCCCCGGGCGGCAGACTGTTCATTGCTCTCGACGGCGAGACGGCCGCCGGCTGCGTCGCACTGCGGCAAATAGACGCGCGCGAGTGCGAGATGAAGCGGCTCTATGTGCGCCCCGAGTACAGAGGCACTGGTCTCGGCGGCAGGCTCGCGCGGCTCATTATCGACGAGGCGGGAAAAGCGCTCTATGAGCGCATGCTGCTCGACACCCTCCCCTTCCTCGACACCGCCATCGGAATGTACAGGCGGCTCGGCTTCGTCGAAATACCCCGCTATAACGACAGCCCGCTCGATACGACGATCTTCCTCGGACTGGATCTGTAAATAACGCAACGAAAAGCTCCCTCGTGAGAGGGAGCTTTTTCGGTGTTATCCTGTTATCTTTTTTCCGCGATCTCGGTTTTGTTTTTATATATGCTGTTCGCGGGCACGACGCCGCGGACGCTGGAGGTGGGATAGACGTTTGTATGCCGGCCTATCACCGTGCCGGGGTTGAGAACGCTGTTGCAGCCGACCTCTACAAAGTCGCCGAGGATGGCGCCGAACTTTTTGCGTCCTGTCTCTATCTGCTCCGCGCCCGCCTTGACGACCACGAGCGTCTTGTCGCTCTTGACATTGGAGGTGATGGAGCCCGCGCCCATGTGCGACCTGTAACCGAGTATCGAGTCGCCGACATAATTGTAGTGCGGGGTCTGGACATTGTCGAAAAGCACGACGTTTTTGAGCTCCACGGAGTTGCCGACGACGCAGCCCTTGCCCACTATCGCGCTGCCGCGTATGAAGGCGCAGTGGCGTATCTCGGCCCCGTGGTCGATGATGCAGGGCTCGCCGATATAGGCGCTCGGGAACACCTTCGCGTCCCTCGCTATCCAGACGTTTTCGGAGGGGTGGTCGAACTCCTCCTCCGGCAGGGTCGGGCCGAGAGCGAGAATGAAATCCTTTATGCCCGCAAGCGCCTCCCACGGGTATTCGAGCCCCTCAAAGAGCGGCGCGGCAACGGTGTGTGTCAGGTCGAGCAGATCGTTTATCTTGAGCATAATCATTTCACCTTGATAAGGTGCCCCGCCTTTCTCATGGCGTCGATCATGGCGTCCACGCTCTTTTCGCACTCCTCGTCGGTGACGGCCTCGGCCATCACGCGCAGCACCGGCTCCGTGCCGCTCTTGCGCAGCAGCACGCGCCCGCTCGCGCCGAGAATGCGCTCCTGCTCGGCGACCGCCGCCTTGACGGCGGGGTCGGCAAGCGTGCCGTCCTTATCGTCCACGACGACGTTTTTGAGCACCTGCGGGTAGAACCTCACGGGCTCGGCGAGCTTTGAGAGCTTCTGCTTTGAGTCGAGCATCACCTGCATGACCTTGATGGCCGTGATGAGCCCGTCGCCCGTGGTGGCGTACTTGGAGAAGATAACGTGTCCGGACTGCTCTCCGCCGATGATGTGGCCGTTGGCGCGCATATTCTCCCAGACGTATTTATCGCCCACGGCGGTCTTTTCATAGCCGATTCCGGCGGCGTCGAGCGCCTTATAGAGCCCG
>CAYNMN010000088.1:2125-7743 GCA_964398305.1 uncultured Oscillospiraceae bacterium
TTTCGTCCACTGCGAGACAGCGGTCGGCGTCCCCGTCGAAGGCGAAGCCGACGTCAAGGCCGTTATCCTTGACGAGCTTTTGCAGCGCGCCGATATGTGTAGAGCCGCAATCGAGGTTGATGTTAAGGCCGTTGGGCTGGTTGCCGATGACATGGGTGTCCGCGCCGAGCGCGTCGAACACGCTCTTGGCGATCTGCCAGGTGCTGCCGTTGGCGCAGTCGAGCCCGACCTTCACGCCCTTATAGGAATGGGTCGAGAGTGAGATGAGATAGCCGATATAGCGGTTGCGCCCGGCGGCGTAGTCCACCGTGCGGCCGATGTTGTCGCCCTGAGCGAGCGGCGGCACGGGGGTGTTGCCGTCGAGGAAGTCCTCGATCCTGAGCAGCAGATCCTCATCCATCTTCTCGCCCTGGGAGTTGATTATCTTTATCCCGTTGTCGCCAAAGGGGTTGTGGCTCGCGCTTATCATGATGCCGCAGTCAAAATCGTCCACGCGCGCTATATAGCTCACGCTCGGCGTCGTTGTGACATGCAGGAGATAGGCGTCCGCGCCGGAGGCCGTGAGCCCCGCGCAGAGCGCCGCCTCATACATATAGCCGGAGCGGCGCGTGTCCTTGCCGATGACCACGCGCGCCTTGTGGTCTCTGCCGTAGTACCAGCCCGTGAAGCGCCCGATGTTATAGGCGTGATCGACCGTCAGGCCGACGTTGGCCTCGCCGCGAAAGCCGTCTGTTCCGAAATATTTTCCCATACGCGCACCCCTCAGCCGAGCTTCGAGGCGGCCGCCTCGTCGAGATAGAGCTCCACGTTCTCATGGAGCTGGAGGAGCGACGCCGGAACGGCGGTCTCCGGCCTGCCCTCGACGGTCTTTTTGATTATATCGGCCTTGTTCTCGCCAGTGGCCATGAGAATGATGCTCCTGGAGAGCATGACGGTGTGTATGCCCATCGTGACCGCGTGTGTCGGCACCTCGTCGATGGACGCGAAGAAGCGCTTGTTCGCCTCGCGGGTCGAATCCGTGAGCTTGACGATGTGGGTCTTGGACTCGAAGGGCGTGAGCGGCTCGTTGAAGCCTATATGCCCGTTGAGCCCTATGCCGAGGAGCTGGAGGTCGATGCCCCCGGCGGCGGCGATCAGCTCGTCGTACTTCTCGGCCTCGCTATCGTCCCCCACGCTGCCTGAGGGGACGTGCGTGCGGGACTTGTCTATGTCGATGAGATCAAAAAGATTCTTATTCATAAAATAGCGGTAGCTCTGGTCGTGGCTGCCGTCAAGCCCGACATATTCGTCGAGATTGAAGGTCGTGCACCCGGCGAAGGACATCTCTCCGGCCTTATTGAGCCGCGCGAGCTCGGCATAGAGCCCCAGCGGGGTCGAGCCCGTGGCGAGACCGAGCACGGCCTCCGGCTTTCCGGCGAGCAGCTCCGTATATCTTTTCGCGGCGAGCTTTGCAACATTTTCTGTGGTATCGACAATCAGTTTCAAGCAAATGCCTCCTTAAAGAATGCTTTTTATCCTCTCAACGGCTTCGACGGTGCTGTCCGTGTCGCCGAAGGCTGTGAGCCTGATATAGCCCTCGCCCGATGGTCCGAAGCCCGAGCCGGGAGTGGTGACCACGTTCGCGCGCTTGAGCAGCGTGTCGAAAAAGTCCCATGAGTCGGCGCCGTTCGGCGTCCTGAACCAGACATAGGGCGAGTCGACGCCGCCGTAGGCCGTCAGCCCCGCGGCCTTGAGCCCGGCGAGAATGACGGAGGCGTTGTTCATATAGTAGTCGATGGTCCGGCGCACCTGAGCGCGTCCCTCTGCGGAATACACGGCCTCCGCCGCGCGCTGGATGACATAGGCCGTGCCGTTGAACTTGGAGGACTGACGGCGCAGCCAGAGCGCGTTGAGACTCTGGCCCTGTCTCACGAGCGCCTTGGGTATGACCGTCCAGCCACAGCGCGTGCCCGTGAAGCCGGCGGTCTTGGAGTAGCTGCAAAATTCGATGGCGCAGGTCTCGGCTCCGGGTATCTCATAGATGGAGCGCGGGAGCGCGGGGTCGGAGATATATGCCCTGTAGGCGGCGTCGTAGAGTATCACGGCGCCATTGGCGTTGGCGTAATCCACCCACACCTTGAGCTGCGCCTTCGTGGCCGCGGCGCCCGTGGGGTTATTGGGATAGCAGAGGTATATCATGTCCGGCGTTTCGCGCGGGAGATCGGGCATGAAGCTGTTTTCGGCAGTGCAGGGCATATAGACGAGCTTTGTCCAGCGCTCGCCCGACCAGTCCCCCGCCCTGCCGGACATGGCGTTGGCGTCCACATACACGGGATAGACGGGGTCGCAGACGGCGACGACGTTATCCTCGGAAAAAATGTCGCCTATGTTGCCGCAGTCCGACTTCGCTCCGTCGGAGACGAATATCTCGTCCTCGGAAAGCTTGACGCCTAAGGGCTTGTATTCGTTCTCGACTATGGCGCGGCGCAGGAACTCATAGCCCTCATAGGGGCCGTAGCCGCGGAAGAAGGCGCTTTCCGCCTGCTCCTC
This sequence comes from uncultured Oscillospiraceae bacterium, assembly GCA_964398305.1. Lineage (GTDB taxonomy): Bacteria > Bacillota > Clostridia > Oscillospirales > Oscillospiraceae > Scatomorpha. Next base: position 4,655 of record CAYNMN010000088.1, read on the forward strand.
TGCCGCGTTTTTTATCGCGTCGATGCAGGCGCGGGGAAGGGGGCGCGTCACGTCGCCTATTCCGAGCCTGATGAGCTTTTTTTCGGGATTCGCGGCGGAATAGGCCGCTGTTCTCCGGCCTATCTCCGCAAAGAGATAGCTGCCCGGGAGCTTTGCATAGTTCTCGTTGATCTTCAGCATCGGTGTCCGCCTCACATCAGCAGCTCGCCGTCGAACACATAGCTCGCGGGGCCGGTCATGTATATGAGATCCTCCTCGCGGTTCCACTCGATCTCGAGCTCGCCGCCGAGAAGCTGCATCTTCACCTTGTTGTCGCACTTGCCGTTGACCACGGCGGCGGCCAGCGACGCCGTGGAGCCCGTGCCGCAGGCGAGAGTCTCGCCGCTGCCGCGCTCCCACACGCGCATCTTGAGCGTGGAGCGGTCGATGACCTGCACGAACTCGGCGTTGATACGCTCGGGGAACATGGGGTCGTTTTCGAACTGCGGGCCGATCACCGGCAGGTCGAGCCAGTCCACATTATCGACAAATGTGACGGCGTGGGGATTCCCCACGGATACGCAGGTGACTATCCAGACCATGCCGGCGACCTCCATCGGCTTAGCGATGAAGTTGGGGCTGTCTGCCGCGACGGGTATCCTGGCCGACTCGAACTCCGGCTTGCCCATGCAGACGCGCACGGAGCTCACAACTCCGTTCTCCGCGTTGAGCCAGACGGTCTTAACGCCCGCGCCGGTCTCGATATTGAACTGCGTCTTATCGGTCATGCCGCGCTCATAGACATACTTTGCGAGGCAGCGGATGCCGTTGCCGCACATCTGGGCGTTGGAGCCGTCGGCGTTATACATATCCATGCAGAAATCCGCCTTGTCGGAGGGGCAGATGCAGATGAGCCCGTCCGAGCCCGCGCCGAAGTGCCTGTCCGACACCATGCGCGCGAACGCGGGGCGATCCTTTATCTCCTCCTCAAAGCAGTTAACGTAGATGTAGTCGTTGCCGCAGCCGTGCATTTTAGTAAATTTCATGATACCGACTCCTTGTCTCAAGTCATATACTGGAATGTATATTGAGTTATTTTACGTGTGGCTTGCAGGTTCTCCTTAGTTTTCAATGGCTCCGGGTCTCGAAAATCGTTCGAGGTGCAACAGTAGGGCAACACTGTTGCACCTCTTGTGTTCTCGCGGGGTTTACATAACTATTTATCTGTCGATGTGACTCCGGCAGCCCGGAGTTCGCCGGCCAACTGCTTTCGTGTTTCGGCTCGCACGTCGCTCGTCATTTCGTTGAGCAGCTCGACCATATGCTCATGCACGGAAAAGAACGACATCGACGCCTCCGGTTGTGGCAGTTGATATATTATACTCTGTCCGCCCGTGAATTTCAATAAATTGTTATACGCGAGCGGCACCGGCCGGAGCATCCTCCCGCCTGCCCGGCGCTTGGTGTTGCCTAAAGGGGTGCGTGCTGGGTCGCCCTCGGAACGTGTCGGAGCGGAGCCACAGACCGCACCTCGTGCCCGTCCCGGCGAAGGTATGCTTCTGAATAGCATGCGCTAAATTCTGTAAAACCCCAACACAAGTCTGAGTCCCGCCTCCAGCGGCTCAATGTCCAAACGATCCGCGAGCGTGAGGAGCGCGGCGAGCTTCCTCGTCTGACGGGGGTCGGCAGTCGTGACGGCTTGCAGCTCGAGCTGCACGCTGTCGCCTATGCGCGGGGCGTCGTTCTTCAAAACGCCGAGCCGTGTGACGCCGAGACCGCTCTGCATGAGCGCGACGGCTCTCTGATACACCTCGTCGAAGCGCTCGTCGGCATCGAGCTCCTCGCCGATGGCGAGCAGCTCGAGCTTCGGCGACACAAAATAACGCGAGACGTCCACGCGCGAATCCTTCCAGACGTCGTTGTTTTCAAAGGTAAGACGCGCCTGTCCGTCCCGCCCGACCAGCAGCGCGGTGTCCACCGTGTTGAACAGCATGGCGAGCAGCGTCAGCGGCATGATCTCGACGCGCAGCGCGCCGGAAAAGCTCAGCGCCGCGTCGGCGCACTTGCAGATCTGCGTCGGCGGCATCTCGTGCGCGGTGAGCCTGCCGCCGGACATGCGCGCGAGCCGTTCGGTCAGAGCGCGGCTCTCCTCCCACTGACGCTGCTTGGCGCTGTCCAGCACGTCGCCCCTGAACGGGCTGCGCTCGCATTCCTCCAATATGAAGATCTTTTCCGCCTCGTCGAGCTCCACATTGAAGCCCTGGTCGAGGAGGAGTCTCTTTTTCTCCCACTCGGCGCACAGCTCCTCATCGGTCGGCTTCGTCGTGTTTTTCTTTGTCATGTAATGTCCCTCGCTTTCAAAAAATGTATATTACTTTAGGCCGCCAGCGAAGGAAAAGTTAACTGCGGGGGCGAAAAGAGTAAAATATAGGATACCGCCTGTGCGATAATGGGAGCAGTCGGGGGGGGCGCTTTGAGCTCAATACCGTGTTAAATATTGACATTATCCGCGTCATGGGGTAAATTGGTATTATTAGCTTCAATATAATGGCAAAACCGGAGAAATCCGGCGACGCAAAGCTACAGGGCCTGTCCGGAATTGGTGGTCGCCAGCTGCAAATACTCATGACGACTACCGCCCTGCTATGCAGGGCGGGTTTTGTATATTCAAGAGAAAAAACCGAAGAGGCGGCAAAAAAGCCTCTCCGGAAACCGAAAAAGACTGCGCTGCTCACCAGAAAAAATATTGTTGTTCGGAGGTGTTTTTTTATGAAGATCGATCCGCAAAGAAGTGCGGAACAGATAGGCGACGCGCTGGGAAAAGCCGTCGCGGCCGGCATCGGTACAAATATGTATCTCGCCAAGGTCGCCATGGATATCGACGCCAAACACACCGAGCCGGATCGTGACGGCGTGCGTATCTCCGAGCTCGACGAGCTGAGCTACCGGCAGCGGCTCTGGGCGCACCGCCCACTCACGGACTTCTGGCGGGTGGGGCGCGGCTATGCGTCCAGGCTCGAGGCCGCCGGCATATACACCATGGGCGACGTGGCGCGCTGCTCGCTCTGGATCTCGTGGAAAAAAATCTCGTAACCGGCCAGATAACGCTG
>CAYNMN010000089.1:0-7735 GCA_964398305.1 uncultured Oscillospiraceae bacterium
CCCGACGGGGGTGAGCTTTTTACATTCAATTGTCCTGTCAGCCCAGCTCCTCGGCGAATATCACGCCGGGGATCTTTCTTATCTCGGCTATCTCGTCGGCGCAGTCGCCGTCCGGGTGGATAACGTCGAGCTCCGTGCGGTAGCAGCAGTAGGCGCTGCCGTCGTGTCCGAACCGCTCGATCTCGCGCATCTTGAGACCTATTTCGTCCAGCCCCCTGAGCAGGGTGCTCATGGGCGTATCGTCCGCGAACTCGATGAGCACGTTGACGCTGCGGAAGGTCTTGACCCGCGTGTGGTCGAGCTTATAGAGGATGACGAGCGCGATATAGATAAAGAGGAACATCAGCACCGCGCACTCATAGAAGCCCGCGCCGCAGGCGATGCCCATGCAGGCCGAGGCCCAGAGCCCCGCGGCCGTCGTGAGCCCCGTGACATGACTGCGCCCGGTGACTATGATGCTGCCCGCGCCGAGAAAGCCGATGCCGGAAACGACCTGCGCCGGCATACGCAGCGCGTCGCCGCCCCAGCCGAGATTGAAGGCGCAATACTGGTTGACGACGACCACGCAGGCCGCGCCCAGACACACAAGCATATGCGTACGCAGTCCGGCGGCGTGCTGTCCCCGCCCGCGGGTGGCACCGATTACCCCGCCGAACAGCACGGCCAGCGCGAAGCGCAATATCACCGAAACGATGTTCACGTCCCGCAGATAGTCCATTACGTCGGAAAAGCTCATTGCCGTCACTCCCCTGAGATAATCTTATTCCATATTAACCTGTTTTATCCCGCCGTGTCAATCCGGGGGGCGCTATATATCCTGTGTCTCGAAGCTTCTTGCGCTGCGCTTATAGGTGAGGAACGTGCCGAGCGCGAATATGACCGCGCCTAGGGCGAGGAACACGAGCTTCTGCGCGGTGTACTGGGGGTCGGGCGTATCGAGCACGTCGCGCACGAACGGGACGGCGTAGGTGCTCGTCACCTCGACGGCGACGAACAAAAACACGGCGACGCTCGCTCTGACGAAGGAGGCTCCGACCTTCTTCACGTTTTTGTAGTAGCCGGAGAAGAACACGGCGTTGAAGATGGCGTAGTCGATGAACGCGAGACCGAAGAGCGCAGTGTTCGCGTCCAGCCCCGCCTCGTTTATGCCGGCGGCGGCGCTGTTTTTGAGGATCACGAGCGGGATCATCAGCACTATCTGCGTAAGCTCCGCCAGCACGGCGAAGGCGAAGCGCGCCTTCACTACGTCCCTTTTCGGCACTGGCAGCATCACGGAGTAGGCGATGTCGTTATTCTCGCGCCCCGTGAGACAGGTGAAGAAGATCGACATGGCGACATAGAAGAAAATGACGGAATAGGGGTAGCTGGGGATGAACACCATCGCCGAGAGCAGCAGCATTATCGGCACCGTCGGGTGCATGCAGAGGGTAATCTCCTTTTTTAGCAGCTTGCCCATCAGTCTCCCTCCTTTTCAAAGTGGATCATAATGGCCTCGAGATCGGCGGCCTCGGATTTGACGCCGAGCCGCTCCGCGTCCTGCGTGCGTATGAGCGCAGTGTGCCCGTCCTTTGAGCGGCGCTCACCAATGAGCACATCGGCACCTGCCGGCGCTTCGCCGGAATACTCCACGACGCGGTAAGCGCCCACAAAGTCCCTGAGCGCCGTCTCCGCCGCGATGCGGCCCTTTTTGATGTAGATAATGTCGTCCGCGCACTTGTCGAGGTCGGAGGTTATGTGGGTGGAGAAGAGTATGGTCTTGCCCTCGTCCGCAAGCCCCATGAACACCTCCAGCAGCTCCTCGCGGGAGACGGGGTCGAGCCCGCTCGTCGGCTCGTCGAGTATGAGCAGCTCCGCAGAGTGCGAGAGGGCGAGCGCGAGCGCGTACTTCACCTTCATGCCGGCGGAGAGCTGCGAGGGGGACTTGCTCTCGTCGAGCTCAAAGGCCGTCATATAGCGCCTGTAGGCCGCCTCGTCCCAGCTGTCGTAGAACGACGCCGTGACGGCGGAGATCTTTTTTATCTTCTTGAGCGGATAGTAGTTCACGCCCGTGCCGACAAAGCCGACGCGCTGCTTTATTTCAAACTCGTGCTCGCCGATATCCATGCCCCAGAAGCGCGCCTCGCCGCAGTCGGGGTGGACGAAGTTGAAGAGCGAGTTGAGCGTGGTCGATTTGCCCGCGCCGTTGCGCCCGATGAAGCCTGTTATCCTCCCCTGCTCAAGGGCGAAGGATACGCCGTCGAGCTTGAAGGCCGGGTAGGTCTTTGTAAGTCCGCTTACCTCAAGTATCTTCATTTCTCTGCCTCCCCGCTCATAATGCTCCTGAAGAAATCGTTGAGCTGCTCGCTCGTGAAGATGGCGATGCCCATGTCGTCGCCGCCGATGGCGAGCTGATCGCCGGGCTTGATGCCGTGCTTGTCCCGCGCCTCCTTGGGTATGACGACCTGCCCCTTGGGGCCGACCTTCACGAATCCATACAGACGCCTGCCGTCCGGACATTCGTATATCATATTGAAACCTCCAAAAAAGTTATACCGGTGCGATTGGTTATACCAGTTATACTCGTTTGGCGGCATATTGTCAATCCTTTTTCTTGTCAAGACAGGTATGAGAGTGTAAAATATTCCGGAGGTGAGTGAAATGAAGATCGCATTGATACAGATGAAAAACGGCGCGGACAAGGCGGAGAACCTTGAGCGCGCCGGGAAATACATAAAAGCGGCCGCCGCGAACGGCGCGGAGCTCGTCGTGCTCCCGGAGATGTTCTGCTGTGAGTACCGCAACAGGGCGTTCGTGGAGAACAGGGAGAGCGCCGGCGGCGCGGTCTGGCAGATGCTCTCGGGCGCTGCGAGAGAGAACGGCGTCTGGCTTGTCGGCGGGTCCATGCCGGAGGCTGACGGCGAGAGGACCTACAACACGAGCTTTGTGTTCGATCCCGAGGGGCGGCAGGCCGCGCGCCACCGCAAGATGCACCTTTTTGACATCGACGTTGAGGGCGGGCAGAGCTTCCGCGAGTCCGCGACCTTCACCGCGGGGGACGATATAACGACCTTCGAGACGCCCTTTGGCACGATGGGTCTCTGCGTCTGCTTCGACATACGCTTTCCGGAGCTCTGCCGACTGATGTCCCTGCGCGGCGCGCTGCTTGTGTTCTGCCCGGCGGCGTTCAACATGACCACCGGCCCGGCACACTGGGAGCTGCTGCACCGCGGCCGCGCAATTGAGGATCAGATATTCATCGCCGCCTGCGCCCCGGCGAGGGACGAGGGCGCGCGCTATGTCTCCTACGGCAACTCCATGGCCGTATCGCCCTGGGGCACGGTGATAGCCCGCGCGGGCGCGGAGGAGACGATACTTTACGCCGACGTCGACCTCGGCGAGGTGGAGAGGGTGCGCCGCCAGCTCCCGCTTATCAGCGCGAGGCGCACGGATGTTTACACGCTGGAGGAAAAGAAATGAAAAGGGCTGTGCTGATACCCGATTCCTTCAAGGGCACCATGTCCTCAAAGCGCATCTGTGCGATAATGAGCGAGCGCATCGCCGCGCATTTTCCGCACTGCGCCGTGACGTCCATTCCGGTGGCCGACGGCGGCGAGGGCAGCGTGGACGCATTTCTCGACGCTCTCGGCGGCGAGAAAATATATGAGGACGCCACGGGACCGCATTTTGAGAGACTGCGCGGCTTTTACGGGCTGCTCGACGGCGGGCGCACCGCCGTAATCGAGATGGCGGCGGCAGCCGGTCTGCCGCTCGCGGGGGACGACCGGGATCCCTCGCGCACGACGACCCTCGGCGTGGGCGAGCTGATGCTCGCGGCGGCGCGCAGGGGCGCGAAAAAGCTGATAATCGGTCTCGGCGGCAGCGCCACGAACGACTGCGGCTGCGGCGCGGCGGCAGCGGCGGGCGTGAGCTTTTTCAACGCCGCAGGCGAGAGCTTCGTGCCGGTCGGCGGGACGCTCTGCGACGTCGCGCGTATAGACGTCTCCGGGCTCGACCCGGCTCTGCGGGAAGCGGAGATAATAACGATGTGCGATATTGACAATCCCATGTACGGCGAGAACGGCGCGGCATATATCTTCGGCCCGCAGAAGGGCGCGGACGCGGACATGGTGCGCTCGCTCGACGCCGGACTGCGGCACATTGCAGGAGTTATCGAGCGCGACGTCGGCGTCGAGGTTTCGGCTCTCTCCGGCGCGGGAGCAGCCGGCGCGATGGGCGCGGGCATGGTGGCTTTCTTCTCATCCCGTTTGCAGATGGGCATCGAGACCGTGCTCGACACCGTGCGCTTCGAGGACGTGATACGCGGCGCGGACGTCGTATTTACGGGCGAGGGCAAGCTCGACAGTCAGAGTCTGCGCGGCAAGGTTGTCATCGGCGTGGCGCGCAGGGCGAAAAAGCTCGGCGTTCCGGTGATCGCCGTTGTGGGAGGCGCGGACCGGGGCGCGGAGGCCGCTTTCGCAGAGGGCGTGAGCGCAATATTCCCGACGAGCCGTCTGCCGCTCGACTTCGAGCGCGTGCGGGAGTTTTCCGAGGAAAACCTCGCCTTTACCATGGATAATATTCTTAAGCTGATCGGGGCGGGATTTTGAAGGATAAAAAGACGTTTTTGTTCGCTTTCAAGGCGACGCTGCCCGTTCTGGCGGGCTATTTCGTGCTCGGCGCGGGTCTGGGCATGCTGTTTGTGAGCAAGGGCTACGACTGGTGGTGGGCGCCGCTGTCCGGCGTCGTCATCTATGCGGGGTCGATGCAGTTTGTCGCTCTGGATCTGCTCACGAGCGGCGCCTCGCTCGTGACAGCCGCGCTCATGGCGCTTGCCGTGAACTTCCGGCACCTCTTTTACGGCGTGTCGATGTTCGAAAAATACAGGGGCACCGGCGCGGCGAAGCCTTACCTCATCTACTCGCTCTCGGACGAGACCTTCTCGCTCGTCTGCTCGCCGGACATCTCGGAGGGCGTGGACAGAAAGCGCTATTACCTCCTCGTCTCGCTGCTCGACCAGCTCTACTGGGTGGCCGGCAGCCTGATCGGCGCGCTGGCCGGCGGGGCGCTGACCTTCAACACCGAGGGCATAGACTTCGCGATGACCGCGCTCTTCGTCGTAATATTCGTGGAGCAGTGGGAGAAGGCGGACAGCCACCTCCCCGCGCTCACGGGGCTCGGCATTTCCCTCGTCTGCCTGCTCATATTCGGCGCGTCGGCCTTCCTCATCCCGGCGCTGCTGATAATCACCGCCGCGCTCTTCGCGGAGAAGCGCGCCATAACGGGGGTGGCAAAATGACGGGCAACGTATATACCCTCGCGCTCATTGCCGTCGCGGGGCTTGTGACGCTCGCTCTACGTTTCCTGCCGTTCATCGTGTTCAGAAAGGGCGCGCCCGCGCCTGTGCTCTATCTCGGCGAGGTGCTGCCCTACGCGATCATGGCCATGCTCGTTGTGTACTGTCTCAAGGGCGCGTCAATAATTCAACCGCCCCACGGTATCCCGGAGGCGGTCGGTGTTATTGTTGTTGCGGCGCTGCACAAGTGGAAGCATAACATGCTCCTGTCGATCCTTGCCGGCACGGTGGTCTATATGCTGCTCGTGCAGCTCGTGTTCTGACGCTCGTCAGCTCTCGAGCCGCTCCCCCTTGCTCTTTCCGAAGAATCGGCGCGAATACACGATAAAAAAGCCCGGAACCGCAAAGGCGAGCGCGCCCGCGGCGTCGATGATCGCGTGCTGCTTGACAAACACGGTGGACACCGAGCAGAGCACGCAGCAGACTATGACCAGCGCCCCCCACCTCCTGCCGAATATCCGGCTGTCAAAGACCGCGGCAATATCGCCTATGCAGCCGATGACGTGCATGCTCGGAAACACGTTCGTGCAGGTGTCCGCTTTCCAAAGCCCCGCGAGCAGCCATGTGGCGACGCCCGTGACCTCCATGTCGTTCGGGCGCAGGTGCTGACCGTTCGGGACAAGCACATAAAACACGAAGCTCGCCGTGAGCGTTATCATGAGATAATACATCCACCTCTTGAAAGCGTCGGCATTCAGTATCATGGTGGGTATGCCCACGGCGACGAAAAGCGGATACCACATGATATAAAACCACACCATCTGCGGAACGAACGGGATCCTGTCGTCTATGGGCAGATCCGTCACCCAATAGCCCTCGGTCGGCGCTGTGTGCTCGATTATGATGAACACGGCGCTGTATGCGAGAAAATAGAGCGCGAGCCAGACATACTTATGCGTTTTGATAAAGTCGATCACTATTTTTGCGTAACGGATAACGGATCCCCCCAGAGATCGCCGGTCTTATTTGCCGGCGGTCTTATTTTCTTCTTCCCAGAGCTCTTTGCCAAAGACCGCGTGCTCCCCGCTTCTCCCCTTGTCCGACTCTTCCCAGAGCCGCTGCGACGCCGCCGCCCATTTTTCGGCCACCGGAATGGTCTTGGCGACGAGCTCGTCCACATCCTCCGGCGCCTCGAGATCGGTGCTCTTCGCGCCCGTGGCGTGCACCATCTCGGCCAGACGCTCGGGGTTATCGAGCAGCGGGCAGGGACGGAGCTGGTTGTCGTTGAAGGGCTGTCCCTTGCGGTAGGCCTTGAAAAGCGGGCTCTGCAGAGCCTCGAGCAATGTGACGTCCCTGATGTTGCAGTTGGAATAATGTATGAAGCCGCAGGGCTCCACGTCGCCGTTCGCGTTGATATGCAGGAAGCTGCGGCCGCCCGCTATGCAGCCGTTGACGAACTCGCCGTCGTTCCAGAAGTCCATCGTGAAGATGGGCTTGGTCTTGCGGAAGTCGCGCACGGCATGGTACATAAAGGTGCGCTGGTCGGCCGTGGCCATCAGCTCCGGCACTGCCGCCTTGCCCACGGGGATATAGGTGAACAGCCATGCGAACTTGGCGCCCCATTCCACCATCCGGTCGAACCACTCCTCAGAGCCGATGACCTGATAGTTCTTGGAGGTATAGCACAGCGAGAGACCGAAGGGCAGCTTGTGCTCCTTGAGCACCTGCATGGCGTGGACGACCTTTTGATAGGTGCCCTTGCCGCGGCGGAAATCGGTGGCCTCCTCGAAGCCCTCTACGGAGATGGCGGGGATGATATTGCCGACGCGGAGCATCTCCTCGGCAAACTCGTCGTCTATGAGCGTGCCGTTGGTGAAGGGCATGAACACGCAGTCGTCATGCTTGCTCGCAAGGGCGATAAGATCCTTTTTGCGCACCGTGGGCTCGCCGCCGGTGTAGAGGTAGAAGTAGATGCCGAGAGCCTTGCCCTGCTCGATGACGCTGTCGAGCTCGTCGAAGGTCAGGTTGAGCTTGTTGCCGTACTCCGCCGCCCAGCAGCCCGTGCAGCGCAGATTGAAGGCGCTCGTCGGATCCATCAGGATGCTCCAGGGGATGTTGCAGTCGTATTTCTCCATCAGCTCCCAGCGCTTCGGGTTGCCGGTCATGCAGGAGTTTACCACAAAATTCGTGAAAAGACGCTTGAAAACCGCCGGGTCGATGTCCGTCCAGCAGCTGCGCAGGAGCTTGTACCAGTTGCCGTCCTTATCGGCGACAATGCGCTTAACGCCGTTGATCTCCTTGGATATTGCTCCGTTCCTGTCGAGCTTCTCGACGAGGTCTATGAGCTTGGGGATGTTTTCATCCGGGTCCTTCCCCATATAGTCATAGGCCTTCGAGAGCATGATCTTTTTCATTTCCGTAGATATACTCATCGTTTATTCCTCCTATAATACGGCCATACAC
>CAYNMN010000090.1:0-7629 GCA_964398305.1 uncultured Oscillospiraceae bacterium
ACGTTTACATGGCCTGCGTCATGAAGCTGCCCATTCTTTGGGCGGCGTCCTCCTGCATCTGGCGTGTGGCATGGGCGTAGGTGGTCAGCGTGAAGCCGGCGTTGTAATGGCCCAGCATACTGGAGACTGTCTTGACGTCCACGCCGTTCTGGAGAGATACCGTGGCAAACGTGTGTCTCAAATCGTGGAAACGCAAGTGTTCCAGCCCCGCGTCCTTCAAAATCTTCTTGTGGATGTTTACCACCGAGTCGGGATAGTACATCCCGCCGGTCTTGGGCGACGGGAACATATACGGATTGTCCGGATGCTTGGCGTGCTCCTGTATAAGCAGGTCGACCGCCTCCTGCGGGATGGAGATGCTGCGCATGGAATTGTCTGTTTTCGGCCTGCCCACCCGAATTTCGCCATTTGGGCCTCTGACGGCCTGTTTCGTCACCGATAGGGTTTTCTTCTCCACGTCGAGGTCGCTCCAGAGCAGTGCCACCAGCTCACCCTTGCGGACGCCGCTGGTCAGCTCCAGATAAAACATAGGCAGAACGCCGCGCGCCTCTGCCGCCTTGAGATAAACATGGATGTTGTCGGGGTGCAGGATTTTCATTTCTTTTCTCTGAATTTTTGGGATGATGCACTCCTCCGTGGGGTTGCGGGAGATGAGATGCTCCTTGACCGCCCGGTCGAGGCAGTTGTGCAGCATCATGTGGACGCCCCGCACCGAGGCATTGGACAGGCCCGGATTCTTTTCCTTCTGCGCTTCCCGTACCCGCCCGTGATCTTTCAGGTCGTTGTAAAACTTCTGGATGTCGCGGGCGGTCAATTTGTTGAGCTTGATGTCGCCGATGGCGGGTGTGATCTTGTCGTCGATGAAGCGCTTGTAATATTCCGCTGTAGACGGGCGTATGACAGGCTTGGAGTACAGCTCGAACCATGTCTGCGCCCAGCTCCCCACCGTGTAGGAGTCGGACCGCACGACATCCAAATCGCTGACGGCCTCCTGCGCCGCTTTCAGTTTTTCCTTGACCTCTGCCTGTGTCTTGCCGAGAACATTCTTGGTGATGCGCTTGCCGGTAGCGGGATCGTAGGCGGCGGTGTACCGTCCTTCCCAGCGTCCGTCCGAGCGCTTTCGTATATTGCCCTCACCGTTGGCTCTGCGTTTTGCCATTTATCGTACCGCCATTTCTACGTTTTGCAACACGAACATATACCACACTTTGAACTGAATAGCTACTGAATTATTCAGCGTTCCCAATGGTTTGCCGCTTCACCCATGCGATAAACTCGTCCTTCGGGACGATGATGCGGGAGCCTATCGTCAGAGAGGGAAAGCCCTCGCTGCGCGCCAGCTCATACGCTCCGGCGCGAGAGATCCCCAGCACCGACGCTACCTGCGGCACAGACAGCATCAGCGGTAGTTCGTCATAGTTTTTGTATGCACAATTTTTCATTCAAATTCCTTTCTGCCTCCTGTTCGGGAGGGCTTTTATTCTGTTGTTCAGCTTTGTCTTGTTCCTTCCGCCGTCTGGCGGCGAACCCGCCCCTGCTGGGCGGCGGACATGACAGTTACTCATCGTCTCTGAACTGCCGCTGTGTATCCAGAGCCTTGTCGAAGCTGATCTGACCGTTGGTACGCTTGACCTCATCCACGGCGAAGGCTCGCAGCTCTTTACGATCGATTGGGTCGGCACGGAAGTGTGCGGCAACGGTGTGCGCCATCATGTTCAGCTCCACGCACCACTTAAACAGAAGGCAGCGCAGTCGATTGGCGTTGTCTGCGAGGATGCCACGCAGCGTCGCCACCAGCGCCGCCGAGAGGTATTCCGAAACATCCTCTGTGGCGAGATAGCCCATGTAAAAGCGAAGTGCCTTTTCCGTGAACTCGCCCCGGCTTTTGCAGTTGTCCGCCTCCAGCCAGCCGTCCATACGGCTCAAAACATCCGGCTTCAGCCAGATGGATATGCGTATCCTGTTTTCATTTTCGTTTTTCATGTGAATTGTCCTTTCTTTTCCTGCGGTACGGCGCAAAGCCTTGCCGCAGCTCTGTTTTTTCGATGACCGACGTCGGTAAATCGTAAAATCTCCAAAACCGACCACCTTGGAATTTCATGTGCTCATATCCCGCAATCCCTTGCCCCGACCCGCATTGCGGGGCGGTGTGTTCGGGCTGGCGGCGGGTTACCGACGCCGGTCCTTTATCTTGTACTAAAATCGAACGGTTCTACCGTCCTCCAAACCTCCCCCGAAAAAGCCCCGACAGGGCGGTCAAGCCATGCCGGGGTGCAGGGACGCTGCCCATGTCTGCAAAGTCGTACACGAGGCGGCACAGGCGGTCACGGCGGGTGTTGGCTGCTCAAGCTTAGAACGGAAGCTCATCACAGACCACCTCCTGTTCGGAAATGCTTTTTCGTTCGATGTAGGCGGGCAGCTCCAGCACATGATAGTAATTCGCGCCGTGCCACTTGCCTCCGCCGGGCGCGTCCTTGAAGTCCGGCGAGATGGAGACGAGCCGCAGCTCCTCCAGCTCGTGCGCCGCCTGTCGCGCGGAGCTGACCGCACACCCAGCTTCGGATGCTATGGTGGACATGCGGAGATGCGAGAGATGATGTACATTACCGTGCCGACACAGGCAGTTGTAGACGGCGAGCTGGATCGGCGTGAGACCGAACATGGTGATGCGGTTGTCGATGAGATAGAAGCCGTTGGGGTATTCGCGCTTGTCCTTGGTTTTCTTCATGCATTTCCTCCTTGATGATGGTTGTCCTTTCTGATAAAATGAACTTACTAAAAGTTGCCGCGCCCCCGGCGGCGCGGCGTGTGCTGCGAGGCCTCCCACAGTCGAAACACCGATGTCGGCACGACGGCCAATGCCGTGACTCATAGCTGACTGCGTGGAGGCGATAGGTTCGTCGGCGCATTTGAAGTGCCGTACCGAAAAGGAGATGCTTCTGACCGGGCAAAATCATTTCCTCATAAGTAGTAGAGAAAAATCGGCAAAACGGAAGGTCGAAAATAAGAGTTTTTTAAAAATATTTTTCTTGCAGGAAGAAGGTGACCCGATGTTCAAAAAATCCATTGCTCGTAAGGAGATCGCCAAGGGCTGGGCGTGGATGCGAAAGCAAGATCCCGCCGCCGCGGAGGACGCGAAGAAGTGGGTCACCGAGAACAAGGAGGAGATGAAGCAGGTCGACCGAATCCTCTATGACAGCGAGAACAAGTATTACAACCATTCCGGCTTCGTCACGCCGGAGGAGGCCGAGACCCAACAGTCACTCGACCCAGAGGACTACCTGCCGGAGGAAGTGAAGGCGCGCATCTATGACGATAAGTCTTGGTTTGTGCGCGACCAGTATCTGCCGAAGGACTTCGCCGGAGATGCGGATCTGCACTTGCAGAAGGAGATTGTCGAGGGTCTGCATGAGCTGACCGAGCTTCAGCGTGAGGTCATCTTCCGCAATGTAGTGAACGGTGAGGATGTGTCTGCCATCGCAAAAGAAAAGGACTGCTCCGCACGAAATATCCGTGACATCCGGGTTCGTGCGTTAAAGGCGCTGCGTGTTGCGGCGACAAAGGGCAAGCCGGGAGAGGGATATCCCGATGCGGTACTCTTTGCCTTCTGGGGCATTCTGGTTATGGCGGCGATTGCTATACTGCTTGTGCCAGACTCCGCTGAGCCATGGATGCGCACGGCGGTATTCGTTGCTCTGCCTATCGTTACAATGGTCTCCGCCATTATGCTGATTTGCAAGTCGTGGCGTGCTGGACGTATTCGTAGATTTCTTACGTCGTCCAGAAAGAAAAAGTAAAGGACAAAACAACGCCACCCTGCGGCATGAGCTCGCAGGGTGGCGCTGTTAATAAAATTTGCTATATAATTACTTCGTTACATTCTCACAGAACCGATGCAGTATTGCCGCGACTTGGCAGCGTTCCGCATTGCCCTGCGGCATGAGGTTTCCGTTGTCGCCGTTTATAAGACCAGCGCCGCAGGCCCACTGCATGGCGGGGATGGCGTACTCGCTGACGCTTGCCACATCGTTGTAGGAAAGAATATTCGTGTCCTCGCCCACGCGCACGTCGATGCCCTTATACTTGGCATAGCGCCAGAGAATCGCCGCCATCTGCTCACGGCTAATATCATCGTCCGGGCCGAACTTGCCGTTACCGTAGCCGCCGACAAGCTCATTTTCCGCCGCCCAAATGACAGCGTTTTCGTAATACCTGCCGCGTTCCACATCGTCAAAGGGGTTCGTGCCGGTGACGGCGGGTTCGCCCTCCAGACGATAGAGAACTGTTACCAGCATACCCCGCGTCATGGCGGTGTGCGGCGCAAAGGTTGTGGGCGACGTACCCTCGAACAGCTCGTTCAGATAGGCGTATTCTACATCTTCATAGAACCAGTCGCTCTCGGCCACATCCTCAAAGGGATTGCCCCACGCAAAGACGGCCTCGATGGTGTGTGCCCTCTGCACGTTCTCAAAGGTGTATTCGCTGACTGCGCCCACGCTCACGCCGTCTACCAGCACATCGGCGATCTTGTAGCCCTCGCCCGGCGTGATAGCATAGGCCGCATTCTTTCCCTCCCGCACGGAGGTCTTGCCGGCGGGGGTGACAGCGCCGTTTTCACCGGCTGTGGCGGTGATAGCATAGTAGCTGTAAGACGGGCCGGAGTATGCGGGATTGACCGCAACGGTCGCCACATTGGAATCGGCGGTCACGCCGTTCAGGGTGGCGGCGCAGTAGTAGTAATATGTGCCGACCGTGAGGTCTGTGGGAATGGTGAAGCTGGCGGTGGTTGCGCTTGCTATTGATTCGGGACTGTCTTTTGCGGCATTGGCGCACTTGTACCAGTGGTATGTCGGTGTGCCTGTGGGCGAGCCATCTGCCTCGACAGTGAGTGTGCCGGTAATGTTACCCACGGTGAAAGTCTTATTCTGCGGCTGTGTTTTGATGTATACGTCGTCGGTGATGATTTCCACATGGGTATCGTAGGGTGTTGCAGTCTTTACGGCATACGACGTAGTGCAGCTTCGTGTGTAATCCCCGCTATCAGCCAAACGCCACTTGTACCACGCTGTTGTGCCGAAATCAGGCTGCGTGTTTATGGCGGTCGTGCTGCCCTGTGTTACGATTGTGCCGTAGGTGAGGGTGACAGTGCCTTCATCCGACACGAAGCCGTAGCTGTTGCCGGAGCTACCGTTGCCCGTGCCGGTCACTGTGCCGCCGGAGACCGTGAGATCATCGTATGCGTAGATACCCTCGCTCACGCCGTTTGTCGCGCTTCCGCCGATGCCGGTCACCGTTCCTCCCGAAATCGCCATGCTGGCGTTGGCGATGATACCGTCGCTGAAAATATCCTCACCCGTACCGCTTACAGTCTTTCCCTCACCGCTTACGGCAACGGCACCGGAAATCGTGATATCACCGTCGCCTAATATGCCGGCGCTGCCCTTGACCGCAGTACCGCCTGTGCCTGTCACATTGGCGCTGACAGAGAAAGCGATATCGCCGCCGCAGACATAACTGCCGTTATTAAAATAGCCGTATGCGGCAATGCCATAGCTATAATCGCCCGCTGCGTTTCCGGTGCCGGTCACAGTACCGCCGGTGACTGTGATATTGCCCTGATCCGCATGGACGCCGATGCTGTTCCCGCTTGTGGCAGCGCCGCCGTTGCCGGTCAATTTGGCGGTGCCGCTCACCTCAATGTCACCGGCGTTGACACAAACGCCGGCGCCGTTTGCCGCGCTTCCGCCGGTGCCGGTCACATCGCCGGTGCCGGTCACAATTAGACCATTGCCGGCAAGTATGCCCCAACTGCCTCCGCTTGCTGCCGTGCCGCTGGTTGCCGTGACGCTTCCGCCGGTTGCCGTGACGTGGCCGCTGACTATCGTCAGCGTTTCGGTGCAGAGCAGGCCGCAGTTGCCGCGGGCTGCCGTGACGTCGCCGCCGGTGACAGTAAGAGAGCCTGTGCCGCTGATGGTCAGGTCGCCGGCCACGCAGATACCGTAGCTGTTGCTGCTGGTGGTATTTAAGGCCGCGCCGCCGACGGTGCTGCTGTCAACAAGAGCGATCGTCAAGTCAAGGTTTTCGGTATAAATACCGTATTTGTTCCCGTTCGCACCCACAAAAGCCGTGGTAATATTCGCCCCGTTGAGCGTCAGCGTGTAAGCACTGTTATCGTTATACACATACCATGTGCCGCTGGCAGCATCACCACCAGAGTCATTTATATAATGGCCGTTATCCGGCAGTGGAACCGCCACATTACTTCCGATATACAGCACCGGCGCTGGGTCCACCGCCAGCGCCGCCGTGGGCAGCAGGGTCAGCGCAAGGCATAGAACCAAAAGCACGGACAAAAGTTTCTTCGTTTTCATAGTCATTTCCCTTTCTCACTTCACTTCTCGGTCATAAGCTGCTGTGCCAGCTCGTCGAGCCAATAGCGACCGCCGTTTTTGATGGTGCAGCCAAAGTAGGCGGTGTTGGTGCCTTCCCTTTTTGTGTAGCGTATCTTCAAATCCGGCACATTTTCAAAATCCACATCGGTGTAGCAGCTAAAGCTTGTGGTGAGGCCGTTGGGCTTTATTTCAAACTTCACCCAGCCCTTGTCTGTGCTCTGCCAATCGGGGCCGGAGTAGCTGCCGTCGGACAGGTATAGCTCGGCCATCTCGTCCACATTCACGATGGTAAAAGTGAATGTTCTCGCTCCCGCCACGAGAGTGATGGGGTCTTTGTCATATTCCGGTGTCCCGCCCGACGGCCCATTGCCGCGCCGGACGGGTGAATCGGGATATGCCGCATCCCACTCCGAGCCGGTAAACACCCCGGCGTCGATCAGCTTATCCAGCAGCAGGACGGTGCTTCCTTTCACCTGCGCGCACAGCGCAGCCTCGGAGACCAGCACCGCGTCGGCGCGGAGGAAATCGTCAAGCATGACTTCATCGGTCAATATCGCCACCTGTTTCGCCAGCGCCTCCGGTTTATCCCATGTGAAATCGCCGCCTGCTGCATCGGAGTAGCCCAGCGCACGCAGCACAAAGGTCAGATACATCTGTGCAGAAGCATTGCCGGTGCCGAAGGTCGTGCCCGAGCTGCCCTTTGTCAGCCCTTTTTCATAAGCGTAGCCCACATATTTATCTGCCCATGACGGAACATCGGTGAAGGGATGCTTCCAGCTTCCTGCGTTTGCCTCGGATTCCTCACCCAGCAGCCTGATGAGCATAACGAGCGCCTCAACGCGGGTGGCGGGACGGTTCAGGTCAAAATTAGTGCCGCCATCAGGGAGAGTGCCGACCCCTTGGAACAGCCCAAGCTGTTTCAGCCGTGTTGCGGCATCCGTAGCCGAAGCCAAGTCTCGCTCTGCCGCAGATGCTCCAACGGGCATCACGCAAAAAAGCATAGCAAGTGTCAATATGATAGAAATGAGACGTATTGATATTCGTTTCATACTTTTCCTCCTTTGAAAGTTGAGCAGATTACTTTTCGCTGTATTCAGCAGCTATCGCCTTGAACAATTCCCAGAAATCCTTAGTGTTTTCGATATTGTAGTTATCGCCGCCAATGTGCAACAGATCCTGCTCTGTTTTCGGTAAAATGAAAGTATCGCAAAAGGTCTCGAAAAAGTTAGCACCCCAA
>CAYNMN010000091.1:0-7440 GCA_964398305.1 uncultured Oscillospiraceae bacterium
GCGATCTTGGAATCGGACTCCTGCATAAAATGCTTGAGCTTGTCCTCAAAGCTCGCGTCGCCCGACGGGCCCTCGACCTGGGGCGGAGGGGAACGGAACGCCCTCTGCGGCTGCGGCGCGGGGCGGGGACGAAACTGCTGCGGCGCGGGGCGCGGCTGTTCCTCGGCCTTTTTGATGGAGAGATTGATCTTGCCGTCGTCTCCGAGACCTATGACGCGCACCTTGACAGTCTGCCCCACCTGGACATAGTCATGCACATCGTTTACATAGGTGTTGGCGACCTCGGAAATATGGACGAGCCCGCTCTTACCGTCCTCAAGCGTGACAAACGCTCCGAATTTTGTGATACCTGTGACCTTGCCCTCGATTACCGTTCCGACCTGAAGCTGCATAAATGCTTTTGTCCCCCTCAATAGTTTAGTCGCTGATGTCGTAGAATATTTTTTCCCCGGGCAGCACGAGCCCGAGCTTGTCGCGCGCGATCTCCTCTATGGTCTCGTCATCCTCGCTGTGCTCGATCTGATACTCGAGCTCGGCGTTTTTTTGAGTCAGCGCGGCCTGCTCCGTCGCAAGCTCGGCGCGCGTGGCCTCGGCCTCCTGCGCGCGGTCGCGCACGGAGATCAGCGTGACCACCGCGTACAGCGCGAGAGCCACGATTATCAGCTTCGTAAGTATACCTGCCCTCTTGAGCTTCAAGACCGCCGCTCCTTTCCGCACGATTCCTGACGATACCTATATGATTACACGTTATTGTAAACCATCTTTTGACTTTTGGAAAGACATTTTTTGCAATTCGCGCCCCTTTTTTCGCTCTTGACCATATCGGGGCGACGGGCGCCGCCGCTTTTCGCGGCAGACTGAACAAAAAGGCGACGCCGCGGCTGAGAACGGGATAGATCGCCGGCGAGAGAAACGCGAGATACAGCGCCGCTCCGAGCAGGGCGGAAATGAGCATAAACAAGCGAAAATGCCCCTGCCCCGGCCCCATGATGAGCGCGAATATCCAGATCGCCGCGGCGAGACAGAACAGCGCGTCGCACAACGCCGCGCCGAGCCGCCGGCAGCGGCGGCGGACGGCACGGAGGGCGTCATACGGCAACCCCAGAGCCGCCCCGGCCATGAAAGCCGCGGCGGCCTGGGCGGCCTGCAGCGAGACCGGCAGCTCCATCAGGAAAACAGCCTGCTCCACAGGCTCCCCGAGGGCGCGCTCTCCTCATAGACGAGCTCCGTAACGAGCCCGTCCACCGCGAGATCGCCGCCGTCCAGACTCAGACGGCTGATGTGCAGGTTGCTGCCGCGCACGCACAGGCTGCCCCGCGCCGTGAGCAGCACCACCTCGTCCGGGTCGAAGCGCTCCACCTCGTCCACGCCCGTCACGGTCAGACGCTCGCGCTCGTCGAGCGTGACGCTGTGCGGCCTTGTCCTCTGCTTTTCTTCGTATGCCATGGCACTGTCCCCCCCATGCAATTAACATATGCCCGTCCGGCGCGCGAAAATCGGGTCTTCCTGACAACCTTTGCCGAAGCCCTTGACCTCGCCGGAATAAGTGTTATGTTAACTCGTGGAGGTGACTGAAATGCTCAGGAAGATAATCGTATCGGCTCTCGCTCTCGCGCTTGTGGGCGCGGCGAACCTGCGCGTTGTGTATCGCGTGTCGGCAGGCGGAGAGGAGGTCGGCGTCTATGGCCGCGCGGAGCTGCGCGAATGTGTCGCCTTTGCCCGGGACGCGGCAAAGGAGCTAGGCGGCGGCGAGCCGGAATACAGCGCGCGCGCCCGCGTGACGCTCGCGCCCGAGTGCGGCGACGCCGACGCGCTCAGAGAGGCGCTGCTGGAGAACACACCTGGTGTGGAGGAGGTCTACGCCGTGAGCGTGGGCGGCAGCCGGCTGGGGCTCTGCTCCGAGCCCTCGGCGCTCGGCGAGGTGCTTGAAGCGCGGCTCGCCTCGGGCGCCTGCACGGAGGCGACGGCGGTATGGTTTGAAAACGAGCCGACCCTCCGCCGCATATTCGCGCCGGAGGGTCTGGAGTGCGATCTTATGGAGCTATCCCGCGCGCTCAGAGAGAACACTCGCGTGGTGAGCTCGACGTCGGGGGGCGCGGTGAGATACGGCTAACGCCTGTTTCCGAACCACAGTCCGAGCGCCGCGCCGCAGACGCCGCCGATGATGTGCGTTATCTGCGAAACGTTGTCGCTCGTGAAGAGGCCGTCCACGACCTCGCCGCCGAGGTAGAGGATGAACACGAATATCGCCGTGAGCGGGATCTCGCCGTTTCTCATGCCGGAGAGCGAGGCCATGACGATGAGCATGAACACGATGCCCGACGCGCCCAGCAGCGCCGTGGAGGGGAAGAATATATACTGGACGAGCCCCGAGACGAAGGCTGTGATGACGACGGCGAGAAGCAGGTCGCGGCTGCCGTATTTCTCCTCCATCGGCGGGCCGAGGACGAGGATCATCATCATGTTGCCGATATAATGCGCATAGCTCGCGTGGCCGAGGACGTGCAGAAGGAAGCGCGGGTAGGTCAGCGGATCCGTGAGCGGCGAGCGGTAGACGCAGAACAGCAGACTTGTGGACGCGCCGCCTGTCAGCGCTCCTAGCCCGAGCACGACGAGCGAGAGCAGCGCGAACGTGAGCGTGACGGGGGCGTTATAGGATATCCGCAGCGATCTCATGCTTTTCAAGCACCTCCCTCATGTCCTCGGGCAGCGGGGCGCTCACCTCTATTACAGCGCCCGTGACCGGGTGGAGCAGCGTGAGCGCCGACGAGTGCAGCGCGCAGCGCGCGATCTCGTCCGACGCGCCGCCGTAGAGCCTGTCGCCCAGCAGCGGGCAGCCCACGGCGGAAAAATGCACCCGTATCTGGTGCGTGCGTCCGGTCTCCGGCGTCACGCGCAGCAGCGTCGCCTCGCCGTCGCCGGAGAGTGTTTCATAGCGCGTGAGACTCGGCGCGCCGTCTGGGCGGACGCCGAACTTTTTGTCGGCGATCCTCGCAATCGGCAGGGCAATCTCGCCCGACGCCGGCAGGGGTACGCCGCGCACGACGGCGAGATATTCGCGCCGGAAATCCGCCGAGTGCAGCATAAGGCGCAGCCGCTCATGCACATAGCCGGTCTTGGCTACGACCATCACGCCGCTCGTGTCCCTGTCGAGCCGGGTGACGGGATGAAAGGGCCGCCCCGCGCCGAGATAGGCCGCCGCGGCGTTCGCCACCGTCGGCTCGCCGCGCTCCGCCCTGCCGTGGGTCGCCATGCCCGCGGCCTTGTTTATGATGAGCAGGTCGTCGTCCTCAAAGAGCACCGGGAGCGGCGCGCGCATCGGCGCAAAAGCGCCGGTCCTGTCCCCGTCGCCAACGTCCACCGTCAGAACGTCTCCGGCGCGGACGGGGTCTATCGTCCTGACGCTCTCGCCGTTCAGCAGCACCGCGCCCGGGCGCTGCCGCAGCCGGGCGATCATGCCGTCGGGAATACGCAGCTCGGAGCGCAGCAGCGAGCGCACCCGTCGCCCGTCGGCCTCCGGCGGGACGGTGCAGGTGAGTATGCGGCTCAAGCTTCCGCGAGCGCCGCGTCATAGGCGGCCTTGGTGCGCGAATCGAAGCAGACCATGCGCACACGCTCCATCTCCGGGTGCGCGGCGAGGAAGGATGCGATCTCGCGTATGGCTATGCGCGCGGCCTGATCCACGGGGTAGCCGTAGACGCCGGTGGAGATCGAGGGGAAGTCCACGGTTTTGCAGCCGTTCTCGGCGGCAAGCTCCAGACAGCTGCTGTAGCAGAGCGCGAGCAGCTCCGGCTCGCCGTGAGTCCCGCCGTGCCACACGGGTCCGGGCGTGTGCAGGACATATTTTGCGGGCAGGCGGTAGCCCCTGGTTATCTTCGCTTTGCCGGTATCGCAGCCGTGCAGCGTGCGGCACTCGGCGAGCAGCTCCGGCCCCGCGGCCCTGTGGATGGCGCCGTCCACCCCGCCGCCGCCGAGCAGCGAGCAGTTCGCGGCGTTCGCAATGGCGTCCACCGCCTGACGGGTGATGTCGCCCTGAATGATCTCAATGCGTCCCATGGTTTTTCCTCCCTGTTATTGTGATATATGGCAATCTGCGCGGAACGGTCAAGACCGTTCCCTACGTATTCTAATTTAGGCCCGGCAGCTTTTGCGGGTTTCCGTCGATGTAGCTCCAGATCTCAAGGTATTCATCCTCACACCTTATTACGCGCTCATAATACGACTTCTGCCATACTCTCAGCTCCGGCTCCATAAGGTGTATGCGTCTGCTGACGCCTGATTTATATAAGCCAACCACAGTCGATAACGTAGGGAACGGTCTTGACCGTTCCGCCGCTCCAAGGCAGCCGATAATTATCACGGCATGTATATGGTCCGGCATGATGATATACTTATCAAGGCGAACACCCTCAAAACGTTCGGGTATCAGGCGCAGCTCCTCCTCCGCTATGAGTCCGTATTCACTTTGTTGCTCTGGCAGGCCAAACAGCTTTTGCCTGCTGTGTGTGCATATAGTAACATAGTAAAGGTTATCACCGGAATAGTCAAACTCCGTCATTCGCAGCTGCTTTCTTTTCGGATACTCCAAGCCGCCGGCCTCCCATCTCTCAAAAATACCGGACGGGGACGAGCCCCGCCCGGTATATGGGCTTACAGTGCTTCGATGTCGGCTATGAGCTCATCCACCTCGTCGGGCGCGGTGCTCCAGCCCGTGCAGAAGCGCACGGCGCGGTGCGCGCCGTCCACCCGCGCCCAGTCGGAGAAGCTGTATTTCTCCGCGAGCTTGTCGAGCGCGGCGTCGGGGACTATCGGGAACTGCTGGTTGGTGGGCGAGTCGTAATAGAGCGGCCAGCCCTTCGCCTCGAAGGCGCGGCGCAGACGCATGGCGAGCGCGACCTCTCGCTCCGACGTGCGCTCGTATAACCCGTCCTCAAAGAGCACGCCGAACTGTATACCGAGCAGCCGGCCCTTGGCGAACATGCCGCCGTGCTGCTTGATTATGTAGCGAAAATCGCGCTTGAGCTCGTTATTGGTGATCACCACGGCCTCGCCGAAGAGACAGCCGAGCTTCGTGCCGCCGATGTAGAACACGTCCGAGAGCTCCGCGAGATCGGGCAGGAACACGTCCGCGCCCTCCGCGGCCATCGCCGTGCCGAGACGCGCGCCGTCCACATAGAGCAGCAGATCGTTCTCATGGCACACGTCGCTGATGGCGGCGAGCTCCGCGCGGCTGTAAACAGTGCCGCATTCCGTGGGCTGGGAGATATATACCATCGCGGGCTGCACCTGATGCTCGTGCGTAACGTCGCCCCTGTGAGCGTCCACGAGCGCGGCGATCTGCTCCGCAGTGATCCTGCCGTCCGTCGAGGGAACGGTGAGCACCTTGTGCCCCGTGGCCTCTACGGCGCCGGTCTCGTGGACCGCGATATGCCCGCTCGAGGCGGCTATAACGCCCTGATAGCAGCGCAGCGCCGCGGCGATGACCGTGAAGTTCGCCTGAGTTCCGCCGACAAGGAAGTGCACGGCGGCGTCCGGCGCGCAGCACAGCTCCCTGATTCGGGCGGCGGCGCGGCGGCAGTATTCGTCCTCGCCATAGCCGGGGGTATGCTCGCGGTTGGTCTTTGCAAGCGCCGCCATTATCTCCGGCAGCGCGCCGTCAAGGTAATCGCACTCGAAGCGTATCATTTGCCTCATCTCGCTGTCACGTTTATTTTGTCGTCCGTCACGGAAATGCTCACGCCCTTAACGGCGCCCTTCTTCTGATCGACGATCACGGACGCGATCGCGTCCTCAACGTCCTTCTGAATGGTGCGGCGCAGGTTGCGCGCGCCGTAGGTGAGACTGTAGCTCTTTTTGACGAGGTAGTCTATAACGCTGCCGTCCCAGTCGAGCTCCATGCCCTTCTCGGCCATGAGCTCGCGCACCTCGCCGAGCATCAGCGCGGCGATGGAGCGGAAGTTCTCCTCCGTGAGCTTGTTGAAGCAGACGATCTCATCCACGCGGTTGATGAACTCCGGACGCAGGAAGTCGTTGAGCGCCTTCATGGCCTTTGCCTTGTCCTGCTCGGAGACCGTGCCGCCGAAGCCCACCGCGCCGGATTTGCTGTTTGAGCCCGCGTTCGTGGTCATGATGACGACGGCGTTTTCAAAGTTTATCGTCCTGCCCTGGGCGTCGGTTATGCGCCCGTCGTCGAGTATCTGGAGCAGGATGTTCATCACGTCCGGATGCGCCTTCTCGATCTCGTCGAAGAGCACCACGCTGTACGGCTTGCGGCGGATCTTCTCCGTAAGCTGTCCCGCCTCGTCATAGCCGACATAGCCCGGAGGCGAGCCGATGAGACGCGAGACGGAGAATTTTTCCATAAACTCGGACATATCGAGCCTGATGAGGCTCTCCGGCGAATCAAAAAGGTCCGCGGCGAGGCGCTTGACGAGCTCGGTCTTGCCCACGCCCGTGCCGCCGACGAAGATGAAGCTCACCGGCTTGCGCTTGGCCTGCAGCCCCACGCGGGAGCGCTTGATGGCCGCGCAGACGGCGTCTATCGCCTCATCCTGACCCACGACGTGCTCGCGCAGGCGGTCGCCCAGCCTGCCGAGGCGATCGAATTCGTCCTCGGTTATCGAGCTTGCGGGGATCTTCGTCCAGAGCTCTATGACGTGCGCGAGACTCTCCTTGGTGAGCTCCGGCGGGTTCGCCTTGAGCACCGAGAGCTCGTCGTTGAGCTGCATCTCCTTGGAGCGGATAACGGCCAGACGCTCGTAGTGCTCGCCCTCCGTGTCGGCGAGCAGCAGCTCGCGCTCCTTGGCGTAGTCGGCGAGCTCCTTCTCGACCTGCTCCATGCGGATAAGCGTCTTGTTCTTGAGATTTTCGTCCGAGCAGGCCTCGTCGATGAGATCGATGGCCTTGTCGGGCAGGTAGCGATCGGTTATATACCGCTCGGACATCGTGACGGCGAGGCGGCACATCTCCTTGGAGATCATGACCTTGTGGCACTCCTCGTAGTAATGCGCGATGCCCTCGATTATCTTCACGCTGTCCTCTATGGACGGCTCCGGCACCGTGACGGGCTGGAAGCGGCGCTCGAGCGCGGCGTCCTTTTCGATGTGCTTGCGGTACTCCGTGAAGGTGGTCGCGCCGATGACCTGTATCTCGCCGCGCGAGAGAGCGGGCTTGAGGATGTTGGCGGCGTTCATGCTGCCCTCGGCGTCGCCCGCGCCGACAAGGTTATGCACCTCGTCAATCACGAGAATCACATTGCCCTGGCTGCGGACCTCTTCAATTAAGCCCTTCATACGGCTTTCAAACTGGCCTCTAAACTGGGTTCCGGCGACAAGGGCCGTCAAATCCAAGAGCATGACCTGCTTGTCACGGAGCTTATAGGGCACCTTGCCGTCGGCAATGCGCTGGGCAAGACCCTCGGCAATGGCGGTTTTACCCACG
>CAYNMN010000092.1:0-7430 GCA_964398305.1 uncultured Oscillospiraceae bacterium
CTGCTCGCTCTTTTCTTCCTCGCCGCCTATATAGGGGATAACATTATCCACCATCTCCGGCCAGCTCTCAAAGGTCTTGCCGGCGCCGGATATCGCCTGATAGGTGCAGGCGAGCACGCGGCTCACGCCGCAGTCGGCGCGGAAGGGGGAGAGGGCGGGGACATAGCTCTGGATGGAGCAGTTGGACTTGACGGCGATGAAGCCGCGCTTCGTGCCGAGACGCTGCTTCTGGAAGGGGATCACCGCGAGATGCTCCGGGTTTATCTCCGGTATTATCATCGGGACGTCCGGGGTCCAGCGGTTGGCGCTGTTATTCGAGACCACCGGGCACTCGGCCTTCGCGTATTCCTCCTCGAGGGCGCGGATCTCCTCGGCCTTCATGTCGACGGCGCAGAACACGAAGTCCACGTCCTTTACGACCGAGGCGACGTCGGAGGCGTCGCGAATGACGATGTCCTTCGCGCTATCCGGCATAGGAATGTCGAGCTTCCAGCGCTTGCCCACGGCCTCCTCATATGTCTGACCGGCGCTGCGGGCGCTCGCGGCAATGACCTTGAGCTCAAACCAGGGGTGATTCGCCGTGAGCGTAACAAAACGCTGACCGACCATTCCTGTGCCGCCTATTACACCGACTCTGTACTTTTCCATTTAGATACATCCCTTTCGATCCTGTGATTTCACGCCGCGCGGCTCCTTTTGGAGCGGCTCGGGTGACATAATACTTGAATTATACGAGATTATTTATTATAATGACAGAAAAGACGGAAAAAGGCAATAGCAAACACTAATGTTTTGTTCCGCTAAAGCAAAAGAATGTTTGTGAGAAATCAACAAATGTCCGCGAGGAGAACACATGAATACTATCCTACATAAGCTCCGCGCCGCTGTGTCGGCGTCGCTGGTATTGATACTGCTGCTGCTCGTCGTATCAGGCGCCGCCGCCGCGGGCAGTACGATCTATGTGAATAACTCCTACAGCACGCTCTCGGGCGGTCTTGCTTCCGCCTACGCCGTGGGCGGCAGCGGAACGGTCTCGCTGCTCGGAGCGTCGACGGCCTATGCCATGACCTCCTCGGGACTCACAACGGTGGGCAGCACCGCGGTCGGAACGCCGGGGCATATTGCCGTGGGCGGCAGTGTGACCATTAAATATGACAAAATGCGGGTCGGGCTCTACTATTACGACAGCGATAGCTCGGCGCGAAACCCAACGCTTGAGAACGCGAGTCTTGAAAACTCCGTGGGAAGCGGATATAAATTCGGCTATTACGACTCGGGCAGAGTGTTTCACGAGGTGGGGTACACCGCGGAGACCGCGCTGACCATGGCCATGGACAAGAACGTGGACACTGCCGGAGGGCATATTGGCTGCTACCATATTCTCCTTGCGGGCAGCTATTCGGACTTTGCCTCCGCCGCTGCGGGCGCCGCTGCTTATGCCGACGGGTTTGTGGGCTATTATAATGATTTATATTATGCATTGGCCGGTCAGTATGATTCCGCCGAGGACGCCGCCGCCGATATCAACGCGCGCGGCATAAGCGGAAGCGCCTATTCCGCGAGCTCCAAATGCGTGGTCGTTACACGCTCGTCGGATGCGAGGATTCTTTTTGAGTTCGACTGCGGCAGCGGCAAAAATCTTGCCATATCCCCACAAGCCTCCTCTGGGAAGGCGATCACCTGGTTCAAGGGCTACAAATATTACGGCGACTTCGAATATGTGCGCCGCACGGGCGAGAAGCTAACGGTTATCAACATAGTTGATATAGAAAGCTATGTTAAGGGCATACTTCCCTATGAGATGAACAGCTCCTGGCCCATAGAGGCGCTCAAGGCGCAGGCCGTCTGCGCGAGGACCTATGCCGTCAACAGCATAGGCAACTATTCGTCCTACGGCTTTGATGTGACCAACGACGCATACAGCCAGGTCTATCGCGGCACAAACTATGCTTCTGCAAACTCCGACGCCGCAGTAACGGCGACGGCCGGACAGTATATTACCTACGGCGGCAGGCTGATAACCGCTTTTTACTATTCCTCCAATGGCGGAGGCTCGGAGAACTGTGAGAATGTGTTTTCCGCGGCGTATGCCTATCTGCGCGGCGTAAACGACCCATATGAGTCGAAGTCCGATTCGATAAACGGCAAGAGCGACTGGGAGTTCACAATAACAAAAAAGAACATCTATTCCGCGCTCAAGAGCTATTATTCGTCGAGTCTCAGCCTTACGGACGTCTCGTCGCTGTCGGTGACCTATTCCGATACGGGCAACGCCATCGGCCTTACCTTCACGGATTCCTCGGGGCGCTCCACCTCTCTCCAGCGCAGCAGCTGCTACAGCTTCTCTACCGGCTCTCTGGGGCTTTACAGCATACATTATACCATAAAGGACAACGGCACGAGCATTACCTTCACGGGCGGCGGCTGGGGTCACAGCGTGGGCATGAGCCAGTTCGGCGCCTACGCCATGGCAAACAGCTACGGCTATACATATGACCAGATAATCTGCTTCTATTACACGGGCGTAGCGCTCTCGCAGGGCAGCGCCGCCTGATTTGGAGAAATAATGAAAACATCGGACTTTAATTACGACCTGCCGCCGGAGCTCATCGCTCAGACCCCGCTGGAAAAGCGCGATGCCTCGCGACTACTGTTTCTCGACAGAGCTACCGGCGAGACGGAGCACTGCGTGTTCACGGATATCAAGGAATACCTGCGAGAGGGCGACTGTCTCGTTATGAACGACTCGCGCGTGCTTCCGGCTCGCCTGCTCGGCACGCGCCCCGGGGGCGGAGCGGTGGAGGTGCTGCTGCTTCGCGATCTTGGAGACGGGCGCTGGGAGTGCCTGACCCGACCCGGGCGTAAAACGCATCCGGGAGCGAAGCTGTCCTTCGGCGAGGGGGAGCTCATGGCCGAGGTTGAGAGTGTTATTGAGGACGGCAACCGCATAGTCCGCTTTGACTACGAGGGCATCTTCCTTGAGGTGCTCGAGCGTCTCGGGAAAATGCCGCTGCCGCCGTATATCAAGACAGAGCTCGAGGACAACGAGAGATACCAGACCGTATACTCCCGCGAGCTCGGCAGCGCCGCCGCGCCCACAGCCGGGCTGCATTTCACCAGGGAGCTGCTCGGCGATATCCGTGCGCTCGGCGTGCGGGAATGCTTCGTGACGCTGCATGTAGGTCTCGGCACCTTCCGACCCGTGAAGGCCGAGGAAGTCGAGGAGCACGAGATGCACTCGGAGTTCTGTATTATACCCGAGGAGACCGCCCGCATTGTGACCGAGACCAAAAGATCCGGCGGGCGCGTGATATGCGTCGGTACCACGTCCTGCCGCACGCTTGAGAGCTTCGCGAATGCCGACGGCACGCTCGATGCGCGCTCGGGTTGGACTGATATTTTTATATATCCCGGTTACAAATTCAAGTGTATGGACGGACTTATCACGAATTTCCATCTGCCGGAGTCCACGCTCGTCATGCTCATCTCCGCCTTTGCGGGGCGGGCGAACGTGCTGAACGCCTACGCGCAGGCCGTGGAGCAGCGTTATCGCTTCTTCTCCTTCGGCGACGCCATGCTGATACTTTGATATGGAGAGAGCCTGATGTTTGAATTGCTTTCACGCACCGGCCACGCCAGACGCGGCCGCTTTACCTGTCCTCACGGCGAGGCGCAGACGCCGGTGTTTATGAATGTAGGAACACAGGGCGCCATCAAGGGCGCCTTGTCGGCGCGCGATCTTTCGGAGATCGGCTGCCGGATAGAGCTCTCGAATACCTACCATCTGCATGTCCGCCCCGGGGACGAGCTCATACGCGATATGGGCGGACTGCACAAATTCATGACCTGGGATGGGCCGATACTCACGGACAGCGGCGGCTTTCAGATCTTCTCGCTCGCCGAGCTTCGGAAGATAACCGAGGAGGGCGTGAGCTTCAACAGCCATGTGGACGGCCGCCACATATTCATGGGCCCTGAGGAGAGCATGAGGATACAGTCCAACCTCGGTTCAGACGTGGCCATGGCCTTTGACGAGTGCGTTAAGATCCCCTCGCCCTATGAGTATTTCAGGGAATCCTGCCAGAGGACATATCGCTGGCTTGAGCGCTGCAAAACGGCGCTCGGTGATTATAACTCGCGCGATGACGCCGTTAACCCCGGTCAGGTGCTGTTCGGCATCAATCAGGGCGGAGTATATCACGATCTTCGCATAGAGCACATGAAGAGGATCGCGGAGCTCGACCTTGCGGGCTATGCCATCGGAGGCCTCGCGGTGGGGGAAACGGCACAGGAGATGTATGATACGATTGAAGCCGTGGAGGAGCATATGCCCGCCGACCGACCGCGCTATCTCATGGGCGTGGGCACTCCCGGCAACATAATCGAGGGCGTATGGCGCGGAGTGGATTTCTTTGACTGCGTTATGCCCGCGCGAAACGGACGCCACGGCCATCTTTTTACTTGGGACGGAATTATCAACATCAAGAACGCCAAATACGAGCGCGATGAGAGCCCCATATCCAGGGACTGCGACTGCCCGGTGTGCCGGCGCTATTCCCGCGCCTATCTGCGTCATCTTTTCAAGGCGGAGGAGATGCTTGCCATGCGTCTGGCGGTGGCGCATAACCTTTATTTCTATAACGACCTGATGCGCAGAATAGGCTCCGCGCTCGATGAGGGTACATTTTCTCAATTCAGAGACAGGTATGCCCGCTCTCTCGACACAAGAATATGAACAAACTGTGTTATCGACCTGTGGCACAAAATATTGCTTGCAATTACTGCCGGATAAATATATAATCGATAAAAATCGTTCTTTTGGAGGTCTATCAATGTTCCTTAATTTTCTGACGACAGACTCGACCGCATCCGGCGGGTATTCGTCGATCTTCTTTCTCGTTATCATATTCGTCGTGTTCTATTTCTTCCTTATCAGGCCCGAGAATAAGCGCAAAAAGAAGCTCACCGAGATGCGCGACGCTCTGTCTGTAGGAGATGAAATAGTCACCATCGGCGGCATTATGGGAAAGATCGTCCAGGTGACAGAGGAGTCCATCACCATCGAGACCAGCGAGGATCGTGTGCGTCTGCAGGTCACCAAATGGGCGATTTCCACCAACGTCCGTGAGGAAAAGGCCAAGCAGGCCGAGCAGGCTCAGTCCGGCGGCGGTCTTTTCGGACGCAGAAAATCCAGCGCCAAGACCTCGGGCGAGGATAACAGCGTAGACAAAGAATAATTCAAACCGGAATTTAATATCCCTTCGCGCAATAGGATGTAACAAGCATCTTTGCGTGGAGGGATTTTTTATGGACAGCACAAGGAATAAAATAAACATAACCGCGCGCGAAATAATTATCGCAGCCGCGATGGGGACGGCGGCAGCGCTCCTGCTCGTGCTGCTCGCCGCATTTGCGCTGAACGCCTCTCTGCTGCCCAATGAGCTCGCCGACAAGCTTGCGCTTGCCGCCGTATTCTGCGGCGCTGCCGTGGGCGGGCTTTGCGCCGGGAAGCGGGGCAGGGGAGCGCTGCTGGGCGGACTGTTCTCAGGAATCACAATGGCGGCAGTGATTTTTGTCGGAGCATTGACCGCGTCCGCCGGCGCCGAGCAGCTCGGATCCGCCTGCCTGCGCTCAATAATCGCTGCGGCTGCGGGCGGTTTATTCGGTGGCGCTCTGCACGTCGGAGGCCGCAGGGCAAATCGACGAAAAAAGCGCAGGAGATGAGCTGTGATTACTGAACGTAATCGCAATTACAGGTAGACATAACATTCTAATGATTACCAAGATATTGTGATTATTACAAAATGATAACACTATATCTTGCGAAACCCATTGATATTTCTATGAAAATTTGCGGCACAGGTTAAGTGGTTAACATAATATAGTTTACATAATAGTTTGGCATAATTCACAAAAATTCGCTTATTTTATCAAAGCACTTGATAACCCGTGGATTTTGTATTATATTGTCACTACTCGATTATGTAAATTATTTAGTTATCTGTAAAAGCCTTTTGCCGCCGCAAAGGGGCTGGTCGTTATCGTTTCTTCCGGTTGCTGTCATAACCGTCTCGGCGGCACAGCGGAACGCGGCGCGGCGTCCGCAATGCCGCTGATAATTATCTTCGTTTCATTTGTTATCGGAACCGTTTTAGGCTGTTTTTTCCCGGGTGAAGCAGAGGGACTTGCCTCGCTTACCGGCGAATCCGACATATTCTGCGAGACCGGATATTTTAAGTGTCTGCTGAGCTGCTCGGCCTTTCATCTGCTGATTGTTCTCTTTGCCACATCCTTTCTTGGGGTGGCGTTTATTCCGCTCACGGTAGCTGTCAGAGGTTTTTTTATGTCCTGCGCCGTGTCCGGGCTCATCGTCTCGGGCGACGGGGGCTTCCTTCTGGCGCTTGTGTCGATAGGTCTTCCGGCGATACTCACGCTGCCGTGCCTGTTTATCCTGGGCAGGGATGGTCTCATGCTCTCGCGTTTGCTTTTGGGCAGATTTTGGGGCAGAGCGCGGCGTCCCGTTGAGGCGGACGCCGGAAATCTGGCTTTGTGCTGCGCTGTTCTTGCGTTGGCCGCCGGCATAAAATGTATCATTGTTCCGCAGCTGGTGCGGCTTATACTATAAACGCAAGAGGGGAGGGAAGCGCATGACGGACGTATTGAGCCTTGCAAAATTTGAAGCTTATCTTAAAGAAGTTAAAAAAGCTTCCGCCAATACAATGAGCTCATATATGCGTGATGTGCGTCAGCTCTCTGATTATCTCGCCACACATACGGACAGCGAGCTTGACAATGCCGACGAGAGCGAGCTTTCCGCCTATATCGTCTGGCTGCGCGGCAACGGCAAATCGGTCGCCACTGTCTCGCGCTGTATCGCCTCCCTCAAGTGCTTCTATGCCCTGTTTGTGCGGGACGGCGTTCTTCAGGAGAATCCCGTCGCCAGGCTCGCGCCCGAGAAGACCACTCAGAAGCTTCCCCAGATACTTACGAGCAAGGAGGTCGAGCTCCTGCTTGAGCAGCCGGAATGCACCGAGATGAAGGGCTACCGCGACCGCGCCATGCTCGAGCTGCTGTATGCGACCGGTATGCGCGTGAGCGAACTCATCTCTCTGGATATATCCGACGTCAACATCTCCGCCGGCGTTGTGCGCTGCCGCAGCAAGGACAAGGTGCGTGTGATACCGATGTACCCCGCGGCCATCCGCGCGCTGTCTGAATATATCGAGTTCATCAGACCGCAGATGATCGCCGTGCCCGACGAGCAGTCGCTGTTCGTCAATGTCAGCGGCGAGAGAATGTCCCGACAGGGCTTCTGGAAGATCATAAAGTCCTATCAGGTCAAGGCGGGCATAGAAAAGACCATCACTCCGCACACTCTGCGTCACTCCTTCGCGGCGCATCTGCTGGAAAACGGCGCTGATTTGCAGTCT
>CAYNMN010000093.1:0-7415 GCA_964398305.1 uncultured Oscillospiraceae bacterium
CTCTTTTTTCACAGCACGACAATGGTAACGCCGTTGTTGGACGAGTCGAGATCGCGGTCGCGCCGCAGATCGTCGCAGACGAGGAAAGCGTCGCGGGTGGCGGCGTTGAAGATGGAAAAATCCTCGCCCGTGATAAAGTCGCGGATGAGACCGCGGCGCTTTTGGTCTGCGAGATAGCGCCGGGTCTCCGTCCGGATCCTGCCGCCCTTGCCCGTGGAGCCGTAGCCGTGAATTATCTTCACGGCGGCGGCTCCGAGGGACTTGCCGTTGCGTATCGCGTAGGTCACGCGGTGGATGGCCTGGTCGGCTGTGGGCATATCGAATTTTACGTTTATCTCGCTGAGGTATCCCTGTGTCATACGGCGGAGCGGCCGAGCTCGAAGGCCGTCTCGTTCATGGCGAGGAGCTTGGGCTTGATGACGGAGGCCATCGCCTTGTGCCAGGCCTCGTCGGGGATGTCCTTCATGAGTGTGGAGAGCACGCCCACGAGCACGATGTTCACGCTCTTTGAGGACCCCGCCTGCTCCGCGAGGGCGAGAGCGTCGAGCGCGAGCACATCGGCTCCCGCGCCGCGGAGCTTTTCGACGATGTTCTCCGGATACTCGGCGGCGCCCGTGATGACGGGCATGGGGTCCATGCGCTGGTCGTTGACGATGAGCTTGCCGCCCTTTTTGAGACAGGGCAGGGCGCGTGCGGCCTCGAGCCGCTCGAAGGCGAGGATATAGTCCGCCTCGCCGGGGTCGACCACGGGGGAGGCGACCTTGTCGCCGTACTTGACGTAGGTTACGACGCTGCCGCCGCGCTGGCTCATGCCGTGCACCTCGGAGACCTTGACGTCATAGCCCTCGTCTATAAACACACTGCCGAGCACGCGCGAGGCGAGCAGAGTGCCCTGTCCGCCCACGCCGACTATCATTATGCTTGTAACAGACATTTTACTTGCCCTCCTTTACGGTGATCGCTTCGAAGTGGCAAAGCTGCGCGCACAGGCCGCAGCCCACGCAGAGCGTCGGGTCGATCGAGGCATGGTTGTTGCCGAAGCTAACGGCGGGGCAGCCTATCTTCATGCAGGACTTGCAGCCGCGGCAGCGGTCGGAGTTGACGACCATCTTGGTGGTCTGCATTTTGCGCGATTCGGGCAGCAGAGCGCAGGGTCTGCGGCAGATTATCACCGAGACCTCGTCGAGAGCGAGCTCCTCGCGCAGTATATCCTCAAAGCCCTTGAGATCGTAGGGGTCCACGATCCTGATGCGCTTAACGCCCAGACCCTCGCAGATCTTCTCGATGCTCTCGCTCAGCGCCGGCTGGCCGTCGAGCGTGGAGCCGGAGCAGGGGTTCTGCTGGTGCCCGGTCATGCCGGTGATGCCGTTATCGAGCACCACCACGGTGGAATAGCTCTGGTTATAGATGACGTTCATCAGCCCCGTCATGCCGGAGTGGCAGAAGGTGCTGTCGCCCATCACGGCAACGGTGTCGCGCCTGCCCTCGGGCCGGACTGTGTTGAAGCCGTGCAGCGTGCTCACGGACGAGCCCATGTCGAAGCAGGTGTCCATCGCGCTCAGGGGCGCGAGCGCGCCGAGAGTGTAGCAGCCGATATCGCCGAGAACGCGCAGCCATAGCTTTTGCATAACGAAGAACGCGCCTCTGTGCGGGCAGCCGGGGCAGAGCACCGGAGGACGCGGCGGCACGGGCTCCGGGAACGCGAGCTTTTCCTTCGCGCTCAGCCCCATCGCGGCGGCGACCTTCGTCTGGGAGAGCTCGCCGAGCAGACCGAAGAGGTCCTTGCCGTGGTCGACCTTTATGCCGTGGACAAGGCAGTGCGTTTCTATGATGGGGTCGAGCTCTTCAACCACCACGAGGGTATCCACCTTCGCGCGGAAGTCCTCTATGAGCTTCACGGGCAGGGGGTTGACGAGACCGAGGCGCAGCACGCTCGCGTTCGGGAACGCCTCGCGCACGAAGCCGTAGCATCCGCCGGCGGTGACGAAGCCGACCTTGGTGTCGCCCATCTCAACGCGGTTGACGCCCGCGGTCTCCGCCCACTCCGCCATGCGGCGCATACGCTCCTCCACAAATACGTGGCGGGGGATGGCGTTGGCCGGGAGCATGACATATTTGCGCGGGTCCTTCTTGCAGGGCTTGAGCTCCTGCTCCACGCGGTCATGGAGCTCCACAAGGCTCTGGGAGTGCGCCACGCGGGTGCAGGTGCGGATGATTATCGGGGTGTCAAATTCCTCGGAGAGCTCGAAGGCGAGCTTGGTGAAGTCGCGGCAGTCCTCGGAGTCGAAGGGCTCGAGCATCGGGACCTTCGCGGCGATGGCGTGGTGACGCGAGTCCTGCTCGTTCTGGGACGAGTACTGGCCCATATCGTCCGCCACGGCGATGACGAGACCGCCGTTGACGCCGGTGTAGGCGGCTGTGTAGAGCGCGTCGGCGGCGACGTTCAGGCCGACGTGCTTCATCGCGGAGAAGGCGCGGCCTCCCGCGAGCGATGCGCCCATGGCCCCCTCGAGAGCCACCTTTTCGTTGGGCGCCCATTCCACGTGCATGACGTCGGTGTAGCTTCCGGCCTCCTCGGTGATCTCCGTGGAAGGCGTGCCGGGGTAGGAGGATACAAAGCGGCATCCCGCTTCATACAGCCCACGCGCCACCGCGCCGTTGCCAATGAGCAGCTGTTTCATTGTGCATCAGTCCTTTCCAACATATATTATTTTCTTATACGATCCGGTTATAAACTCCCTTCATCGCCTCGCGGCCGCGCCATACGATCGCGAAGATCGCGATCATATTCAGCGCCTGAGCACCGAGCATCACGAACCGGGGAGCGAAAAGCTCGCCGAAGGCTCCGGCGCCGAGCTCGCCGATTATGGTGCCGACGGTGGTGATGACGAGGAATACACCGTTGAAGCGCGCGCGGTAGTCGTTGGGGACATAGCTCTGCGTCGCCGCTATCCTGATGTTGTAGGAGTTGACGGCGAGGCAGCCTATAACAAAGCTCATAATGAGCATACAGACCGATGGGGTGAAGGGCAGAGCGCCCTGCAACGCGGTTATGGTGATGTAGACGCCGAGCGCCACGGCGAACTTCGAGCCCGGCTTATAGGTGTAGCCGTAGTGGAACACGCCGCCGACCACGCGGCCAAATACGTTAGCCGCCATGACCCAGGTATAGAGCTGCACGCCGGACGCGCCCGTGTCCTTGAAGAACGGGAGCATAAGGGTGTCCGTCGCGCTGCCGAGCATCATCGTGAAGAAGAAATACGCCGTGATCACGAGCAGACCCTTCTCGCCCCTGAGATAATCCAGACCCTCGCGGAACTCCGTCTTCAGGTACGCAATGCTCGCCTTCTCCGGAGAGTCCGTCATCTGCGACTCCGCCGCACCGATGCGCGTTTCAAAGATCGCGGCGATCAGGAAGGTCGCGGCGTTGAAGGCAAAGAGCGGAGCGAGACCGATGCGGTTATAGACATACGAGGCTATCGGCACCGCCATGGCGGTGAAGGGGTAGATGAGGCTCGATATGGCGTAGGCCTTCGTAAACTGACCCTCGGGGACGAGCGTGGGATAAAAGCTCTCATAAGCGACCTCGTAGGTGCTGTCTATGGAGCCGATCAGGACGCACAGACACAGGAACGGCACATAGCTGAAGATGCCGTTCGAGAGCAGGAAATACATTCCCGTATACAGAGCGGCAGAGACGAAATCGAGCGTATATATCGTTTTCTTTCTTGAGTAGCTGTCGAGATAAGGCCCGGCGATGAGCGGCATTATCACCTTGGGCAGGTTATAGGCCGCCATGAACACGGCATAGAGCAGGGTGCTGCCCGTGTAGTCGAGCACCAGCAGACTGATGGCGAAGCCCGAAATACAGTTGCCGAGCATGGACACCACGGTGCCGAGCGTGATTATCGTGAAGTCCCGCGTCCACAGCTTTTTGGGTGAGTCAGTCATTTTATTTTGCGTGGTAGAGCTTCTTGGTCTGGTATTTCGGCTCGCAGGTCAGATTGACGCGCAGCTTCTGGAACACGTTTTCGTCCACGCGGGAGAGGATGACGGTCGCGTGCGCCTCGCTGCCGGCAAGCTTGCCGAGCTGATCCATGGCTATATCGGCGTTGCGGTCGGTCACCGCGCAGATGGAGAGCGCAATGAGCACCTCGTCCATGTGCAGGCGGGGGTTGTGGTTGCCCATGTGCTCGACCTTAAGGTGCTGGATGGGCGCGATTATCTCCGGCGAGATGAGCGTAACGTCGTCGGGGATGCCGCCGAGAGCCTTGAGCGCGTTTAACAGACAGGCCGTGGACGCGCCGAGCAGGGCGGAGGTCTTGCCCGTAACGAGCCTGCCGTTCGGCAGCTCCATGGCAACGGCCGGGCCGCCCGTCTCATCGGCGCGGATGAGCGCGGCGGGGACGACGGCGCGATTCTCGCCCTTAACGCCGACCTGGTTCATGAGCAGCTCGGTCTTATATACCTCGGACTGGGCGGAGAGCCCCTGTCTGAGACCGACGGAGGCGGCATAGTAGCGCCGGATTATCTCCTGCACCGCCGCGTCGCGGCAGGCCCTGTCGTCCGATATGCAGAAGCCGGCCATATTCACGCCCATGTCTGTGGGGCTTTTATAGGGGCTCTCGCCGTATATCTGGGTGAACATCGCGTTGAGGACGGGGAATATCTCCACGTCGCGGTTGTAGTTGACCGTCATCTCGCCGTAGGCCTCGAGATGGAAGGGGTCTATCATGTTAACGTCGTCGAGATCCGCCGTGGCGGCCTCGTAGGCGAGGTTGACGGGGTGCTTGAGCGGGAGGTTCCAGATGGGGAAGGTCTCGAACTTCGCGTAGCCGGCCTTGACTCCCCGGAGGTTCTCGTGGTAGAGCTGCGAGAGGCAGGTGGCCATCTTGCCGCTGCCCGGGCCCGGCGCCGTGACCACCACAAGACGGCGGGTGGTCTCAATATAGTCGTTCCTGCCGAAGCCGTCGTCGGAGACGATAAAAGGGATGTTCGCGGGGTAGTCGGGGATCCAGTGCTGCATATACACGCGCACGCCCAGAGCCTCGAGCCGGGTGCGGAACCCGTCCGCCGCGCGCTGGCCGCGGTAGTGCGTGATGGAAACGCTGCT
Source organism: uncultured Oscillospiraceae bacterium (assembly GCA_964398305.1). Taxonomy (GTDB): domain Bacteria; phylum Bacillota; class Clostridia; order Oscillospirales; family Oscillospiraceae; genus Scatomorpha. Next base: position 5,114 of record CAYNMN010000093.1, read on the forward strand.
TACATAGAGCCCTATGGCCTTGAAGGCGTCCATAAGGCGCAGAGTGTCGTCGTCATAGGTTATGCCCAGATCGCCCCGGCGCTTGTTGCGCTCGATATCGTCTGCGGAGATGACGATGACTATCTCGGCCTCGTCCTTCATTTCAAGGAGCATCTTCACCTTGCTGTCCGGCTCGAAGCCGGGCAGGACGCGCGAGGCGTGGTAATCGTCAAAGAGCTTGCCGCCGAATTCGAGATAGAGCTTTCCCCCGAACTGGGTTATCCTGTCCCGAATGTTCTGCGACTGGAGCTTCACATACTTCTCGTTGTCAAATCCTATCCTCAGCATGTTTCCGTTGTTTCCTTCCCCTTCTCCGCGCTGCGGCGGAGATATTCGTATATGGTCATGTATTTTCTCAGGCACATGGTACGCTGTGCGTTTATCTCGTAATACTCGTTTTCAAAGGTGAGGTCTATGCTCAAATTCCCGTGCATGCCCATGCCGGATATCTCCGAGAGCGGCATAACCGTGCCGCAGCACTCAAGAGCGTCGGCACGGAGCGTTACGGCGCCGCTGCCGAGATCGAGCGCGTCGTGCCTGTCGGACACCTTCGTGAACGTCACGCCATCGTCCGAAAAGATCACGCCCTCTCCCGCGTCCTGCGCGAGCGCGACGAGCCGTTCCGTCTGCCAGGCGTCCCAGTCGGGAATATTGTCGAACCTGTCGCAGCCCTCGATGAAGCCGAGCTCCGTGTAGGTGTATTCCGCGCCGCATTCGCCGCAGGAGAGCGTGCCGCCGCCGCTTGAAAGGCAGCCCGCCCTTCCGCAGGCGGGGCAGACGCACAGCATGGTCTCCAGATCCTCGGCGAGGTCGCTGCCGACATAGCGCACCATATCCTCGCGCTGGCGGGCATAGGCGTCCTCATGGAGGTCGCGGTTTATTACGGCGTTTATCTCGTCGGGAGTCATGGCGCGCAGCTGCTCGCGGGTATAGACGCCCACGATCTCGCCGTGCATCCGGCCCCGGCGCAGGCGCTTGCCGGCCCAGCGGGGGCTCGTGAAGTATCCGCCGGTGAGCTTATATGTCACAAGGCTGCCGCCGCAGCTCCTCGCGAGCTTGCCGGTGGAGGGGAGGATGAAGCCGGTGCGCCCGTCCCAGGTGCGGTTGCCCTCCGCGAAGAGGGCGACGTTCGCGCCCTTCTTCATGCGGCGCATTATGGTCATCACCGTGTCCGACGCCGTGGCGCCCTTCATGCGGGAGATGGGGTGGAGTATCCAGTTTATCAGTCTGTATGCAAGGCCCCAGCGGAAGATGTGCTCGCTCGCCACGAAGTACATCTGCGAATGTGGGAAGGAGAGCGCCGTGAGGAGCGGGTCCCAGTCCGTGGCGTGGTTGGCGAGCAGAAGAAACGGCCCCTCGGGCTCGTTTATCTCGGGTGTGAAGTTAAATTTGCGTCTCAGCCAGCCGCCCAGCAGCCATATAAAAAAGCGCCACATGGCCTTGTCCCGCTTCCAGTGTTCCATACCGCCCTCCGTAAGCACCGATAATTACCTCTCATATTCTACAACATATGCCGGGAATGTTCAAATAGTATTTAAACTATCCCCGATAAAAGCCGCCCGCGCGGACACGGTCGGGAGATACCGGGTCGCGTCGAGCTTTTTTGTCTTTTTTTATTCACAATTACATGTTATAATACACTGTCAAAATATCTCTGCCGCACAAGGCGGAGGAAAGGCAGACTTGTATCAATGGGATTTATTAGCAAGCTGTTCGGCTCGCATTCCGATCACGAGCTGAAAAGGATATACCCCATCGCCGATAAGATAGAGGCTCTTGAGCCCCGCTTCGCCGCGATGGACAATGCCGCGCTCAAGGCCATGACGCCCGAGTTCAAGGAGCGCCTTGCCGCGGGCGAGACGCTTGACGACATCCTGCCGGAGGCCTTTGCCGCCGCGCGCGAGGCCTCGTGGCGCGTTCTGAACATGAAGCCCTTCCGCGTGCAGCTCATCGGCGGCGTGGTGCTCCATCAGGGGCGCATCGCCGAGATGAAGACGGGCGAGGGCAAGACCCTTGTCGCCGTCCTGCCGGCCTATCTCAACGCGCTCACGGGCGAGGGCGTGCATATAGTCACGGTCAACGACTACCTCGCAAGGCGCGACTCGGAGTGGATGGGCAAGGTCTACCGCTTCATGGGACTGAGCGTCGGGCTCATAGTCCACGGGCTCACGGCGGATGAGCGCCGCGCGGCCTATGACGCCGACATCACTTACGGCACCAACAACGAGATGGGCTTCGACTATCTGCGCGATAACATGGCCAT
>CAYNMN010000094.1:0-393 GCA_964398305.1 uncultured Oscillospiraceae bacterium
TGGACGAGTTCATGGAGCCCGCATGACGGTGGACGGGGCCGCCGCCGTGGCTGGTGGGGGTACGTCCGGCGTTGTAGCGCTTCACGACGCCCGCATAGCCCTTGCCCTTGCTCACGCCGGTGACGTCGATCTTGTCGCCCTCGGCAAAAATGTCGGCCTTGAGGGTGTCGCCCACGCTGAGCGAGGCGCAGTCCTCTAGACGGAACTCGTGGAGATGCTTCTTGAGATTCTCGCCGCTCTTGGCGAGATGGCCCTTTTCGGGCTTGGTGAGCTTCTTCTCGGCTACGTCTTCATAGCCGAGCTGGACGGACTCGTAGCCTTCCTTGTCCGCGGTCTTTTTCTGGATGACCACGCAGGGGCCGGCCTCGATAACGGTGACCGGAACTACCTTGC
>CAYNMN010000094.1:403-7236 GCA_964398305.1 uncultured Oscillospiraceae bacterium
TTTTCATTGTATTTCCTCCTTCGGTTATTGGTCGGGCCGCTTACCTCTCGCTTTCGCTCGGGCAGAGGCTCCCGACTTGACCCGTCTGCCGGTAACGGCGGCAGACAACGGGTGATGGACTATTTAATAATGTGCACGGATCAGAGCTTGATCTCGATCTCGACGCCGGCGGGCAGCTCCAGGCTCATCAGAGCCTCAACCGTCTTATGGGTCGGATTCATGATGTCGATCAGGCGCTTGTGCGTGCGGCGCTCGAACTGCTCGCGGCTGTCCTTATATTTGTGGACGGCGCGGAGAATGGTGACGACCTCTTTCTTGGTCGGCAGGGGAATGGGCCCGGAAACCTTGGCGTCCGTGCGCTTCGCGGTCTCCACAATGGTCTCGGCCGCTTTGTCGATGAGCTGGTGGTCATAGGCCTTGAGTCTGATGCGGATCATTTTCTTGTTCGCAGTAGCTGCCATGTGTTTTTCCTCCTGATAATCGTACTTGGGGACCCTCAGGCCCTCATTGGTACGGCGGGCTGTTTTTTTCGTACACTCAGCCGTGCGTATCAGACCCTGCCCGAAAAACAAACCGGCTTGCGCCGGTATGTATCCGTCCAGACGATATACGCGTGCACAAAAGCACTGCCCATCCGCCCGATTTCGCGCCGAGCTTGCCGGCGCCGGACATACTCCACGGAAGTTACCGCCCCTTTTCGGACGCAATCTCCCGCTTCATCGCATAGTGCGCCCTTCCTGAGAACAGGCGCTCTGATAGAATAGCAAAGATGCCCCCTGTTGTCAAGAGGCATCTTTGGATTTTTTATAGAATTTTCGATAAAAAGTTTGTGAAAGATGTGAAGAACGCCACATGGCGCGGCGCATGGTTTTCGGTGCGGCACAACCCACGCCGTAGGGGACGGGTTTCCCGTCCCGCCGTTCCCACAAAGACCGCGTGGTCGCCCGTGCGCGATTGCGTCCCCCGACGAATGCGCTCGGGCGGGACGGGAAACCCGTCCCCTACATTTTACATCAATTATCTCACCGTTGCCAGATTACGCCTCAACGGGCGGCGCATCGTTTTTTGCGCGGCACAAATTACGCCGCAACGAACGGCGCATGGTTTTCGGTTCGGCACAACCCACGCCGTAGGGGACGGGTTTCCCGTCCCCTACATTTTATGCCAATTATCTCACCGTCGCCAGATTACACCTCAACGGGCGGCGCATCGTTTTTTGCACGGCACAAATTACGCCGCAACGGACGGCGCATGGTTTTCGGTGCGGCACAACCCACGCCGTAGGGGACGGGTTTCCCGTCCCGCCGTTCCCACAAAGACCGCGTGGTCGCCCGTGCGCGATTGCGTCCCTCGACGAATGCGTTCGGTCGGGACGGGAAGCCCGTCCCCTACATGTCGTTTTTTTGCCTGCGACGTTAGCCGCCGCTGGAGAGGATGCTGAAGTGCATGTAGTCCGCCGAGCTTGTCCAGCCTGTGCCGCCCCAGCCCCAGCCGTATTTGGCGAAGGCCTTGACGACGCTGCTGTCGGGCGTAATGCAGTATGGGCTTGAGCCGTTCTTGTAGCAGTAGCTGCCGACGGTGGAGCCGGTGCTGTAATTTATATAGTAGTTCTCGACCGGGTTGATGTCGATGGCGCAGCCCCAGGAGTGGCGCATGGAGTCGGTGTATCTCGCGCCGCCGAGGGCGTGTATCGGGAACTGCTCGGGGTCGTTGTAGATGGTCTTGAAGATGGCGGCGACCTCCTCCGCCACAACAACGTTGACCGTGAGATTCCAGGTGCGGGTGTACTTGCCGCCGCTCGAGTTGATGTCCCAGGTGTCCACCTGGATGGTGGTGACATGGCTGCCGGCGTCCGCGGCGCTCGTGAAGTAGGACTTGTTGGAATTGCCGAACAGCGCGATGCGGCGGTCGGCCTCGCTCATGCTGCGGTAGCGGAAGGCAAAGGACTGCGAGGGATCGAGCGTGCCTACATAGGTGTTGTTATCGACCTCGACCACGATCTCATCCGCCTCGGCGGACATATCCGCGCGCCTGTACGGCTCGAGCATACAGACGATGACCTTCGCGGCCTCGGCGCGGGTGAGCGTCCTGCTGCCGCTGAAGCTGCCGTCGCTGTAGCCGCTGATGATGCCCTTGCCGTAGGCCTGGACAACCACGGACTTATAGTTGCTGTTTAGACTGTTGTAATCCGTGATGCTCGCCTCGGGGTCGCTCAGCTCCACGGTGTTTTCATACTTGCACATGAAGATCATGGCGTTGATGAGATAGGCCATCTCATAGCGCGTTATCGGCTGCTCAAGAGCCTGATAGGTGCAAGCGAAGATCGGGCGCGTCTGCACGGCGACGTTGCCGCTCGCGTCCGCCGAGACCTCGCCCTGCCATTCGAGCAGGCCCTTCTCGTTGAGTATGTTCCAGTATTCCTCCGCCCAGTGCACGCCCTTGAGCGCGGTGAGGGAGTAATCCTCCGTGCATACGGCGAGCATCTTGATGAACTCGCCGCGCTTGAGCGTGCCGTTGGGGTTGAACGAGCCGTCGCTGTATCCGTTCACGATCTCAAACTTCGCGCACTCCATAACATAGTCGTAGTACCAGTCGCCGGAGCTAACGTCGGTGAACGAGGGGTTCATGTTCAGCGCCGTCGCCGGCACGCACGACAGCAGCAGCGCCGCCGCGAGCGTCAGCGCCAGCAGCTTCGGTATCTTTCTTCTCATATCCTGCCTCCAGTCTGTCTATCGGTCTGTCTCTTTGTCCTTTACCCGCCGCTCCAGCTCGGCCGCCGCCGCAAGGAGCTCGCGCCCCCCGCCGAGCAGCTCGCGTCCGGCCGCCGTGGGCTCCGCGCCCCGACCGCCGCGCTCAAGCAGGCGCACGCCGAGCGACGCTTCAAGCGCCGATATCGCGCGCGACACGGTGGAGTGGCTGACATACAGCTCCCGCGCCGCCGCCGAGAGGCTCCCGGCCTCCGCCGCCGCGACGAAAAAGCGCAGCTGTTCAAGCTCCATATATTATAGTGAGAACATATGCGGCATAAGCTCGCTGAGCTTATAGCTGACATAGCGTCCGCCGGCCTTGGCGCAGAGCACCTCCATGTCCTGCGAGAACTCGGAGAGGAACTGCCGGCACGCGCCGCAGGGCATGCAGTAATCCGCGCCCTCGCCCCAGATGGCGATGCGCTTGAAGTCCGTGTGCCCCTCGCTCACGGCATGGCAGGCCGCGTTGCGCTCGGCGCAGATGGTGCTGCCGAGAGCGGCGTTCTCCACGTTGCAGCCCGTGAACACGCTGCCGTCGCCGCACTCGAGCGCCGCGCCCACCGGAAAGCGGGAATAGGGCGAGTAGGAGTTCTTCGCGGCCTTCGAGGCCATTTCCATAAGCTGTCTGTCGGTCATAACGCACACCTCAATTGAATGTAATAGTCCAATCGGCTATGTTGCCGAAGATACCGTATTGACTCGGGCTCATGCCCGTAACGACGCCCCTGTGCGTTATCACCTGCTGGCGCTCAAAGCCCACAACGAGGAACGGCGCCTCGTTGGCGATCTTATTGAGCATGATGCCGCAGTATTCCTGCCTGTACACATCGTCCGCCGCGAGATACTGATACACGACGTCCTCAAAGCTCGTGTCCTCGTTTAGCCCGTAGTTGAGACTGCCGCCGTCGATGAAGAAGCGCAGGAGATTGAAATCCGCCGTGAGCCTGACCTCGCCGTAATACATATCGAACTCCCCGGCGCCGAGAGCGTAGTTATATTCATCCCAGGTGAGCTCGCGCACGGTGCAGGTGATGCCCATGGCCGTGAGATCCTTCGCGAGCTGCTTGGCCGTATCGACCTTGCCCGTGCTCTCCGAGCAGACTATGAAGTCGAGATCTATTTCCATCGGTATGCCCGTGACGAGATATTCGAGCTTGCCGTCCTGATCGTAGTCCTGCACGCCGGCGTTGAAGAATATGGTCTTGGCAAGGTCGAGATCATAGTCGAACTTGTCGCTAAGCTCCTTATCGAAGAGCGGGCTGTTGGGGTTTATAGGTATCGCCGAGGGGACGGCGTAGCCCTGCATGGCTCCGGCGGTGTCCGTCTTGCGGTCGAGCACATACTGCATGGCAAAGCGCAGCTGGGCGTTGGCGCAGAAGTCGTTTTCCATGTTGAAGCCGATAAAGTGCATGTTGTTCGACAGGCACATGCGTATCTCGTTCGTGCCGCCGTAGCCGAGGTTGTTCGGGCTGGACGGATCGTTCGTGACGAGGTCTATGTAGGAGTCCTCATAGGCGGTTATTGTATCCTCTATGCCGCTGTACTCCACAAGGCCGATGGTATCCACCGGCAGACTGTCGACCTCGGCATAGCCGTCAAAGGCCTCAAGGCAGGTCATGTCCTCGGAGAATTTATACGGCCCCGAGCCGACGGGCGTATTCTCCTTTATGGAGTCATACTTGACGATCGGCACGGTGAACATATTCATTATCTGATAGTCGGGATAGCTCAGGGACATGGCGAACGACTCGTCGTCCACGGCGCTGACGCCCGCGACGTTTGCGAAGCGTCCTCTGAAGCGCGACGAGATCATCGCGCGCTGGATGGAGTAGGAAACGTCCTTGGCCGTGAGATTTTCGCCGTCGTGCATGAGAATGGAGGTGTCTATCGTGAAGTACCAGTACTGCCCGTCGTTGGTGTTCGCAGCGGTTATCACGCGGGTGGTGAGATTGTAGTCGTCGTCCAGATTGACGATGTTCTCATACACGAGCTCGCAGACGAGCCAATTGTCCTGATCTTTGGTGGTGTAGGGGTTGAAGCCCGCGTCCGCGTGGGAGTTGAGCGAGAACACCTTATCCGCGCCGGAGACAGCCGTGAGCTCCTCGCCGGCGATATAGCCCTCAACATATTCGTCATCACCGCTCGACGCGGTGCTCCCGCAGCCCGAAAGCAGCAGCGCCGCGGCCAGCGCGAGGGCGATAAGGATCCTTCTTTTATCCAATGCAGTATACCTCGTTTTCAAAGCGTGATGACGGCGCACTGGCTGCCCCGGTCTCCGCCGGCGGCGGCTCTGTGCGACCAGTATTCGCCGCTCGAGCACTTCGTGCAGATCTCCGAGATCTCCACGTTTTGCGGGGCGAGCCCGAGCTGAGCGAGCCGAGCCGCGTTCGCTCCGCGCAGCTCCACCCGATACTTCCCAGCCCTTGCGCCGGGCAGGATGAACGGAGCCGCGGCCGCCGCGCCGAGATACTCCTCCAGCGCCTCCGGCACGTCGCCGTCGGTCTCGAAGCAGCAGGCTCCGATCGCCGGGCCCATCGCCGCGCGTATGCTCTCCGCCCTCGCGCCGAGGGCGAGCATCTTTCCCACCGCGACGCCGAGGATATCCCCCACCGAGCTGCGCCAGCCGCAGTGTACGGCGGCGATCACTCCGGCATCCGCGTCGCAGAGCAGCGCCGGCACGCAGTCCGCCGTGAAGCAGAAGAGCGGGAGAGAGCGCTCCGCCGTAACGAGCCCGTCGGCCGGACAGGGCGCAGGATCCGTGGGCGAGGCGGCCTCGGCGGCCGTCACGACGCGCACGTTTACGCCGTGCACCTGCTTGGTATAGGCGGCGCGAGAGGGGTCTATGCCGAGCGCCTCACCGAGTATGCGGTAGTTTTCGAGCACATTCCCGCGCGGGTCGCCGCGCCCGAAGCCGAGGTTGAGCGAGGCGAAGCCGCCCGCGCTCACACCGCCGCGCCGCGAGGAAAAGGCGTGGCGCACCGATATGCCCGACGCCGTGAGATATACTACTCCGTTTGAGTTGTGCTCTGTAAATGGCATGTGTTTCTCCTAAATAGCAGCGTTATTCGTATGCCTCGGCGGGAGCCCCCCGCCCTCCGGGAAAACACAGACAAGCGCGCTTGCTACTCGTTCTTCCCGCAGCAGTCCTTGTATTTCATAGGCAATCCGTTCGGGCGCAGCTTGCCGCAGGGGCACGGATCGTTGCGGCCGGGCTTTTTGATTTTTTTGACCGGCTGCTTTTTTACCGTGGCGTCGCCCCCGGCACTGGCGGCGGCGTTCTTGGCGACGCTGCGGCGCTCGAGCTTTTCCTCCTTGCGGACGCGGACGATAAAGAGCCGACGCACGGTCTCCGAGCGTATGCCCTCCGTCATCTGCTCGAACATCTCGAAGCCCTCCTGCTTGTAGGCGTCCACGGGCTTGATGTTGCCGTAGCCGCGCAGGCCAATGCCCTGGCGCAGATCGGTCATGGCGTCGAGATGCTCCATCCAGTATTCATCCACCACGCGCAGCATCACCACGCGCTCGAGCTCGCGCATGAGCGGCTTGCCGTCCGGCATCAGCCCGAGCTCCTTTTCCTTGGCGTCGTAAAACGCGAACGCCTTCTCCGTGACCATATCCGCGAGCTTGTCCGCCGTGAGCGCGTGCAGCTCCTCGCTGCCGAGCTTTATATCGCCCGGGCGCAGGAAAAGCTTGGTGAAGGGCGCGAGCGTTTCCACCACGAGCGCGGCGTCCACATGCTCCGCGCCGCCCATGCTCTCGCCGATGCCCGCGACGACATACTCGCCTATCATCTTGCGCACGGTCTCGCACAGGTCCTCGCCGTCGAGCACCTTGCGGCGCTCGCCGTAGATCACGTTTCTCTGGACGTTCATAACGTCGTCGTATTCGAGGACGTTTTTTCGGGTCTGGAAGTTCCGGGATTCGACGGTCTTCTGCGCCTGCTCGATGGCGTTGGAGAGCATCTTCTGGTCGAGCGGCGTATCGTCGTCCACGCCGAGGGTGTCCATCATGCCCATAACCCGCTCCGAGCCGAAGAGGCGCATGATGTCGTCGGTCATGGCGAGATAGAACCGGCTCTCGCCCGGG
>CAYNMN010000095.1:0-7044 GCA_964398305.1 uncultured Oscillospiraceae bacterium
AAACCGTTGAAAACAAAGGCTTTTTAGCCATTATCTCAATTACCGCTACCCGCCATATAAAGCAACGGCAGTGCTCGCATGGGTACTGCCGTTGCTTTATATTTTCGGGAACGATTTATACTGTGTGCTGCGTGTCATGAGACCGACGAGCGGAGCTCGTTGGGAAAAGCGGGCGACCGCTGCCTGCGGCAGATGAAGGGAGCTCGCTTTTTCCGCAGGCGCACGATCATCGGGCCGTCGCAAAGCAGGCCCGACGATCGTATCCTGAAGTCCGGCGGTGTCGGACTTCTTTCCGCAGACACCCGCTTTACCGGTGCAGCCTGTGCAGCCGGCAGTCTGCTCGCACTGAAAGCAAAACATTTTGTTGTCCATGATTAACTCCTCCTTTTAAATATCAGTCGAGTATTCTTCCGTCCGTGGAGATGGTGACCACCTGCCACGGAATAAATTTTCCGCTGTTTTTAAGCGCGGTTTTGGCGGCGCTCTCCAGACCGCCGCAGCACGGCACCTCCATGCGGACGACCGTCACGCTCTTGACGTCGTTGCCCTTGATGATGGCGGTCAGCTTTTCCGCATAGTCCACGCCGTCCAGCTTGGGGCAGCCCACAAGCGTGACGTGTCCCTTGATGAACCGCTCGTGGAACGCTGCAAAAGCATAGGCGGTGCAGTCGGCAGCGATGAGCAGCTTCGCGCCGTTGAAATAGGGCGCGTTCACGGGGGCGAGCTTGATCTGCACCGGCCACTGGGAAAGGCGGCTGGGCATTTCGCCGTGCGCCTCGTGCGCCCCGCAGTCGCAGTCCTTATGCTCGATGCTCCTGGACTGTGTGCCGGGGCAGCCGCAGGGCAGCGGCTCTCCCTGTTTGTTCATCTTCGCCTGCTTGCTTTGCTGCACGGCGGCCTCGTCATAGGCGGCGGCCTCGCGCTCCACAAACGTTATCGCGCCCGTGGGGCAGGTGGGCAGGCAATCGCCCAGACCGTCGCAGTAATCGTCGCGCATCAGTCTTGCCTTGCCGTTCACCATGCCGATGGCTCCCTCGTGGCAGGCCTTCGCACACGCTCCGCAGCCGCTGCATTTCTCTTCGTCAATATGGATTATCTTTCTTATCATTTTTATGGCTCCTTTCCTGGCTCCACAGTGTCGGTTGACTTTACGGGCCTATCGTACTATAATAATTGCAACAAGTCGGTTGGAAATACAACAGGAAGAAAAATTATGACAGATTATTTGAGCGCGCTGAAGAGATCGGCGCTTTTCAGCGGCATTGACGACGCCGAAGCGGAATCCATGCTCGGGTGTCTCGGCGCAAGGGAGGAGACCTACGGCAAGGGCGAATATCTCCTGCGCGTCGGGGATTCGCCGGAGTCTGTCGGGCTGCTGCTGACGGGCGGCGTGCTGGTCGTGCAGGAGGATTACTGGGGCAACAGAAATATCAGGTCCCGCGTCGCGCCGGGGCAGGTATTTGCCGAGGCTTTTGCCTGCGTGCCCGGCGCGGTAATGGATGTGAGCGTCTTAACGGACGAGCCGAGCCGCGTGCTTTGGCTGAATGTGGGGCGCATTCTGCACACCTGCCCCACCGCCTGCTCTCACCACAGCCGCATGATCCGCAATCTCCTGTCCGATCTCGCGGCAAACAATCTGCGGGCAAACGAGAAGCTGACGCATATCAGCCGCCGCTCTACAAGGGAAAAGCTGCTCTCCTACCTTTCGGCGGAGGCGCGGCGTCAGGGCAGAGCCGATTTTTCCGTTCCGTTCAACCGCCAGCAGCTCGCGGACTACCTTTCGGTGGAGCGGAGCGCAATGTCGGCGGAGCTTTCAAGGATGCAAAGGGAGGGGCTTCTGACCGTGGATAAGAACAGCTTTTCCCTGAAATGACCGCCGCTGCGTCGCGCGAAAAGCCGGACGGGCGCCGTCCGTTGATCCGGTATTCTCCCCGAACAGGAAGGTGAAGATTTGAAAATACATACACTCTGCTGCGGCAGCATATGCATAACGCAAAGCGCCGCGAACGGCGGCAAACGCGTCGCCGACGCGGCGCAGGCTCTCGCGCTGCCGGAGGCGATGCTCAGGCGCGTGCCGGTCTGCGTCTGGCTCGTCGAGCATCCGATGGGGCTCGTCCTTGTGGACACGGGCTGGAGCCGCTCGCTCATCCCGAACGGAGAGTTCTCGCCCGCCGCCGCTAAGGGGCTGATATCTCCGGCGCTTCGGCGGTACTTCCGCCCGGAGCTGCCCGCGGGCGAGGCCGCCTGCGAGCGGCTCGCCGCGATGGGCATAGCTCCGCGCGACCTCGCCTGCGTGCTGGCGACCCAGCTCACGGCCGATCACGTCTGCGGTATGCGCGACCTCGCCGGGGCGCAGAGGCTGCTCGTAAACGAGAACGAGCGCTTCTGGTCCTGCCGCTCGATATTCGCTCTGCGCCAGCCGCGCGGGCTTTGGGAGCAGCTGCCGCTGGAGACCTTTTATATGCGCGGAACCGCCACCGGCCCCCGCGGGGTGAGCTACGACCTCTTCGGCGACGGGACGTTCGTGCTAATAGAGACGCCGGGCTACACACTCGGCCAGACCGCCGTGCTGCTGCGCGGCGACGATAAATACGCGCTCATCAGCTCGGACATAGCGCTAACGGCCGACGAGCTGCGCGCCGGCAAGATGGCGGGTCACATATTCACGCCCGAGATGGGCCGCCCCTCCATGGAGTGGCTGCAAAGGACGGCGCTATCCCCGGACTGCGCCGCCGTGCTCGTCGGCCACGACGCCGCCGCTCTCAAGCAGGGCGTTGTGGAGATATAGACAAGCGGAAATATAGACAAACGAAAAAGAGCCTGCGTTGATACCGTTGTATCAACGCAGGCTCTCAGCTTGCTTTACCAGCCCTTGTCGTCGTCGAACACAAGCAGCGACGGGTCGAGCGGCTCCTCGCGCATTACCGTGCTCATATATTTGTTGATCTCGTCGCGCATGTCCTGGCGCGTGATGGTGCGGTGGTCGAAGAGGTCATGCGAAACGAGCATGAGCTTCATGCTCTTGTCCTTGGCCTGATCCATGATGTAGCCCGTAAGCCCCAGAGCGCCCTTGCAGGTGATGTCGAGATAGAGTATGGCGATGTCGCAGCCGAACTTTTCGCCCTCCTCCCAGAACTCCACAAGGTGCTCCCAGCCGCCCGTGAGGTGGCGGCGCATAACGCCGTGCTCTATGTTGCGCGCCGTGCCTATGAGCGCCTCGTCGAGCGAAGCCGTGGGTATGACCACGTTGCCCTCGAAGCTGTCCATCGCGGCGACGGTGAGTATGCCCCAGCAGTTATAGAGCCAGTTGGGTATCTGCAGCCAGAAGCACGGAGGCCCGCCCCATATCACCGCGCGGTGACGCGCCTTGGGGAAGCAGTTGGTCTTTTCCGCGACGGCGCGCTCGAGGATCGGGCGCACCTTGCGCTCGGCCTTCAGGACATAGGGCATCGAGCCGCCGGAGAAGGTGAAGTAGAACGCGTGGAAGAGCGCCGGCACTACGCAGCCGAGAGCGGAGTACGGCGTGCGCATGATGTCCCACTTTTCGAACTCGTTGGCGACCTCGAGATTGTGGCGCCTGACGCCCTCCATAAACGCATCGGGGTCGAAGCGCTCGCCGGTGCATTTCTCGATGAAGGCTATGTTTTTTTTCATCTGGGCAAGGGCGTATTTATCGGTTTCTCTGTCCTCCCAGCGCATCGGCACGTCAGACGTGGTGGACGGAATACCGAGCCGCCGGTCGATGAGTTGGCTGTTCATCACCGAGGAGTCGCAGGGCGCGTTATTTGCAATGATGCAGGCGCCTATCTGCGGGAAATCGTCCTCGATGGCGACGCCGACGGCGTTGGCGCTCAGACGGCAGGAGTCGGCGGGCAGACCGTAATGCTCCACGGCGTCGATATAGTGCGGGCAGATGTTCTGGTCCATATAGCAGGCGAGGAGCCCCTGAAAGGCCTCAAGCTGCATCGGCACAAGATTCGGGAAGCCCGCAAGCAGCTCCGGCGGCATGGTCTGCTCAAGGAGCACCATCTTCCTTGAAAAGCTGTTCTCGCCGAAGCGGCGGTCGCCCTTCATCATGTTGGCGATCTGAGTGGTCGAGCCCTTCATGATGGCATGCATATAGGCGTGCATCGCCCGCAGCGCGGGGCCGCGTATGCCCTCCATGCCCTTGTCTATCATCTGGAACGCGCCGAGATATGCGCCGAGCCAGCGGTATTCGAGCATTCCGCGCATTATGCGCAAGGGCGACTTTGCGACCATCGCGCCCATGATCCCGACGTTTTGCAGCCACTGGAGGTAGTCAAAGGCTGTATCGCCCAGACCGCGCCACTCGCGGTGACGCGCTATGCCGCTGCCGGGGATGAAGCGGCTCGCCGCGCCCTTTATCTTTTTCTGCGCCATCATCTTTCACCTCCGTGGATCTTTTTGAGCTCAAGACTTTCAACAAAGGCCTGGAAGCGTGTGCGGAGCTGGCCGGCGGAGGAGAGACTGTACTCCCGCTATATGCCGATGGTCGGTACGCCCAGCTCATTCGCGAGCACCTGCACGCCCAGCACCCGCTCATAGCCCCAGTACTCGCAGAACTTCATGGAGTTGTATATTATGCCGTCCGCGCCGTATTCCTCCGCAAGGCTCTTGAGATAGGTCTTGCGCGCGTCGGCGCGCTCCCTTGTGTTGAAGCGCGGGCACTGGCTGGTCCGGAGATAGTGCCGCGCCACGGCGCGCAGAGCGCTCTCGCCCTCGCGGAGCTCTATCTGCTCCCTCGACGGCAGCGAGCCGTAGCAATAGCGGTCGGCGACAACCAGCGCGCCGCAGCTCTCGAGCAGGCGCGTGAACTCCGGGTCGTCGAGCTCGGAGCCCGCGAGCACCACCCTTGCGCGGAACCACGGCTCCGGCTCCGGCTTGCGCTTTTTGAGCTCGGCGAGAGTCTCGCGCAGCTTCTCGATGACGAGATAGTGCGGGCAGACCTCGCTGACGAGCTGCAGGACGTGGAACTCATAGCCCGTTATCGGCGGGTTTTCGAGCTTGCGCAGAGCGCCTATCTCGCTGATTATCTCGGAGACGGCGTTGTGGTCGTCGATGGCGGCGCGAATCGCCGCGTCGGAAACGTCCACGCCGTATGTATCGCGCAGCGGGTCGAGCAGCTTGGTGACGAGCTGATGCTCATAGTGCTCTATCGCCGCCTCGCTGTCGTTGAAGGGCACGTCCATCATGGACATGAAGAATTTCGGATTTTTCTTCTTCACAAGCCCCAGCAGATTGAAGTGCTCGTGTCCCCTGTGCATCATCTGGCAGGTCTCGGAGGAGAGCAGCGCGTCGAGAAAGTCGAAGCCGCCCTCGATGCCGCGCTCAAGTATGCTGCGGGTGTAGGAGCAGACCTTGTTGGTCATGTAATAGGTGCCGATGTCTATGCTGCCGGAGTCCGGCGCGCGCAGACGGGTCGAAAAGCAGCCGGGCAGGTTGAGCAGCGTCTCCGGCACGAAGTAGCAGGTGTAGCCCAGAGCGAGCTTCCCATCGCCCCTGGCGCACTCCACAAGCTCGTTGTCCGCCTGCCGCAGCAGGCTCTCAAAATAGATCAGGTGCTTTAGATCCTTCATGTTTCCTCCGCCTTTCCCGTCACAGTCTCACGTCTCTGGGCCGGCTGTCGTATATCTTCCCGAGCAGCGGCTGAATGACATAGTAGATGAGCTTGTTCTCCAGATTGAACCAGTAGATCACGACCGTGGCGGCGAAGGCGCCCAGCAGCACCAGCGCAATACGCTTCAGCAATTTTCCCTTCATTGGCTGACCCCCCAATATCCTATATCCGCCCGCCCGGACTGCCGGCAGGCGTCATAGCCATAATACCGCCGCCGCACGCATTTTGCAACACACTTCTCAAATGTGCAAAAACTCTCTGATGTACAAACATACCCGCGGCGCTGCGCCATTTGTCCGCACCGCGCCGGTATCGGCGCCGTATCGCGCCAAAAATACAAGCAGTTTGTCAGCATTGCCCCTTGGTGAATTGTCGTAATTGACGATAAAATTATCTATTCTTGACAATTTAGAGCCCGCGCGCTATCATTATTTAAACTGGTATGTCCAGATGAACCGTGCTCTGCCCAACCTGCTTTCTCGGGGGGAGAACTATCAGGAATTCATAACACAGGAGGAAAAGACACAATGAAGAAAAAAGGCATACTCATCGGTGCTGCATGTATTTGCGGTGTCGCTGCGCTCATCGGCTATGCTGATTCGCGCGGAAAGCTCTTCAACGGCAAGTATGAAGACACCTATCTCAAGATAGTCGATCTTCTGCACCTTGTCGGCGACCTGCTCTCATGGCCCTATAACTTCGTCAGAGCACTGCTGCCCTGAGCGCCCGAATCTGAATTGAAGGAGAAGAACTATGAACAAAGCTTATGAACCCCTGTTTACCCCGTTCAAGATCGGGGAAGTCCAGATACCCAACCGCATCGTGCAGTGCTCTATGGGCGGAACCACCCTGTTCGGCTGGCTGGAGCCCTCTCACTTTGACGTAGAAGCCGCGAACTTCCTGCTCCAGAGAGCCAAGGACGGCGTCGGCCTCGTACTGCCCGGCATGCAGGTCATCCGCGACACGATGGGCAAAAAGTGGCTGGACCAGAACCGCTATATGTATAAGCAGCTCAAGCCCTATATGGACGAATACCACAAGACCGGCGGAAAGCTGTTCATCCAGCTCGCCGGCGGCTTCGGACGCTCCATGGCCGTCACGCCGTGGATGGCCGCCCTCGCCCGCAACGACACTCTCAACAAGATAGCCAGCCCCTTCATCGACGTGCAGTATGCCTGCGCCTCCGCTTCGGCTACCCCGAACCGCTGGGCGGACAACCTCACCTCCCGTCCCTTCACCATCGAGGAGATCCAGGAGATGGTATGGCACTTCGGCGCCACGGCCAAGAAGCTGCGCGAGGCCGGTGTTGACGGCGTTGAGATCCACGCCGTGCATGAGGGCTATAACCTCGACCAGTTCGCCATTGCGAACATGAACTTCCGTACCGACCAATACGGCGGATCTCT
>CAYNMN010000096.1:0-6918 GCA_964398305.1 uncultured Oscillospiraceae bacterium
CTGCGCTACTTCAACCCCATCGGCGCGCACTCGAGCGGGCTCATCGGCGAGGACTCGCGCGGCATACCCAATAACCTCATGCCCTATATCTCCCAGGTCGCCATAGGCCGGCTCGACCACCTCACGGTATTCGGCGACGATTACGACACCCACGACGGCACGGGCGTGCGCGACTATATCCACGTCGTAGACCTCGCGCGCGGGCATGTGAGCGCCATCGACTATATGAGGGAGCACCGGGGCGAGAACGTATTCAATCTCGGCACGGGAAAGGGCTACAGCGTGCTCGATATGGTACAGGCCTTCGAGCGCGTCAACGGCGTGAAGATCCCCTATGTCATCTCCGGCAGACGCCCCGGCGACCTCGCGACGGTATATGCCGCCACGGACAAGAGTGCGGAGCTCCTCGGCTGGCGCGCGCAGTACGGTCTGGACGAGATGTGCCGCGACACCTGGAACTGGCAGAGAAAGAACCCCCGGGGCTACGACGCCTGACGGGAAAAAATATTATCGCCCCGCCTCTGTTTTGAGGCGGGGCGATCAGCTTGTTCTATAATATTGCCTCATCGGAACATACCCCTTGACATATTGCGCATTATATTCTATGATGTCATGACAATATACCCCCCGCGGGTATCCGGAGGTGGCTCGATGAAAGAGGAGATCTACGATATAGGAGGAATGCACTGTGCCGCCTGCTCGAGCGCGGTGGAGCGCGTTACGCGCAGGCTCCCCGGAGTGGCGTCGGCCGACGTTAATCTTCCGATGAACCGTCTGACCATAAGCTATGACGAGGCGCAGTGCGCGCCGGAGGACATAATAAAAAAGGTGGAGAGGGCGGGCTTCACCGCGGCTCTCCGCGTGGAGCGCGGCAGGGCCGCAGCGCCCGCGGACGACGGGGAGCGGGAGCTTCGCCGGGAGAGGACGGAGCTTATCGTTTCCGTCTGCTTCGCGCTTGTGCTGCTTACGGTCTCCATGGGGCAGATGCTTATTCCCGATATGCCCGTGCCGGACATTCTTTCCATGGACACTCACCCCGTTAATTATGCGCTTTTGCAGATGCTTTTGTGCATACCGGTGCTTTTTCTGGGCAGACGGTTTTTTGTCGGCGGGTTTTCCTCGCTTTTCCACGGCAATCCCAACATGGATACGCTCGTGGCGGTCAGCGCCTCGGCATCGTTTTTATACAGCCTTGTAATGACCTTTCTCACGACCGACAACGCCCATGCCGTACACGACCTGTATTATGAGTCCGCGGCGGTGGTGGTGGCGCTCGTGTCCGTGGGGAAATACCTTGAGTCCGCCAGCAAGGAAAAGACCAAAGGCGCGATAACGAAGCTCATGAGCCTTGCGCCGGACACCGCCCTGCTTGTGGACGAAAACGGCCAGTGGGAGGTCCCCGTATCCATGGTGAAGGCGGGCGACACGGTGCTTGTAAGACCCGGCGCGCGCGTGCCGCTGGACGGCGTGGTCACCGAGGGCGCCGGCAGCGTGAACGAGTCCATGCTGACGGGCGAGAGCATGCCGGTGGCAAAAGCCGCGGGGAGCGAGGTCATCGGCGGCAGCGTATCGGTCGACGGCGCGCTTTTTGTGCGCGTGACGCGCACGGGCGACGACACCACGCTGTCCGGCATAATACGGTTCGTCGAGGACGCTCAGGGCAAAAAAGCACCCATCTCCCGAGCCGCGGACAAGGTCGCCGGGGTGTTCGTTCCCATTGTAATGGCGACGGCGCTCCTTGCGGGTATCGTCTGGCTCATAGCGGGCGCGGAGTTTTCCTTCGCCCTTAGGATATTCACCTGCATCCTCGTGATCGCCTGCCCCTGCGCCATGGGACTCGCCACGCCCACGGCGATAATCGTCGGGACGGGTCTCGGCGCGCAGCACGGCATACTCATCCGCAGCGGCGAGGCGCTGGAGGTGACGCACAAGGTAAGCGTCGCCATCTTCGACAAGACCGGCACCATAACCAGTGGGCAGCCCGTGGTCACGGACGTGGTATCGGACGACGAAAAGGCGCTCCTCACAGCGGCGATGGCTCTTGAAAAGCTGTCCGACCATCCGCTTTCAAGGGCGATATGCGAGCGCTGCGGCGCTCTGGAGCTCAGCGCGGAGGGCGCGGCGGATTTTGAGAATATTACCGGACGCGGTCTTGCGGGAACGGACGCCGATGGCAAGCGCATCCTTGCGGGAAGCGCGGCGCTGATGGCGGAAAACGGAGTGGACGTCTCCCGCCTTGCCACCCCGCTCGAGCGTCTCTCCGGCGAGGGCAAGACCGTCGTGCTCGTCGCACGGGGCGGCGAAGCGCTCGGTCTTATCGCCATTGCGGACACCATAAAGCCAGACGCGGCGGAGGCCATGGCAAGGCTTCGGGAGATGAACGTGAGGACCGTGCTGCTCACGGGCGACAACGAGGCGGCGGCGCGTTATATCGGCGGCAGGGCCGGCGTGGACGAGATCGCGGCGGAGGTGCTGCCCACGGAAAAGGCCGACGCGGTGAAAAAATATCAGAGCGGCGGCGAGACCGTGATGATGGTGGGCGACGGAATAAACGACGCTCCGGCGCTGACACAGGCGGACGTGGGCTGCGCCATCGGAAACGGCAGCGACATCGCCATCGAGTCCGCCGACGTGGTGCTCATGCGCTCGGAGCTTTCCGATGTTTGCAGGGCCATAAGGCTCAGCCGCCTTACGATACGCAATATCAGGCAAAACCTGTTCTGGGCGTTCTGCTATAATGTGATCGGTATCCCCATCGCGGCGGGAGCGCTGTACCCCGCGTTCGGGCTTCTGCTCTCGCCCATGATCGGCGCACTCGCCATGAGCCTTAGCTCGCTTTTTGTCGTGACAAACGCATTGAGACTGAAAGGAAAAAAGCTATGAGTGAAAGCTACAGCTGTCACAAGACCAGACACCGGGAGCCGGAGGAATTAAACCCGCTTATGAACCGCCTGAAGCGTGTGGAGGGGCAGGTGCGCGGGATCCAGAAGATGCTGGAAAACGACGCGTACTGCACGGACGTTCTGACACAGGTGGCGGCGGCGCAGGCGGCGCTGAACGCCTTTAATCGCGAGCTTCTGGAAAGCCACATCCGCACCTGCGTTGTGACGGACGTTCGAAACGGTGACGACGAGGCCGTGAGCGACCTTGTAAAAACCATACACAAGCTGATGAAATGAGGAAAGCATATGAAAACGCTTAAGGTACCCGATATGCACTGCGAAAAGTGCGTTGCGCGCATTACAAAGGCCCTGACTGACGAGGGCATGGACTTCACCGTGAGCCTTGAGAGCAGGACCGTATCCGTGGAGGACGCAAGAGTCGCCGCGGCCGTTGAGGTATTGGACGATATCGGGTTCGACGCCGCGGAGTAACGTCGGCGCAGCCGCTGACATATAATGACGCCGGGGGCCTTATAGTGTGAAGGCTCCTTTCCCACGAACATTATTTTAATAATCATCTTATCATTCCTCTGCCTTGCGTGATAAGGTGTCCCCCTTTTATTACTGCTTGTGCCGACGCAGGGCGGCGGAAGGAATGATCAATATGATAAAGCTCCTTTCAAAAATCTTCATAAAGGACCGCGACAACGTCTCCGACGCGAACGTTCGCCGCGCCTACGGCATACTCTGCTCGCTTGTGGGCGTGGGTCTGAACATACTGCTGTTCGCGTTTAAGTACATAGCGGGCGTCGTCTCCGGCTCCATCGCCATCACGGCGGACGCCTTCAACAACCTCACCGACGCCGGCTCGTCCGTTATAACGCTCCTCGGCTTCCGGCTCGCCGCCGCGCGGCCCGACGCCGAGCACCCCTTCGGCCACGGCCGGATAGAATATCTCTCCGGCGTCGCGGTGGCGGTCGTGATCATCGTCGTGGGCGTAGAGCTTGCGCGCAGCTCGATAGAAAAGATCCTCACCCCCACGCCGATGGACGCCTCGCTGCTGCCCATGGTGATACTCGCGCTCTCGATACTCGTGAAGCTCTATATGTACGCCTATAACAAAAGCGTCGGGAAGCACATCAATTCCCCCGGCATGAGCGCGACGGCGGTAGACAGCATCAGCGATGTGGTCTCCACCTCCGCCGTCCTCATCTGCGTGCTCATAAGCCGCTTCACCTCCGTGAATCTCGACGGCTGGGTCGGCGCGGCGGTGGCGCTGTTCATCATATACTCCGGCTTCATGGCCGCGAAGGACGCCATCAGTCCCCTGCTCGGCAACCCGCCCTCCGCGGAGCTCGTGCAGAGCATCGAGCGCATAGTCATGTCGCACTCCGAGGTGCTCAACATCCACGATCTCATAGTCCATGACTACGGCCCCGGCCGGCTCATCATCAGCCTCCACGCCGAGGTGCCGGGCAGCGGCAACGTCTTCGAGCTGCACGACACGATCGACACCATCGAATACGAGCTCGGAAAGGAGCTCGGCTGCACGGCGGTCATTCACATGGATCCCATCAGCACCGACGACAACAAGACCAGCGAAATGCGCGCGGTCGTCGCCGAGGCCGTCAAGGACATCGACCCGCGCATAACGATACACGACTTCCGAATAGTCGACGGCCCCACGCACACCAACGTCATTTTCGACGCCGTGCTGCCGCAGGATCTTTTGGACTCCGGCGCCGAGATCAAGACGCGCATAGAAGATATAGTCCACAGCAACTGGAGCACCGCCCACCCCAAGGTGCATATCGACCGGGCGTTTCTGTAAGCTGTTGACCATATTGACGCGAGGTGTTAAAATAACTAACTGTGTCAATAACACAAATGTATTGAAGATAAAGGAAGAATCACCAATGACAAAAATCGATATCTTTTCCGGCTTTTTGGGCGCCGGAAAAACGACGCTCATCAAAAAGCTCATTGCCGAGGCCTACGCCGGCGAAAAGCTCGTGCTCATCGAAAACGAGTTCGGCGACATAGCGGTGGACGGCGGCTTTCTCGCCGAGGCCGGCATAGAGATCAAGGAGATGAGCTCGGGCTGCATCTGCTGCTCGCTCGTGGGCGACTTTGCCGAGGCGCTCAAGAAGGTCAAGGCCGAGATCGCCCCCGACCGCGTGCTCATAGAGCCCTCCGGCGTCGGCAAGCTTTCGGACGTTATCCTCGCCGTTCAGGGCGTGGGCGACCCCGAGCTCGTCCCCGGCAGCTTCACCACCGTTGTGGACGCCACGCGCGCGAAGATGTATATGAAAAACTTCGGCGAATTCTGGAATAACCAGGTCGAGAACGCCGGCACCATCGTCCTGTCCCGCACGGCCGGCATGAAGGCCGAAAAGCTCGCCGAATGCGTCGCGCTGCTGCGGAGCAGGAACGCCGACGCCACCATCGTCACCACCCCCTGGGACGAGCTTGACGGCAAGGCCCTGCGCGCCGTCATGGAGCGTGAGGACAGCTTGACGGCCGAGCTCGACCGCCTCGCGGCCGAGGATGACGATGACGATGATGATGACGAGTGCTGCCATGACCACGGGCATCACCACCATGACCATGACCACGAGCACGACGAGTGCTGCTGCCATGACCATGAGCACCACCACCATGACCACGAGCACGAGCACGACGAGTGCTGCCATGACCATGACCACGAGCACCACCATGACCACGAGCACGAGCACGAGCATGAGCATGAGGACGGCGAGGTCTGCTCCTGCGGCCACCACCATCACCACCACGGCCACGACGCCGACGAGGCCTTCACGAGCTGGGGCGTCGAGACTCCGCGCAAGTACGGCGAGGCGGAGATCAGGGCGGCGCTCGAGGCGCTCGACACCGGCGGGTACGGCCAGATACTTCGCTCCAAGGGCTATGTGGACTCGGCGGACGGCGAGGGCTGGATATTCTTCGACTACGTCCCCGGCGAGCACGAGATAAGGCGCGGCACTCCCAAGCCCACCGGCAGGCTGTGCGTCATTGGCGCCAAGACGGACGAGGCCGCTTTGAAGGAGCTGTTCAACATTGGCTAAGGCGCCGGATGTGCCGGTATACCTTTTCACGGGGTTTCTTGAGGCCGGCAAGACAAAGTTCATACAGGAGACGCTTGAGGACAAGCGCTTCAACACGGGCGAGCGCACGCTTCTGCTCATCTGCGAGGAGGGTGTGGAGGAATACGAGCCGGACGAGTTCTCCGGCCACAACGTGCGTATGCATTTGGTGGAGAGCGAGACCGAGCTAACCGCCAAAAACCTGCTCGAATGGGCGCGGGACTGCCGCGCGGAGCGCGTGATGGTCGAGTACAACGGCATGTGGCTGCTCGACACGCTCTATAACGCGCTGCCGCCGAGCTGGATGGTCGCGCAGGAGTTCATGTTTGCCGACTCCGCCACCTTTCTGAGCTATAACGCCAATATGCGCCAGCAGTGCTATGACAAGCTCAAGAGCGCGGAGCTCGTGGTGTTCAATCGCTGGGTAAAGGACGACGACAAGCTGCCCTTCCACAAGATCGTGCGCGCCGCCTCCCGCCGCTCGGACATCGCCTATGAGCAGGCCGACGGCACGGTGGAGTACGACGACATAAAGGATCCCCTGCCCTTCGACATCAACGCGCCGGTGGTGGAGATACACGACGACGATTTCGCGATCTTCTACCGGGACGTTTCCGAGGAGACCAAGAAATACGACGGGCGCACGGTGAGCTTTCTCGGACGCTGCCTCATCAAAAAGGGCGTGCCCGCCGGCAGCTTCGTTGTCGGCAGAAACGTCATGACCTGCTGCGAGGCGGACATCCAGTTCATGGGCTTCATCTGCGTCTGGGAGGACGCGGCGAAGATGCCGCGCGACTCTTGGGCGAGGGTCACGGCAAGGATGGAGTACAAATTCCACAAGGCCTATGGCCGCGAGGGCCCGGTGCTCAACGCGATAAGCGTAGAGAAGGCCGAAGCCCCCGATCAGCCCGTGGCGACATTCTTTTAATCAACAA
>CAYNMN010000097.1:0-1262 GCA_964398305.1 uncultured Oscillospiraceae bacterium
AGTACGAGCGCGTTGTCATTATGAAATCCGGCATGAAGCTGCCGATAGACGATATCTTGGAGATATGCGGAGGTGATATGTGAAAAACCTTGGGCGCCGGCGAGCCGGCTTCTGTCAACGAAGGCGCCGCATTTGGGCTGACCGAACTCAGGCAGCAGACACAAAACCATAAAACAAAGGGGGGATACTCAGATGATTGTAGAAATTTCGCTTTGCATCGAGAAGAAGAGCCTGCCCTCAGACTATCGGCCGACAATCCTGAGCCTGTTCAAGGCCGTTCTTGAAAAGCATTATCCCGAGGATTACGCCGATATGTATGAGAACGGTAATGCGCAGAAGGACTTCACCTTTGCGGTAAAGTTTTCCGATCCCAAATTTTCAGGTGAGCGTATGACGTTTGCGCTCCCAAACGTGCTGTTGAGCATCTCATCTGCGGACGAGCGCCTGACGCTGCTATTCTACAACGCCTTCAGCAGAAGTCGCGGCTATACGCACCCGCTGAGCGAAAACGGGACGATCAGAATCATGTCTGTTCGCATCACTCCTCACCCGGAGTACAGGGGCGGCACAGCCGTCGTCAAGCTCGTCAGCCCTCTTGTCGTCAGAGAGCACAAGCGGGGCAGTCCGGATCGGTATTACACTTATGACGATCCCGAGTTTTCTGATTGCTTCAACCATATCACCGGCAGACAGCTTGGCTGGGACGTCAACGTTTCTATCCAGGCCGTCGTCCCGAAAAAGACGGTCGTTCGCTGCTTCGGGACGAACATCAGGAGCTCATTGGGCACCTATCGCATCTCGGCGGAGCCGCCGGTGCTCGACAGGCTGATAAAAAGCGGCATGGGGTCCCGACGAGACATGGGCTTCGGCTTTTGTACGGTCATAGGAGGATAGACATGGCTATGAAAGGCTACACCGAGCTTCTTCTGAACGACTTTCTATTCAACGCCGGCGTCGTTGGACTTCTCAGAATTTTTCGATATGCCGACGTCTTTTGCGGTGGCTGCACCGAGGGAAAGGACTATGTGATCGAAGGGCAAAGTCTATATGTGAGCAACGAGTTCCTGCAAAACAGAGATCTCGGCGAGCTCTTCGTCGGCGCGATGGTGTATTATCTCGGCTCCGCCACAAAGCACGAACGCGTTATGGGGCAAAAGGGCAGACTGGACGCGCTGTACGCCGAGCCGGATGTGGATGGAAAGCAGTGGAAGAAGGATGTTGACGCCGCGTACAAGGAGTTTTCGGACATGCTGCTGAAAAAC
>CAYNMN010000097.1:1272-6875 GCA_964398305.1 uncultured Oscillospiraceae bacterium
AACAGCTACAAATCCGGATACGAAATCCTTGCCCGACGAACCGGAATCACAGCGCCGACAGAGGACATGATCTCTGACATAAAGGACGAAAAGTATTACCTTGCAAAAAAGGAAAAATACGACTCATTGTGGGAGATCCTACAACAGCCCCGCGTCAGGGAAATACTGGTGTTCAAGGACCTGATCTATTCCGTTCTTTCAAATCCACCCATAATGGAATGTAAATAGTGGTACAAAGTCTTGCATTGTTATTCTCCTTCGCTTTCAAATCCACCCATAATGGAATGTAAATATGTTATCATACTTAAGCGTGCCAAAAGGCCTTCCGCTTTCAAATCCACCCATAGGGGCAGTCAAAATATGTCCCTGCGCATCTACTATTCCACGGCGAACGTCCATCTCGATACAGTTGACAAAGAACAGTTTGCGCTATATACATTAGAACGGCTGCCGTTTCAATGATGAAGCGGCAGCCAAATATTCTAACTTTTTTCTTGATTGCGCTTTTGCTTGATGAAACTTAGATGGTCCTCCCGCGACCGGGGGGGGCTGTTATTCCTTAATGAGTTTCGTAAGAGTCGGGATAATTTTCCTAAGATCCCCTACTATACCATAGTCACAATAATTAAATATCGGGGCAGCTTCATTTTTGTCAACGGCAATTATCACTCCAGACTCCGAAGCGCCCACAACGTGCTGAATCTGGCCGGATATACCTATGGCAAAGTAAAAGTCGGGCTTTATCATTGCTCCGGAGACGCCTATATAACTCGCTGTGGGAAGCCACTTTTTCTCCTCGGAGATGGGGCGGGAACAGCCCATTTCCGCACCCAATGTCTTGCAGAATTCCCGGCAAAGCTCCAGATCGCTTTCTTCGCTCAAGCCGCGTCCTATTCCGACGACGCGTTTTGCTGCAGCAAGGTTGACGGAGACCTCTGTTTTCTCTTCTTTCTGAATGAATCTCACTCTGCCGTCACAGCGTGCATCGACGTCGATAATCCTTGCAGCCGGAACTGTTTCCGACGTCTCAAAAACACCGGCACTGGCACAGACTACCGCAGTCTTGTCCGACAGCTCAGTCTTGAAGGCGCTCCCGCCGTATATCATGCGCTTTGTCTGAACGGCTCCATGAACGACCGTCACCTCAGCCGCATCCGCCTGAACAGATGTGCCAAACGCCGCTGCGATATATGCGGCGATGAGTCTGCCATTCTTTGATGAGTCCATTAACACAAGATCCGGCGCCGCCTCTTTAATCAACTCAAGCAGCGCGGGGATATAGCATATGAAACTGTTCTCGGTTCCCAGGGCGCCAAGATAAAACGCCGTATCGGCATTAACCGCTGCATTTCTGTCCCCTGCATATGTAAGAACAACATTTTCTCCCAGCTCCGCCGCACCGGCTGTAAGCTCGGCCACGGAGTTATCCGCTGCAACAACCCAGACATTTTTTAATTTATTCATCACACATACCCCTTACACTATCAGCCTGCGAATGTTTTCATAAAACTCCGCGATGGACTCCTCGGAGTCGCCCTTCACGACAATCTTCCTTCTGTCTGTCTGCTCAGGAGCAAGAACACTTACAGTCCTGACGCCTTCTGTGCCGACCGCATCCGCGCTCTCCATTGTCACGGGCTTTTTGCCCGCGCCCATAATATCCTTCATACTGGGTATTTTTGCCGGTACAATGTCGCTGGTGACCGTGAGCACAGCGGGCAGACTCAGATCCAGTATTTCGGTTCCGTCTTCGATTGTACGTTCAACCCGCAATTTGCCGTCCGTGTATTCAATCTTCGACACGGCGTTTACCGCAGGTATTCCCATCATTGCACCGAGCAGGTTCCCAGTTTGCTGGGAGTACATATCTCCCGATCCTTCGCCGCATATTACGAGATCTATGCCCAGCTTCTCTATCTCCCCTTTGAGTGCCAGCGCAACTGTGCAGGCGTCTGCATTGTCCAGCTTATCATTCTTTACCGCATAAAGCGCCGTTGGTCCTCTTGAGAGCGCGGCCTTTTTCATTTTGCTGTTCTCAACTTTTTCTCCGCCGGCTGTGATCGCCACGAATTCGCAGCCATCTATTCCGGCTGCAACCCTGGCGGCGGCTTCCATTGCATTGCAGTCGTAAGTACTGATTTCAAGGCTCGCTTTGCTGATATCAAGCGTCTTGTCGTCGTTAATGGTTATTCCCGTTTCTTCGGGTATTATTTTGAAACATACAGCTATTTTCACTTTGTCACCTCAAAAAAGAATTAGGCAGTATTTTTTTTGCTTTGATAATTTTAGTGTATAGGTTATTCTCCCGTTTTCGCCTGTTCTTCGGCATATTCTGCCGGTTTTTGTTAAATAATCCAGATGTGCCAGCGTTTCTTCAAACGCAAACCATTTTTGCGCGGGCGGAAAATCATTCCAGTTCCTCGCTCTTATTCGCCAGGTCATATGACCTGATATATCATACGCGTTGATCTCACCGGCTCCGCCGATAATGCTCTCTACTTCTTTAAGTCTGCGCGAGTGATGGTCAATTAGTTTTTCTATGCGCTTATTCATGCTTATTTCCCCGGTGGAACGATGCCCCGGAAGCGCAATGGAAACATCGAATTCGCTGATCCGCCTGAGACTGTCGAGATACAATCCAAGAGAATCATCGACCTGCGACCAAGCGCAGATATTCGGAGTTATATCAAACAGTACATGATCGCCCAGAAACATTATCTTTTTGTTGACCTCATACAAGCACATATGTCCAGGCGTATGGCCCGGCGTGTCAATACACAGCAGCTCATAATCTCCATAGGACAGACGATCTCCGCCGCGCACGAATTCCGCCGAAAATATATCAGAGCGATAGACAACCGCTGGATTGTCTTGGAAAATCCCTTTAATCATCTCCCCTGTCATTCCCTCGTCCGCCGCTCTTATCCTGACCTCAGACCAACCGCCCTCGATTTCACCGGCAAGTATACCATAGTCGGTCTCACTCATCATGAGTCTGTATCCTCTGGCCTGCAGCGCCGCCGCGTTTCCTGTGTGGTCAGCGTGCATATGCGTGAGAAAAACATCGGTGTTTTCCGGCGTCAGATTCAGCGTTTCCATGCCCCGAAGCAGCGACGTCAGACACTCCTCGCGGTTAAATCCGGTATCGATAACCAGGTTTCTTCCGTTTACGGGCTTTATCACATAACAGTTGAGCCATTTGAGCGGATTGTCCGGAAGGACAATGGGGAATGTCCAAAGTCCTTCCGTAATCTTTTCCAGCCTACACATACCGCTATACCTTAAGAGCGGAAAGCATAGCCTCGCACACCTCATCCATGTCCCCGACTATGCCGTAATCACAGTAATTAAAGATCGGAGCGTCCGGGTCCTTATTCACCGCAACAAACTTATCCGCATCAACGCCGGTGACATGGTTGACAGCTCCGGAAACGCCAAATCCGATATACAGCTTCGGTTTTATCATAACACCGGATTGTCCGACCTGAAGCTTACCCGGAAGCAGTTCACGATCAACAACAGGTCTCGTTCCGGCCAGTTTGCCACCCAGCAGCTTCGCAAGCTCTTTGTATTTATACAGGCTCTCTTCCTTCACGCCATTTCCTACGCAAACAATAGTTTCACAGTTGTCAATAGCCAGTTCGGGGTCGAAAGTGTTTGCGCGATACTCGATCACCCGGCTCCGAATGCTATCCTCCGGAAAGATGATCTCCTCATGTACGCGCTCTACATCGCTCTTTTTCCCGACAGGCATGATCTTGAAGGTGCCCGGACGAATAGTGCCAACCTGCGGGCGAAGTGTAGGGATAGTGATTACCGCCATGATCTTTCCTCCGGCGGCAGGTTCCACAAACTCAATATCCGAGGTCTCGTGATTGAATATAAGCTCTGTGGCGTCGCTGGTACACCCCGTCTCTAAGCGCGCCGCAAAGTGTGGGGCAAAGTCTCTTCCATTCACCGTAGCCCCGACAAACACCGCGGACGGCCGGTACTTTTCGGAGAGTTTGACATAAAGATCTGAATAAGCCTCGGTGCTGTATCTGTCTCGGCCGGTACCCCCTACCTCAATGATCGTGTCAACACCGCAGTCCTCTATTCTGTCGATCTCGGTCTCAGGGAGCTGACCTGCAATAACGGCAACCAACTTATCTCCCGATGCATCGCAGAGTTTTCTGACTTCGCAGCACAGTTCCAGAGCAACCGCGCCGACTTTTTCGCCGTCATGCTCTATATGCACCCACATATTTTTATAGTTAGTCTTATCCATTCGCGTCAACTCCTTCATTCCGCCATTATGCGCAGAAGCTCTGCCACGCTTGCTTTAACGCTTCCCGCATCAATGATAACACCGGGCTCCGGAAGCACGGGCGGAAACATACGCGGAACCTTTGTGGGCGAGCCCGCATCTCCAATGCGGCTTCTGTCCAGTCCCGGAATATCATCCGATGTAACAGTAATGACCTCTGCCTTCTTTGCCGCAATCTTGCCCTTCAGATTCGGCACGCGAACGGGATAATTCTGTTTCTCTACGGTGAAGAGGCATGGCAGCTTTACTTCCACGGTCTCCACTCCATCCTCCATCTCGCGATCGACAACAACGGTTGCTGTCTGCTCGTTCACTTCTTTGATAAGCAGTGCAGAGGTTACCTGAGCAGTACCGAACCGCTGCGCAAGCTGGGCGCCCATCTGGCCAGTGGCGCCGTCAAGGGATTCCTTACCGCAGAATATCATATCATACTTGTTCTGAGTTCCGGCGGCGGCCATAATTGAATAGCTTGTAGCGAGAGTATCCGCGTTTCCGAAAGCTCTGTCGGTAACAAGAACGGCCTTGTCCGCTCCAACTGCCAGGCACTCGCGCAACACCGCCTCCGCATTTGGAGGCCCCATTGTTATTAGCGTGATCTCGCCGCCGTATGTCTCTTTTACCTTAAGAGCCGCAGAAACTACATTCGCATCGTTAGGATTTAGTATCGCAGGCACTCCTGCACGGATGAGATTTCCGGTTTCCGGATCCATTCGCATTTGATCCACATCCGGAACCTGTTTTACGCAGCAAAGTATTTTCAGCATTCAGTCTATCACCTTTCCTCTGTTCAGGATGTTATGAGGATCAAACACTTTTTTAATGGCCGCAAAACTGCTGCGCTCATCATCGCTAAGAAAGCTCTTTTTCGCATATCCGTATCCGTATTCTCCGCGAATATTGCCGCCAAGCTCACGGCATTTTGTATAAATCGCTCCGGATACGCCGGCAAGAGTCTCGGCGAACTTTTCCTTTGAGCAGTCGGAAACAGCATGGATATGCATACCTCCGCTGCCCGCATGGGCGTAAGTCATAACTCTCAGTTCTTTCTCTTCTCCGAGATCACCGACGAATGTGACCATATCAGAGATCTTTTCGCCCGGCACGCAAATATTATACTCAACGGCATTTTTCGCACCGCTCTCCATTGATGTGTGGAACGCATCGTGTGCAGCCCAGAATTCCTTTTTCATTGCAGTGACAGTGTTCTTCTTCACACATATGTCCTATTGCTTCTTCATTTTCTTTATTTTTTAATTCTATTTTTTCTTTTTTATTTTTATTTTTATTTAATTTTGTT
>CAYNMN010000098.1:0-3605 GCA_964398305.1 uncultured Oscillospiraceae bacterium
GCCTGCGTTCCAATAACTCGCAGAACGTAGTGGCCGCCACCATGGAAGGCCTCAAGTCTCTGCGCAACGCCGAGCAGGTCGCCGCCGTCAGAGGCAAGACCGCCGGCGAGATCCTGGGTTAAGGGGGCGCGAGACATGGCTAATCTTAAGATAACGCTCGTCAAGAGCCTCAACGGTCGTCACGACAAGCACATCGCGACCGCCAATTCTCTCGGTCTGCACAAGATCGGCAACGAGACCGTGCAGCCCGACAATCCCCAGACGCGGGGCAAGATCGCTCAGATAAGCTATCTTATCTCCGTCACGGAAGAATAAGGAGGGTACGCAATGAAAATCAGTGACCTTTCTCCCAACGAGGGCAGCACCCACGTCTCCAAGAGACGCGGCAGAGGCCAGTCCTCCGGAAACGGCACCACGGCCGGGCGCGGCAACAAGGGCCAGAACGCCCGCAGCGGCGGCGGCGTCCGCGTTGGCTTTGAGGGCGGCCAGATGCCCCTCGCCCGCAGAATACCCAAGCGCGGGTTCCACAACATTTTCGCCAAGCCTCTCGAATCCGTCAACGTCTCGGTTCTCAACAAATTTGAGGACGGCACCGAGGTCGATGCGCAGCTCCTGCTCGACGAGGGCGTGCTCTCCAAGTGCGTCAATGGCGTCAAGATCCTCGGCAACGGCGAGATCACCAGGAAGCTGACTGTCAAGGCGTCCGCCTTCTCCGAGTCCGCCAAACAGAAGATCGAGGCGGCGGGCGGAAAGGCCGAGGTGGTATAAGTGTTACAAACGCTCAGAAACGCATGGAGGATAGAGGAGCTGCGTCGCAAGATGCTCTTTACGCTCTTCATCATCCTCATTTACCGTCTTGGCAATGCCGTGCCGGTACCGTATGTCGATACCAATCTTCTGAGCTCTTACTTCAGCTCCCTGCAGAACACCGTCCTCGGACTCTGGAACGTCATGTCCGGCGGCTCGTTCTCCACAGCCACGATCTTCGCGCTCTCCATACAGCCGTATATCAACGCCTCCATCATCATCCAGCTGCTCACCATCGCCATCCCGGCGCTTGAGCGGCTGCAGAAGGAAGGCGGCGAGGAGGGCCGCAAGAAGATCGCGTCCATCACCCGCTATACCACGGTCGGCATCGGCCTTCTTCAGGGCTTTGCCTACTATATGCTCATCAAGAACAACGGACTGCTGACGGACGACGGCACGGGCATCTGGGCCGCGACGGTCATCATCATGACCTTCATGGCGGGCTCTGCGCTCATCATGTGGCTCGGCGAGCAGATAACCGAGTTCGGCATAGGCAACGGCATTTCCATCATCCTGTTCGCGAGCATCGTTTCCCGTTTCCCCGCCAGTCTCATCACCATGATCTCGAACGTGTCTGCCGGCAAGCTGCGCTGGTGGCTCGAGGTGCTGATGCTTGTGGGTGCGCTGTTGATGATTGTTCTTATTGTAATCGTCAACGACGCCGAGCGAAGGATACCGGTGCAGTACTCCAAGCGTCTTCCAGCCTTCCCATGAAGGTGAATATGTCCGGCGTTCTGCCCATCATCTTCGCGCAGTCGATCGCGTCTCTGCCCGCAACCATCGGCGCTTTTGTGCCGAACGCTTCGGTAGAGGGCACGGGCTGGTACAACTTCGTCAAGTTTTTCGACACCGATTCCATCACCTATGCGATACTCTATTTCCTGCTGATAATCTTCTTCAGCTACTTCTATTCCACCATCCAGTTCGACCCCATAGAAGTCAGCAACAACCTCAAGAAGAACGGCGGGTTTATTCCGGGCTACCGTCCCGGCAAGCCCACGAGCGACTTTATCCGCAAGGTGCTCAATAAGATCACGCTTTTCGGCGCCATCTATCTGAGCATAGTCGCCGTAACACCCATTCTTATAGGCGCTTTCAGCTCTGCCGCGGAGCTCACGGGTATATCTCTCGGCGGAACGTCGATAATCATAGTCGTCGGCGTTGCACTTGAGACCGTCAGAGCCGTGGAGGCACAGATGCTCATGCGCAACTATAAGGGTTTCCTGGATTGATAGGAGGCGCGACGATATGAAGCTCATCCTTTTGGGAGCCCCCGGAGCGGGCAAGGGAACGCAGGCGGAGATACTCAGCCGCAAGCTCGGTATCCCCACCATATCGACAGGCAATATCCTGCGCGCAGCAATGAAGAACGGCACCCCCGTGGGTCTGAAGGCCAAGGAGTATGTAGACTCCGGCAGGCTCGTTCCCGATGAGGTCATAATCGGCATCATCAAGGAGCGCCTTGCCGAGGCCGACTGCGCCGGCGGCTTCATCCTTGACGGCGTGCCCAGGACCATCCCGCAGGCGGAGGCTCTCGAGGCCGGCGGCGTCGATATCGACACCGCGCTGTCCATCGAGATAGCGGACGAGACGATAATCGAGCGAATGTCCGGCCGCCGCACCTGCACAAAATGCGGCGCCACCTTCCATGTGAAGGCCAACCCGCCCAAGCGGGAGGGCGTTTGCGACCTCTGCGGCAGCGAGCTGACCATCCGCAAGGACGACGCGCCGGAGACGGTGAAGGCCCGCCTCGGGGTCTATCACGAGCAGACTGAGCCGCTCAAGGCGTTCTATGCCGCGAGAGGCAAGCTCAAAACCGTCGATAACCAGCCCACGATCGAGGAGACCACGGCAGTTGTCTTCGGTACTCTGGGGATCTGAGAATGATCATAATCAAGACACCCGGAGAGATCGAACGTATGCGCGAGGCCGGCCGTCTCACGGCGGCCGCCCGGACGCTTGCAAGCCAGATGGTCGAGCCCGGCGTTACAACTGGGAGGATCGACCGCGAGGTCCGCAGGTTCATCGAAAAGAACGGCGGCATACCCACATTTCTGGGCTACGGCGGTTTTCCCGGCAGCGTGTGCATCTCGGTGAACGAGGAAATCATCCACGGCATTCCGGGAGAGCGTGCGCTGCGTGAGGGCGACATCGTCAGCATCGACGTCGGCGCCACCAAGGGCGGCTTTGTCGGCGACTGTGCCTGCACGGTGCCGTGCGGCGAGATCTCGGCAGAGGCGAAGCGCCTGATCGACGTCACGCGCAAGAGCTTCTTTGAGGGGCTCGGCATGGTCAGGGCCGGCCAGCGCATCAGCGACATCGGCCACGCCATCCAGACCTATGTTGAGGCCAACGGCTTTTCGGTAGTTCGCGCTTATGTCGGACACGGCGTGGGGCGCGACATGCACGAGGACCCGGAGGTTCCCAACTACGGCACGCCCGGTCACGGACCGCGGCTCGTCAAGGGCATGACCATAGCGATAGAGCCGATGGTCACGGCCGGGGACTATGACATCCGCGTGCTCGACAACGAGTGGACGGTTGTCACGAAGGACGGCAGTCTTTCCGCGCACTATGAGAACAGCGTACTCATCACGGACGGCGAGCCGGAAATACTCACAATGGCGGACGACATATGAAGAACGTGCCAGAAAACCAAGGAGGTTGACGAGCTTGGCAAAAGACGATGTAATCGAGCTTGAGGGCACGGTCGTCGAGTCCCTGCCCAACACGATGTTCAATGTGGACATCGGCGGCGGCCATGTAATACTGGCCCACATATCCGGTAAGCTCAGAAT
>CAYNMN010000098.1:3615-5126 GCA_964398305.1 uncultured Oscillospiraceae bacterium
CACCATCCTGGCTCATATATCCGGCAAGCTTCGCATGCATTTTATCCGGATTCTCCCCGGCGACAAGGTCACGGTGCAGATGAGCCCCTATGACCTCACCCGCGGCAGGATAACCTGGAGAAGCAAGTAGGAGGTAAGACCAATGAAAGTTAGACCCTCGGTCAAGCCCATGTGCGAAAAGTGCAAGGTGATCAAGCGCCACGGCAAAGTCATGGTGATCTGTGAGAACCCCAAGCATAAGCAGCGTCAGGGCTGATTCCGCAGCAAAAAAACACCCCGCGCGCCTGGAGGCTCCCCTCCGGCGGGAACCAAGCTTCCGCGGCGAAAAAAAGCGCGGAGAAATCATTGAAAGGAATGATTGCGAAAGATGGCACGTATAGCCGGCGTTGACCTGCCCAAGGACAAGAGGATAGAAATAGGCCTCACTTATGTCTACGGAATCGGCAGGACAAGCGCGAAAAAAATCATCGAACTTACAGGCATTAATCCCGACACCCGTGTGAAGGACCTCACCGATGAGGACGAGTCCAAGATCCGCGAGTGCATCGACCACAACTTCACGGTGGAGGGCGACCTGCGCCGAGAAGTTTCGATGAACATCAAAAGACTGACTGAGATCGGCTGCTACCGTGGCCGCCGCCATAGGATGGGACTTCCCGTCCGCGGCCAGCGCACCAAGACCAACGCGCGTACCCGCAAGGGTCCGAAGCGCACGATGGCCAATAAGAAGAAGTAAGGGAGGGATATGTAAATGGCAGCAGCAGGAAACGCGGCGAAGAAGAAGGTCCGTACACGCCGCAGAGAACGCAAGAACATCGAGAAGGGCCAGGTGCATATCAGCTCCTCCTTCAACAACACCATGGTGACGATCACCGATACCTTCGGCAACGCCATCTCCTGGGCTTCCGCCGGCGGCATGGGCTTCCGCGGCAGCAAGAAGAACACTCCCTTCGCCGCCCAGACAGCGGCCGAGACCGCCGCAAAGGCGGCCATGGAGCACGGACTCAAGACCGTAGAGGTCTTTGTCAAGGGTCCCGGCTCGGGACGTGAAGCGGCTATCCGCGCGCTCCAGACCGCAGGTCTTGAGGTCACGATGATAAAGGACGTTACGCCGATACCCCACAACGGCTGCCGTCCGCCGAAACGCCGCCGCGTCTAAGGAAAGGGAGGATTAATTATGGCTAAGAACACACAGCCCATCGTAAAGCGCGCCAAGGCGCTGGGCGTTACTCCCGCTTCCATGGGCTATACCGGCAAAACCAAGATGGACACCATCCGCAACCCAAAGGCCAATGTCCGCCGCAAGCAGAGCGAGTACGGCATGCAGCTCAACGAGAAGCAGAAGGTCAAGTTCATCTACGGCGTACTGGAGAAGCAGTTCCATTCCTACTATCTCAAGGCCGCTCAGATGCCCGGCGTCACAGGCGCCAATCTGATGAGCCTGCTTGAGCGCCGCCTGGACAACGTCGTTTTCCGTCTGGGCTTCGCCATGACCCGCCGCGAGGCGCGTC
>CAYNMN010000098.1:5136-6844 GCA_964398305.1 uncultured Oscillospiraceae bacterium
TCAACCACGGGCATTTCACCGTAAACGGCCGCAAGGTCAACATTCCGAGCTTCCAGGTCAAGCCCGGCATGGTCATCACTCCCAAGGAGTCCAGCCGCGGTCTTGAGAAGATCAAGGCCAACACCGAGGCCAACGCCTATCGTCAGCCTCCCAAGTGGCTGGAGTACGACGCCGCGAACATGATCGCGAAGGTCGTCGCCGTCCCGGCGAGGGAAGACATCGACATGCCGATAGAAGAGCATCTCATCGTCGAGCTGTATTCCAAGTAAGCGCTCAAACCCTCAATTGGTATGTGACAACACAGCGCTCCGCCTGAGCGCGATTATATGAAGGAGGGTTAGTTCACATGATTGAAATAGAAAAGCCGCGCATCGAATGTATCGAGACCCCGATGGACGATTCCTACGGCAAGTATGTTATTGAACCGTTGGAGCGCGGCTACGGCACGACGCTGGGTAACTCTCTGCGCAGAGTCTTATTGTCCTCGCTGCCCGGCACGGCGGTAACGTCGATCAAAATAGCCGGCATCCAGCATGAGTTTTCCACCATCCCCGGAGTGCGTGAGGACGTCACCGAGATAGTCCTCAATGTCAAGAGCATAGTCGCCAGACTGCATTCCGACGAGCCCAAGACCGTCTATATCGAGGCGGCGGGCGAGTGTGAGGTGACCGCCGGCGATATCAAGGCCGACGGCGAGGTAGAGGTGCTCAACCCCGGGCTGCACATCGCGACTCTGGGGCCGGAGGCTTCGCTCTCGATGGAGCTCGTGCTCGATCACGGCCGCGGCTATGTCCCGGCCGACCGCAACAAGACAGCGCAGACTGTCATCGGCACGATCCCGGTGGATTCCATCTACACCCCCGTCCTGAAGGTGAACTACACGGTGGAAAACACCCGTGTAGGCAACCAGACGGACTTCGATAAGCTGACCATAGAGGTCTGGACGGACAGGACCATAGCTCCGCGCGACGCTCTGTCGCTCGGCGCGAAGATCCTTGTCGACCACTTCACGCTCTTCACCGATCTCTCCGACACCGTCGGCAGCAAGTCCACGGTCGTGGAGAAGGTAGAGACGCAGCGCGACAAGGTGCTTGAGATGACGATCGAGGAGCTTGATCTCTCGGTCAGGAGCTTCAACTGCCTCAAGCGCGCAAACATCAACACCGTCGAGGACCTGATAAGCAAGACCCAGGACGAAATGATAAAGGTCCGCAACCTCGGACGCAAGTCCCTTGAGGAGGTCGAGCATAAGCTCGCCATGATGGGTCTGTCCCTGGCCAGCGACGACAACAACCCCAATAACCAGTAAGGCGGAGCGATCCGCCGATAGGAGGAATTGAAATGCCCGGTACAAGAAAGCTCGGCAAGCCTACCGAGGCGCGCATGGCGATGCTCCGTCAGCAGGTCACGGATCTTCTCGATTCCGGCCGCATGGAGACCACTTACACCCGCGCCAAGGAGATACAGCCCCTCGCCGAGAAGATGATAACCCTCGGCAAGCAGAAGGATATGGCGGCCTATCGTCAGGCGCTGTCCTTCATCACCCGCGAGGATGTTGCAAAAAAGGTCTTCGACGAGGTCTCCGTCAAGTACGCTGAGCGTGCCGGCGGCTACACCCGTGTGACCCGCATCGGCCCCCGCCGCGGCGACGCCGCCGAGATGGCCGTCATCGAGCTCGTCTGAGCTAAACAGCATAATTTTAAAGCCC
>CAYNMN010000099.1:0-6807 GCA_964398305.1 uncultured Oscillospiraceae bacterium
AAAAGAGAGGGGAAAAATCAGTATTATTTAAACTCCCGTGGGAGATTATTATCCCGCGTAGCCGTAGCCGGGAATATACTGCTGGATCTGCCCATCGCCGTAGGTGCCGTTGGAGTAGGGGCTTGCGGTCTCCGTTCCGTCGCCATTCTCGGTAACGGTCTCCGGCTGCTCCTCGTCGAAGGTGATGGTAACCGTCATATACTCGCCGGAGCGCCAGACGGTCATATCGACCGTGTCGCCCGCGCCGTGTGTCTTGACCGCCGCGCGCAGCTCGGAGGAATCGCTGATCGTCACGCCGTCCATCTCGGTGATGATGTCGCCCTGCTTGAGACCCGCGGTCTCGGCGGCCGTGCCCTCCTCAACGCTGTATACATAGGCGCCGGCGACCATGTTGTAATACTGCACGGCGCTCGCGGAGACGTCCATCGGGACGATGCCCATATACGCCTTGCCTGTGACATAGCCGTTGGTGATGATGTCGTTGGCTATGTCTACGGCGTCGTTTATCGGGATGGCGAAGCCGAGTCCCTCAACGCCGGTGTCGCTGTATTTGGCGGTGACAACGCCGACGACCTCGCCGGAGGCGTCATAGACCGGGCCGCCCGAGTTGCCCGAATTAATGGCGGCTGTGAGCTGGAACATGTTGATATTGGTGCTCTCGTCGGTGGAGATAACTCTGTCGGTCGCGGAAACTATACCGTCTGACATCGAGTAGGCGAGCTCGCCGAGCGGGTTGCCGATGGCGTAGACCGCGTCGCCCACGCTCAGAGAATCGCTGTTGCCGAGAGTAACGGCGCCAAGGCCGGTCGCGTCGATCTTGAGCACGGCTATGTCGTTGTCGTCGTCGAAGCCGACGATCTCGGCTGTGTACTCGGTGCCATCGTAGAGCATCACGGTCACGTCGAAGCCGCCCTGATAGGCGTCCTCTACAACGTGGTAGTTGGTCATGATATAGCCGTCCTCCGTGAGGATAAAGCCCGAGCCTGATACTGAGCCGGAGCTAATCATTCCGAAGATGTTGGCGGTTACGGTGGTCTGGATGCCGACGACCTGCTGGCAGCCGAGCTCATATATATCGCCCGCCGTCATCGTGCCGGAGGAGACCGTGGAGACCTTGGGCGAGGTCGTCGCGTCCGAGGTGGTGAGCACGGGGGTGGTCGTTTCGGCGTCCGCCGCGGCGGCCGTTGAGCCGCTTTTGATGGCGCCGCCTATCATCGCGCCGCCGGCAAGACCGACAACCAGCGCGCAGGCGAGGCACAGACACGCGACTCTTGCAAAGGATGTGCCGCCGCTTTTCTTTTCTTTCTTTTCCTTCCTGGGCTTATCCGCCGGCACATAGTAGCGCGGCGGCTCCGTGGATTCGGTCTGGGGCGTGTAGCCGGCGTCCTGCCAGCTCTTGCCCGCGTCGGGGCGGACGAAGCGGTATTCGCCGCTGTCGGCTCCGGACTGCTCCGCGCCGTCCGCTTCGGCTTTTGGGGGTTCATCCGCGTTTGGGTACCAGCTCTCGCCGGTCGGGGTTTTATTATCTTCGTACGGTTCCATTGGAATGCCTCCGTTTTTGTTTTTGCAAGCCGATGATATCCTGTATTTGTTACACGGCAATGAACAAAAATTCCTGATTTTTTGAATAATGCGGAACGAATTTATGAACGCGCCGCGCTCGCCGTTTTATATGGTGAATCTGAAGGTCGTGCCCTTTTCCGGCGAGCTCTCGGCCGCGAGACGGGCGTTGATCGAAAGCGCGGTATCGCGCGCGATCGAGAGCCCCAGACCGAAGCCGCCCTCGCTCCTCGCCTTGTCGCCCCTGTAAAAGCGGTCGAAGATGTGCTCGAGCTCCGAGGGCTCTATGGTCTCTCCGAGGTTGTTGACGGAAATCTCCGCGCCCGAGCCGATCTTTTTGAGCGCCACGGTCACGGCTGTGCCGGCGGGCGCATATTTCACGGCGTTGTCGAGCAGGACGCGCAGTATCTGCTTAACGCAGCCCGCTTCTGTGACCGCCATGACGTCGCTCTCCACCGCGGAGTCGATGCCGACGCCCTTTTCAAAGGCCACCGGCTCAAAGTAGAGCAGCTCCTCCTCGCAAAGGCGCGAGAGCTCCGTGTCTGACAGCGCCGGCTTCGCTCTGACGGCGTCGGCGCGGGCAAGCGTGAGCAGCTCCTCCACAAGGCGGCGCATTCGCCCCGCCTCCTCCTCCGTGCTCTCGAGCCACTGACCCTGCGAGGCTATGGTCTCGTTCTTATGCGAGCGCATGATGGAGTTGTTGGCGAGGATGACCGTGAGCGGCGTCTTGAGCTCGTGCGAGGCGTCCGCCACGAACTGGCGCTGCCTGTCCCAGGCCTCCGCCACGGGCTTTACCGCGAGACCCGATAGCCAGAGGCTGATGAGCAGCAACACGGCCATGCTCGCAAGAAAGAGTATGCCCGAGCTTATCAGCTCGCTGCGCAGCGCCGTCCCGGGGGCGGAGGAGTCCGCAAGCGCGATCACCGTACCGCCCGGCGTCTCGCGCGTCATATAGGCCAGACCAAGGTCTGAAAGCGCGCCGCTGTCCTTTCCGGAGGAAAGTACGGCGTCCACCGCCTCGGCGAGCACGGCGCTGTCGATCTCCGCGCCCGATTCACGCGTCTCGATAATGTTTCCGTCCGCGTCCACCGTGACCGTCACGGTAGCGACATAGGAGCCGTTGAAGTCCCTGCCCCATATCCCGTTCAGACCGGCGACGTCGTCCGGCGCGGAAAAGCTCCCGTCCGGCGCCGCGCCGGCATCGCCCGCCCTGTGCGTGCCGATGCTCTGGTTGGGAATGCTCATGGTAAGATCGGTGTTGAGGGCGCGCACCAGGCCGCCCTCAAGCTCCGTGCCGGCGATGCGCCAGCTGTTGACGCATATCACGGCGAACACCGCGAGCAGCACCGCGCCGACGAGCGCCATATTTGTAAGTATTATCTTCCGTCGCAGCTTCTTTATCATTTTCCGTGCTCCTCGAGCATATAGCCCTGCTTTTTTACGGCCGTGATCGCCACGGTCGAGCCTATGAACGCAAGCTTGCGGCGAAGGAAGGACATATAGGCCTCCACATTGCCGTCGCCGGCGTCGGAGTCATACCCCCAGACGCGGGTGATGATCTCGTCCTTGGAGAGGAGCATTGCGGGGTGCGACAGCAGCAGCTTGAGTATCTCGGCCTCCTTATAATTAAGGCGCGTCTGCTTGTCGCCGCAGGACACCGTGGACGAAGAGGCGGAGAAGGTCACGTCCCCGAAGCAGCTCTCGTCCGAGACCACCTCGCCCTGACGTCTGAGCAGCGCCCGCAGACGGGCCAGCAGCTCCTCAGGCGCAAAGGGCTTGGTCATATAGTCGTCCGCCCCGGAATCGAGCCCCGCCACCTTGTCGCCCACCGTATCGCGCGCCGTGAGCATGAGTATAGGCGTGCTCACCTTATTCTCCCGCAGCTCAGCTGCCACCCGGCGTCCGTCCTTCTTGGGGAGCATAACGTCGAGCACTATCGCATCATATATTTCCGAGAGTCCGTAGTCCACGCCGTCGGCTCCGTCAAACACGGCGTCCGCCATCCAGCCCTGCTGCTCGATGATCTGCTTGAGCGCCATCGCCAGACGCTTCTCGTCCTATACTATTAGCACGCGCATACGCTCACACCTCCGCTTTCGTTTTCTTTATTTTATCATACCATATTATAGCTTGCTTAAAAAACACTTAAATCCGAGAAAATCGACTGAAAATGAAAAAACTGTTAACAACTGCCGCCTTTCAGCTTTTTTTAAGGACAGGGCATTATCCTCAGTCCGTGGTCAGGAACAAAGACGCGGCCATATTCATTTCGCAGGGAGGCGGCAGCATGACCAAGGTCATCCACACATTTGAAAGAGTTGAGACAAAATATCTCATCAGCGTCGAGAAGCGCAACGCCCTGCTCGACGCCGTCGGCACCCGGTTCAGGGACGACGACTTCGGCCCGAGCACCGTTGAGAGCATATATTTCGATTCCCCGGATTACAGACTCATCCGCACGTCGATTGAAAAGCCGCTCTACAAGGAAAAGCTCCGCCTGCGCTGCTACAACACCCCGACCGACGACTCACCGGTATTTCTTGAGCTCAAGAAGAAATATAACCAGGTCATCTACAAGCGCAGAGAGACCATGACGCTCGCCGAGGCGAGAGCTTACCTCGCCGGCGGGGAGCTCCCCAAGGACACGCAGATAATGCACGAGCTCGACTGGGCTCTGCACGCCCACGGCGATCTCGTCCCCGCCGCGCTCATCAGCAGCGAGCGTCTCGCGCTCGTCAGCCGCGACGACAGGGAGCTGCGCGTGACCTTCGACCGCAACCCGCGCTGGCGCGGAGAGGGTATCGCGCTCGAGAAGGGCTCGGCCGGCGCTCCCCTGCTGGACAGCGACACATATATCATGGAGATCAAATCCATCGGGGCAATGCCGCTGTGGCTCGCCGACGAGCTTGATGAGCTCGAATTATTCCCCTCGTCCTTCTCAAAATACGGGACGGTCTATGAAAAATTTCTCTCCGGAGGCGACAAAAAATGCTCGATTCCTTCCTCTCGCCGGTTTATTCAGATACCTTCACTCTCGGAGCCTATCTCATCTGCACGCTGACGGCGCTCGCGCTGGGCGCGGCCGTCGCCGGCGCCTCCTCCATCGGCAACAGGCTGAGCCGCAGTCTGGGCTTTTCTCTGATGCTCCTGCCCGCCGTCGTCGGAACGGTGATCATGCTCGTCAACGACAGCATCGGCACAGGCGTCGCAGTCGCCGGAGCGTTCTCGCTCGTGCGCTTCCGCTCCGTCCCCGGCACGGCCCGGGAGATCGCCGGCATCTTCGTCTGCATGGCCGTGGGGCTCGCCTGCGGAACAGGCTATGTCGCCCTCGCCGCCGTGTTCACTCTCATCGTCTGCATCGTCATGATAATCGACGGCAAGCTCCTTTCCCGCAGGCCGTCCGAGCCGCTTGAGCTCAGGATAGTGGTGCCGGAGTCTCTCAACTACGCCCATGAGTTTGACGATATATTTGAAAAATATACATCCAAAAGCACTCTGGTCTCGGCCAGGACGAGCAATATGGGCAGCCTCTACAAGCTGCGTTACAGCGTCATGCTGCGCGATACGGACAGCGAGCAGGCCTTTATGGACGAGCTGCGCGTGCGCAACGGCAATCTCGAAATATCGCTGGGCATTGCCCCGGCAGAAAGCGGTGCGCTGCTATGATTAAACGTGCTATTCCTCTTCTTTTCATCGTTTTACTCCTCTTCACCATTTCCGCATGCGGCGGAACGGCGTCGTCGGAGGCGGAGCTCTCCCCTGCTTCGTCCTCCGACGGCACCGAGACCCTTGCGGCGAGCGCCAGGCTCGACGCTTCCGACGCGGACTGCGCGATCGTATTCTCGGACGGCTCCGTTGAAATAAGCGGCTCCGGCGCCGAGGCCGACGGCACATCCGTGAGCATCACCTCTGCCGGCGTCTACGTCGTGTCCGGCGAATGCTCAGACGGTCAGCTTCATGTGGATGTGGACAAGGAGGAATGCGTCACCGTCATTCTCAACGGTCTCGACCTCTCCTCCTCCACCTGCCCCCTGCTCTTTGAGCACGGCGTCGTCACCCTCTCGCTGAGCGACGGCACAGACAACTCGATCTCCGACGGCGAGAGCTACTCGCTGACCGTCACGAGCGACGACACGAACGTGGACGGCGCGCTCTTCTGCAAGGATGATCTTACAATTACGGGCTCCGGCTCGCTCACTATAAACGGCAGCTACAGCCACGGCGTCGTCTGCAAGGACGTGCTCACCATCGTCTCCGGCACCCTTAACGTAACTGCTGCCGAGGACTGCATCCAGGCGAACGACGGCGTGACCGTCTCCGGCGGCACGCTGACTCTCAGCGCCGGCGACGACGGCATCCACTGCGACGAAACGCTCAGCGTCAGCGGCGGCAGCATCAATGTGCTCTCCTCCTACGAGGGACTTGAGGGCTCGTGCATCGACGTCTCCGGCGGCACGATATATGTCGTCTCCTCCGACGACGGCTTTAACGCGGCCGGCGGCAGCGACAATTCGGCCGGCTGGGCAGATTTCATGACGGGCGATTCGAGCAAGAGCATCACCATCTCCGGCGGCTACATCGTGATCGACGCTGACGGCGACGGCGTAGATTCCAACGGCACGATCACGGTCACGGGCGGCGTGACGCTCGTCTCCGGGCCCGTGAGCAGCGCCGACGGCGCCATCGACTACGGCACAAGCGCCACCATCTCCGGCGGCGTGTTCATGGCGGCGGGAGCCTCCGGCATGGCCGAGAGCTTCTCCGACGAGTCGGCTCAGGGCTCGATCATGGTAAACGTCAGCGGCAGCGCCGGCGAGACCGTGGCGCTCTGCGACAGCGACGGAAACGTCCTTTGCTCCTTCACCCCCGCCAAGCAATACGGCAACATCATCATAAGCTGCCCCGGCATCACCGCGGGCGAGACCTTCACGATCTGCGCAGGCACAGTATCGGGCTCCGATGAGAACGGCTATGCCGACTCCGGCACAGTGAGCGGCGCGAGCACCCTCTCCACCGTCGAGATGACGAGCCTCCACTATTCCGAGGGCGGCATGATGGGCGGCGGCATGGGCGGCGGCGGAAATATGCAGCAGCCCGGCGGCGGAGGTATGCAGCAGCCCGGCGGACAGACGGGCGGCACGCCGCCCGACGCCTTCTCCGGCGCAACACCCCAGTAATACCGAAAGCTCACCCCCGACGGGGGTGAGCTTTTTACATTCAATTGTCCTGTCAGCCCAGCTCCTCGGC
>CAYNMN010000100.1:0-6635 GCA_964398305.1 uncultured Oscillospiraceae bacterium
CCCTCCTTGGAGATGCCGTGCCCGTACATTATATCGAACTCGCCCTCCTTGAACGGAGGCGCCACCTTGTTTTTGACTACCTTTGCCCTTGTTCTGTTGCCCACCATCTCGGAGCCGACCTTGAGCGTCTCGATGCGGCGCACGTCGATGCGCACGGAGGCAAAATACTTGAGCGCGCGGCCGCCGGGAGTGGTCTCCGGGTTGCCGTACATCACGCCGATCTTCTCACGCAGCTGGTTGATGAACACGACAATGCAGCCCGTTCTTGAAACGACGCCCGCGAGCTTGCGCAGCGCCTGGCTCATCAGTCTCGCCACGACGCCGACGGAGGAATCGCCCATCTCGCCCTCGAGCTCGCTTCTCGGCAGGAGCGCCGCGACGGAGTCGATAACTACCACGTCCAGCGCGCCGGAGCGCACGAGCTGCTCGGTAATCTCCAGCGCCTGCTCGCCGGTGTCCGGCTGGCTGATGAGGAGATTGTCTATATCCACGCCCAGAGCGCGGGCATAGGCCGGCTCAAGCGCGTGCTCAACGTCGATATACGCGGCCTCGCCGCCGTTCTTCTGCGCGCTCGCCACGATATGCAGGGCGAGCGTTGTTTTGCCGGAGGACTCGGGGCCGTAGATCTCGATGATGCGCCCTCTCGGCACGCCGCCGATGCCGAGCGCGAGATCGAGCGAGAGCGAGCCTGTGGAGATGGCGTCCACATTCACGGGGATATCGTCGCCCAGGCGCATGATGGCGCCCTTTCCGTAGGCCTTTTCTATCTGCGCGATCGCGGTCTCGAGCGCCTTTTTCTTCTGATCCGCCGGAGCGGGAGCCGGGGTCTCTATCGGAGCTTTACTCTTTGCCATTTTCGCACCTCACACAAATGTTTTATATCAAAGTCTTGCGGTTACTACCCTGTCCACGCCGCGCGTGTCCTTCACCGAGGCGGCGTCGTGGAAGCCGGATATGAGCAGGAGATCCTTCACGCGCTCCGCCTGATCCTCGCC
The DNA here is from genome assembly GCA_964398305.1 of uncultured Oscillospiraceae bacterium. Classification (GTDB taxonomy): domain Bacteria; phylum Bacillota; class Clostridia; order Oscillospirales; family Oscillospiraceae; genus Scatomorpha. The sequence goes on from CAYNMN010000100.1 coordinate 996, forward strand.
CACCTCGAACATGACGGCTCCGCCCGTGCGCACCACGCTCTTCCAGTTGCGCATCACCGCGCGGTAGAAGTCCAGCCCGTCGTCCCCGCCGTCCAGTGCCCAGATAGGTTCAAAGTCGCGCACCGAGGGGTCGAGCGTGAGTATCTCCGTCGTCGGTATGTAGGGCGGATTGCACACCACGAGATCGAAGCTGCCGGTCATAAGCGGCGGGAGCTTCGTGACGTCCGCCGTCATCATGCTCACGCGGCCCAAAAGACCGTTGCGCTCCACATTGCGCCGGCTGACCGCCACGGCCTGCGCACTCACATCTGCGAGCACCACGCGGCTCTGCGGCAGCGCCGAGGCTATGGAGCAGCCGATGCAGCCCGTGCCGGAGCAGAGGTCGAGCACCCGCGCGTCCATCTTCCGGCCCGTCAGCGAATCGATCGCCGTAACGGCGAGGGTCTCGGTGTCCACTCTGGGGATGAGCACGTCGCGCGTGACCTCCATCGGCAGACCCATGAACTCCCAGACGCCCGTGATATACGCCACGGGCTCTCCCGAGAGTCGCCTGCGCAGCATATTCGCCGCCCTGCCGGCGGTGTCGTCAGAGGTGTAGAGCCGCAGGTCGCGCACGAGCTCGGCCGTCGTTTTCCCTGCGGCCGTCGCGGCGATGAGCCGCGCCTCGACCGTGGCGGCCTCTATGCCGGCCTCGCGCAGCGCCGCGCGTATGGTTATATATATGTCGTTATATGTCTTCGGCATAAAACACTTTAACCTCCCCAGGCTATTTCATATGCCGTCAAGCGTGTTCCGTCGGTCGCCTCAGCTCCTCGATGACCGTTTTACCACTCGTCCGCGCCTTTTTCCTCCGGGATCACGAGCTCGAGCGAGCGGATGGCGCACTCTATCATGCCGTCGTCCGGCTCGGCCGTCGTGAGATGCTGGAGCCATTTTCCGGGCGCCGCGAGGATCGTGGAGATGATATTGTCATGCCTGCCCACCCAGCGGTTGATCTCATAGGCTATGCCCACGAGCACCGGCAGGAGCAGAAGTCTCAGCCCTATGCGCGCAAAGGTATTGTCCGCATGGATAAGGAAGCCGAGCAGCACGCCGAGGACAATGACGACAAGCAGGAAGCTCGTGCCGCAGCGGGGGTGGAAGCGGCTCTGCGGGCGGACGTTCTCCACCGTGAGCGGCAGACCCTTTTCATAGCAGAAGATGGTCTTGTGCTCCGCGCCGTGATAGCGGAAAAGGCGCTGAACGTCCTTAACGCGGGTACACAGCCAGAGATAGGCGAAAAAGATGACCATCTTGAGCAGTCCCTCGAGGAGACTGCGAAGCTGGATATGTCCCTCTATGCCCGGAATGACGCCGACGAGGAAGGTCGGCAGAAAGACGAACAGAAATACGGCGAGCGCGAGACCCATTACCATTGCAATGGCGATCACGGCCTTTTCGGCCTTCTCGCTGCCCACCTTTTTCTCGAGCCAGAGGTCGAACTTGCTCGGCTCCTCCTGCTCCTCCTCCGGCAGAAGGCTCGCCGAATAGGTCAGCGCCTTCATGCCGTTTGCAAGCGAGCTCACGAGCGTCGTAATGCCGCGCACAAAGGGCCAACGGAGCGGAGAGGAGCTGTTTGCAGTCACCTTGAGCGGCTCGACCTTCTCCGTCAGCCCGTCCGCCGTGCGGCAGACGATCGCCTGCTTGTCCGGCCCGCGCATCAGTATGCCCTCTATGAGCGCCTGGCCGCCTATCGACGTCCGGAAGCAGCTTTTGCTTTCTTCTTTATTATTTTCCATATTTACCTCGAATACGTCATTGGGTTCTGACGGGCAGCGAGACCGTCGCGAGCGCTCCGCCGCCCTCGGCGTTGGACACCGTGAGCGTGCCGCCGTGGCGTATCACGATCTCGTCGCACACGGCCAGACCTATGCCGCTGCCGCGCTCCTTCGAGCTGCCCTTGTAAAACTTTTTCTTGATATTGGGGAGATCCGCCTCGCGTATTCCGGGCCCGTGATCCCTCACCGTTATTATCACATATTCGCCGTCCTGTTTAACGGACAGTTCCACTTTTCCCTGACGGGCGTACTTGCCGGCGTTGTCGAGGATGTTCAATACCACCTGACGCAGTCGGCGCGGATCGCCCGTAATATCCGCCACGCCGTCCTCCGGCGCGGAGTATTCCAGCTTCATGCCCTCCTGCGCGAGGATGCCCTTGTAGGTGAAAACAATATCCTCAAGCTCGGCGCAGACGTCCACGGTCTCAAGGCTGAGCGTGAAGCGCCCGTCCTGTATGCGGGTGAACTCCAGCAGCTCGCCCACAAGGTTCGTCAGCCTGCCGGACTCCTTGCTGATAATCTCAAGACCGCGGCGGGAATCGCCCTGTATGGCCTCGTCGTAGAGCAGAGTCTCGCTCCAGCCCGTGATCGCCGTGAGCGGAGTACGCAGCTCATGCGACACGGAGGAGATGAAATCCGTCTGCGTTTTGGCGGCGGCCGCGAGCTTAACGGACATATCGTTTATGGCGTCCGTGAGCGCACCTACCTCGTCGTCGTGCTGCTTCTCTCTGAGCGAGCCGTAGCTGCCGTCGGCAATGCGCCGGGACATATCCGAAAGACCCGTCAACGGGAGAGTGACCCTGCCGCCGAACCAGAAGTTCGAAAGGATGAGCAGAGCCGCGCCGAGAGCGCCGAGAACGATCGCCCATGCCGTGTGTCCCGTCAGCGCGAGAACGATGGCGGCGAAGAAAAGAACGAGGTCGAGCGAGGAGATAAGGATCCACGTTCCGGCAAGCCCGCGCAGGGACGCGGGCAGCTTTTCCGCAAGCTTTTTGAGCGGAGCGGAGTCGGCCTCCGCCGGTTTTTCGTCAAGCTGCGCCATACCGCTCAAAAGCCCCACTTATAGCCATAGCCCCAGATGGTGGTAATATAGGTCGGCGCTGTGGGCGAATCCTCGATCTTGATGCGCAGACGCCGGATATTGACGTCCACTATCTTCAGCTCGCCCTTATATTCGGGGCCCCAGACGCTCACATGTATGTCCTCGCGCGAGAGCGCCTTGCCCGGATTCTCCATAAATAGCTTCATGATGGCGTATTCGGTCTGGGTGAGCTTCACCCGCTCGCCGTTCTTGTCGAGCGTGCGGTTGCGGGGATTGAGCATGAACGGCCCGCTCACCATCTCCTTCTCCTCGTCGGTCTCCCCGTCGCCAACACGGCGGTAGAGCGCGTCCACTCTCGCGAGCAGCTCCGCGGGAGAGAAGGGCTTGGTGACGTAGTCGTCCGCGCCCGTCATGAGCCCCGTGACCTTATCCATCTCCTGGCCGAGAGCCGTGAGCATTATGATGCCCATCTTCGACCCCGACGCCCTGATACGCCGGCAGACCTCAAAGCCGTCAATATCGGGAAGCATGACGTCCAGCAGAGCAACTCCGATATCCGGGTTCTCCGCGAGACGCTGCATGGCCTCCTCCCCGTTTGCGGCCTCGATCGGCTCATATCCCGAGCGACGGAGATTTATCACCACAAAGCTGCGTATGCCGGTCTCATCCTCCAGGACCAGTATCTTTTTCATGGCTAAATCCTCTTTCTGTAAAAAAATGAATTGTAATTCCTTCCCCGGCGTCTGTTCAGGCGCAGAATTCAACTCGTAAAGTATAGCATAGATTTTGTAATAATGGTAGCACAAGATAACAAAATGTAGTATTTTATTTTCAAACGAAGCCTTACACAGGCTACAAATCCGCAACGTGCGCAGCCACTTGTCAAAGCCCCGCCCGGGCGTTATAATAATTCACATAACAGTTGCGGAGGGGAATGCATGAGAGAGCTCAGGCGGCTGGCCGCCGCTTTCAAGGAGCATGTCGCGGACGATTTCCAGAGAAGGCGGCATCAGCTGATAACGCTGCTGCTGATGCTCGGCTGCATCAGCGGCTTCATGTCTGTGGTCAATATCATTACGCGCCAGTACTCGCTGCTGGCGGCCACGGCGCTGTTCTGCGTCTTTTCCCTCGCGTCGTCGTGGATGGGCCATGTCGATAAAAAGGGGACGAGGGCGGCCTCCCTGCTCTTCTCCGTTGAGATCGTCGCCCTTTTCACCTATTTCATCCTCACCGGCGGCACGGAGGGCTTCAGCACGATATGGCTGCTGCTCCTGCCCGCCTGCGGGCTCTTTGCCTTCGGGATAAAGCAGGGCTCCGCCCTGTCCGCGCTGCTCTTTGTCGAGCTGATCTTTTTCTTTCACATCCCCTTCGGACGGGAGCTGCTGCTCTGCCGGGACTATACCGAGACCTTCCTCGTGCGCTTCCCCTTCGTATATCTGGCCTTCTGGCTTGTCGGCCTGTTCCTTGAGCTCGTGCGCGAGGAGACCTATCGCCAGCTTGCGGAGTCGAGAGAGAATTATGCCTTCTTATCCAACCACGACACGCTCACGGCGCTCTATAACCGCGTGGGCTTCAACGCCGAGATGGATCGCGCCGTGGCCGAGTGCGCGCAGGGGCGTAAATTCGCGCTGCTGATAATGGATCTTGATTTTTTCAAGAATATCAACGATACCTACGGCCACTCCGCCGGCGACAAGGTCCTGCGCTCCGTGGCGGACACGATAAGAGCCTGTCTCGGCACGCGGCGCGCCGCCGCCTGCCGCTGGGGCGGCGAGGAATTTGCCATCCTGCTCTTTGACGAGGGCGCGGACGATTACCGCGAGATAGCCGAGAATCTCAGAACGGCCATCGCGCTCGCCGAGCACGAGAAGGAGCACCACATCAGACTGACCGTATCCATCGGCGGCGTCCGCTCCGACGAGCTGGAGGAGCTGTCGGCCCCCAAGGCGGTGCTCACGGCCGACGAGATGCTCTACAAGGCCAAGGAGAGCGGCAGAAACCGCACGGTTTGTCCGAAAAGTGGGGCTGCGGTATGAGACTTTTCTGCGCGGATATACGCGGGCTTGATCCGGCGCACGCGAGGCTCCCCGGCAGGACAGCGGCGCCCGGCAGCGCCTTTGCGTGGTCGCTGCTCGGCTATGCCGCGCGCGAGCTCTGGGGCGCGCAGATTCTGCCCGCGGTCGGCACGCGCCCGGGCGGAGCGCCGTTCTTCCCGGAAAGGCCGGAATGGTGCTTCTCTCTCAGCCACACGCGCACCCACGTCCTCTGCGCCGTGTCGGACTCCCCTGTCGGAGCCGACGCCGAATTCAGGCGCGAGCGGCTGCCGGAGCACGCCGAAAAGCTCGCGACGGCAGAGGAGCTTGAGAGCTTCGATTTTTGGGAACTTTGGACGCTGCGGGAGAGCTTTTTCAAGCTCACCGGGCGCGGCAGTCTGCGGCGTTCCCGCTTCACCCGCGGCGAGGGTGGGATAATCGCCCCCGAGCCGGGAGTGATTTGCAGGCTCTATCGCGACGTGCCCGGCTGCGCCGCCGCGGTCTGCGCTTTTTCGCCCGAGCTGCCCGAGCGCGTTGAATTCGTGACGGAGCGCGCGATTTGCACTTGAAAACACGGCAAGGCTATTGTATAATTTGTCCCGTTACACGCCGGTGTGGTGGAATTGGCAGACGCCCGGGACTCAAAATCCCGTGTCCGCAAGGACGTGCGGGTTCGACCCCCGCCACCGGCACCAAACCAATATAATCCGAACCCGTTCTTCCCTGTGGGAGATGGGTTCGGATTATT
>CAYNMN010000101.1:0-6602 GCA_964398305.1 uncultured Oscillospiraceae bacterium
GTCGAACGCGGCGCGCTCGCCCTCGGATTTTATGGTCGCGTTGACCTCCTTCTGGGCCTTGGTGACCATCTCCTCGATGCGGGCGGGATGGATGCGTCCGTCCTGTATGAGCTTTTCAAGAGCAAGGCGCGCCACCTCGCGGCGCACGGGGTCAAAGCTGGAGAGGGTGATGGCCTCGGGCGTGTCGTCGATGATAAGATCGCAGCCCGTGAGCGTTTCGATGGAACGAATATTGCGCCCCTCTCGTCCTATGATACGTCCCTTCATCTCGTCGTTGGGGAGTGGTACGACGGATACGGTGATCTCGCTTGCGTGGTCGGCCGCACACCGCTGGATGGCCGTGGCGATGATCTCTCTGGCGCGGGAGTCGGCCTCCTCCTTGTATTGGGCCTCCACCTCGCGCACCTTCTGCGCCATCTCGTGGGTGACGTCGTTCTCGACGCTGGAGATAAGATGCTGCTTGGCCTCGTCCACAGTGTAGCCGGAGATCTTTTCGAGCATGTCGAGCTGGCTCTTTTTAACGAGCTTTATCTCCTCCTGCTGGGCGTCCGCCGCCGCGAGCTTCTGGGTGAGGGCGTCGGTTTTCTTCTCGATCGTATCGGTCTTTTTGTCGAGATTCTCTTCCTTCTGCTGGAGTCTGCGCTCCTGCTTCTGCAGCTCCGCGCGGCGCTCCTTTACCTCTCGCTCATACTCCGAGCGGTTTTTGTGTATTTCCTCCTTGGCCTCGACCAGAGCCTCTCTTTTCTTGGACTCCGCGGCCTTGATGGACTCGTTGATTATTCTTTTGGCCTCGTCCTCCGCGCTGGATATCTCGCGCTCCGAGACCTTCTTGCGGTATGCTATACCGAAGAAAAAGCCTATGACAAGCACCGCGATCAACGCGACCACGATGCCGACAATTAACTGCCATGTCATGGTGTCATTACACGCCTCCTTTATATATAAAATTCAGTTTTGAGAAAGACCGGGCATCAAGCGTTAGCCGGTCGAAAGTGGCTAATATCAGAGAACCCTCCCCGGGCTCTACAATATTATTATGATATTTTACACCTTGTACAGGAATTATGTCAAGCGGAGAATCATTGATATGGACAGAACGGGGAAAAGATAGTATAATACATTGGTTGTGAAGGGGGAGCGGCAGTGGCTTATCTTACCTATATCTTCCCGGCGGCAGCCGCCGTCTTTGTGATAATCATGGCTCTGCGCTGGCGCGGTCTGCTCGTGAAGGACGAACGCGTCGCCGAGGAGGGAGCGCCCGCGCCGACCGAGGGGAAAAAGCCCCTGAGCTTCGACAGCGCGCTCAGACCCATGACCGGGCGGGACACTCTCGTGCTGCTCATAATTACCGCCGTTTATGCCGCCGTCGCCTTCATCGGCCTCGGAGACACCCGCGCTCCCGAGAGCTTCTGCAAGTTTCCTGCGGGCGGGGGGACGGTCGTTATAGAGCTGCCGGAGAGCTCGCGGATCGATTCCGTCGCCTACTATACAGGGCTCAACACCGGTGAGTATACCGTCAGATTCTCCGAGGACGGGGCGACCTACACGGACGCCGCCGTAATCACGCAGAACTACTCCGCGCTCTTCAAGTGGCGCTCCGTGGAGTGGCTTCCGGGCGCGCCGGAGAGCGCGAAATATATTCTTATCGAGGCAGACGACGACCTATGGCTCGGGGAGCTTGCGCTCATGGGCGCGGACGGACAGCTCATGGACGCGTCCGACTTTGTCTTCACAGGCGGGGCCGAGGCGCTGTTCGACGAGCAGGAGGTCGTGCCGGACGAGTTCGGCTACCTCAACAGCACCTACTTCGACGAGATCTACCACGCGCGCACGGCGTATGAGAATATCGAGGGCGTGTACCCTTACGAGATATCTCACCCGCCGCTCGGCAAGCTCATCATCTCCATCGGCATCCGCCTTTTCGGCATGACGCCCTTCGGCTGGCGATTTATGGGCACGCTCTGCGGTGTGCTGATGCTGCCGGTCATATATTTCTTCCTCAACGCGCTCTTCGGCAAGCCGTCGGTATCGGCCTGCGGCACGGTGATCTTCGCCTTTGACTTCATGCACTTCGTGCAGACCCGCATAGCTACGATAGACACCTACGCCGTGCTCTTCACGCTGCTGATGTACCTGTTTATGTGGCGCTTTATGGCGGGAGGGAGAAAACGCGACCTCGCGCTCTCTGGCATATTCTTCGGCATAGGCGCCGCGAGCAAGTGGACGTGCATATATGCCGGTGCGGGTCTCGGAGTTCTGTGGATCATCTACTGGATAACCCACAGACGCGACGAGCTCTTCGTCCGTAAGCTGCTTTCAAACATCCTTTTCTGCCTTGTGTTCTTAGTGGCCGTGCCCTGTGCGATCTACTATTTGAGCTATATTCCCTACGGACTCGCAAAGGGCATGAGCGGGGTGCAGATGCTCTTCTCGGGCGACTATGCCCGGATAGTCTGGAAAAACCAGGTCTATATGTTCAACTACCACTCCGGCCTTGTGGCGGAGCATCCCTACTCCTCGCGCTGGTACCAGTGGATAGTCGACGCGCGCCCGATACTCTACTATCTCGAGTATTTTAACGACGGCACGAAGTCCTCCTTCGGCGCATTCCTCTCGCCGCTGCTCTGCTGGGGCGGTCTGCTCGCCATGATACTCATGGGCTTCCTCGCGGCGCTCAAGCGCGATGCGAAGGCGCTCTTCATCCTCGTGGGCTATCTCGCGCAGCTCCTGCCGTGGGTGCTCGTATCCCGGCTCACCTTTGAGTACCACTACTTCCCCTCGGCGGTGTTCCTCGCGCTCGCGCTCTGCCGCGCGTTTGACGCAACGGCGGAGGCGGGCTTTGCCCGGTGGAAGCGGCCGATGTATATCTTCACCGGCGCAAGCGTCGCGCTTTTCGCCGCGTTCTACCCCGTTCTCACAGGCGTCAGGGTCTCAAGCTGGTATTGCGGGAATGTCCTCCAGTGGCTGCCCTCGTGGCCGTTCTGATAAAACGATCTTTAATAACGGAAGGAAATACAAATGTTTTTAGCCGACTATCACATTCACAGCACCTGCTCGCCGGACGCCAAGTTCGCCATGGACGAGATGGCCTGCGCCGCCGCCGAAAAGGGCATGACGCACGTCTGCATGACGGATCACTGCGATTTTGACATACCCGACACCATGCAGCTTGGGCCGGACGAGTTCGCCCTGCCCAGGAAGCAGGGACACCAGTTTATCATGGCGCTCGAGAAGGCGCCGGAGGGGCTGGATATCCGCCTAGGTCTGGAGCTCGGAGAGGGCAACCACGACCCGGCGCGAGCCGTGCGGGTATATACCATGCCGGAATATGACTTCATTCTCGGCGCGCTGCACAATCTGCGCAACACGGAGGATTTCTATTATCTCAAGTACACCTCCGCCGAGCAGTGCCGCGAGCTCTACGAACGCTATCTCGACGAGCTCATCGACTACGCCGGCATAGCCTGCTTTGACGTTATGGCGCACATCGGCTACTGCCTGCGCTATATGCACAAGCAGGGACAGGACATAATGCTGACCATGGAGAACAACGGCGACAAGATCGATACGCTGCTCCATACGCTCATCGAAAACGGGCGGGGCATCGAGCTCAACTGCGCCGATCTCGTTCCGGGCGGGCGCAGCAACCCGCTGCTGATGACCTTCCCGTCGATCTCCATCCTGCGCCGCTACCGCGAGCTCGGGGGCGAGATAATCACCGTCGGCTCCGACGCGCATTCCCTGCCGGCGGCGGGGCTCGGCATAGCCGAGGGCTATGAGATACTCCGCGAGAACGGCTTCAGGTATGTATCCATATTCCGGCACCATAAGCCGGAGTTCATCAGAATTTAGGAGGCGGAGATATGATAGCAATAAGCTCGGATCACGGCGGCTACACTCTCAAGCAGACCATAATGGCGCATCTTGAGGAGCGCGGGCTGGAGTATAAGGACTTCGGCGCGTACTCGACCGAGAGCTGCGATTACCCCGACTTCGGCGAGGCCGCGGCGCGCGCCGTCGCCTCGGGAGAGTGCGAGAGGGGCATAATCATCTGCGGCACGGGCATAGGCATATCCCTTGCGGCGAACAAGGTCCGCGGCATCCGCGCCGCCGTCTGCGGCGACTGCTTTTCGGCCGAGATGTGCCGCAGGCATAACGACGCCAATATGCTCGCTCTGGGCGAGCGGGTCACGGGGCCCGGACTCGCGCTCAAGATAACGGACATCTTCCTCGATACCGGCTTTGACGGCGGACGTCATCAGCGCCGGGTGGACAAGATAATGGCGATAGAGGACAAATAAGCACCGGAGGCATCCATGGCAGGCAGAAACAGGGAAGTTTACAGGGGAAAACACAGGCGGCGCAGCATTATCGGCGTCGTCGTTGCGGTCGTGCTGCTGCTGATACTCGCGGCGGTGGTCATGTTCTATTCCTTCCAGAAATACCTTGTATACGGGCAGGACGGCGTGACGCTTGAGCTGCCCATACTCGCCACGCCCACTCCCGTGGATGAAAACGGGGAGAGCACCGGTTTTGCCGAGATCGACGTGGAGCTCGTTGTGGACGCGGCGGATTACAGCGCCGTGGAGGCGACGGCCGGCGAGGGGCTCGGCGATCTCGCGGCGCTCTTTGTTCCGGCGGAGGATATCGTCGCCGGCCGCCTCGACCAGTATGTCGCGCTGCTCGACGATTACGGCGCGTCGGCGCTGGTGCTTGAGGTCAAGCCGGATTCCGGCCAGCTCGTCTGGCCGTCGTCCACGGCTATGGCCGCCTCATTTGCGCTGTCCGGCAGCTTCGACCTCCCCACGGCGCTCGCCTCGCTCAAGGAGCAGGGGATATATACCGTCGCGCAGCTCAGCTGCTGCCTTGACAGTCTCCTTGCCACGCGAAATTCGCCCGTGGCGCTCCGAAACGGCTTCGGCACGGTCTATACGGACGGCGTCGGCTGCTGGCTCGACCCATACAACGCCAATGTGCGGCAGTATATCTCCGATCTCGGCGCGGAGCTTGCGGATATGGGCTTTGACGAGCTGCTCTTCAAGTATATCGAGCAGCCGGTCACGGACGAGACGCTTGCGTATTCCGAGACCATGAGCTTCACGCCCACGCCGAAGATAGGAGTTTCCGGCATGGCGCTGACACTGACGCGCAACATGGACTATTACGGCATACCCGTCTCGGCGCTCATCAGCTACAGCTCGCTCGCCAACGGCTATGCGGACAAGTCCGGACAGGATATCGAGCTGTTTTTCAAGGTCTTTGACCGCGTGTGCTGCTGGGCGGGCACTCAGTTTGAGCATAACCTCTATAAGGACAGCCTCTCGCAGTATGTCGTGGTCGGCAGCGCGGATCAGCGTTTTGTCCCGATAATGAGCTACGCGCCCGATACGACCTCCTGGATAGTAAAGGTCCCCGACCGCCTGATCGACAGGGGCGAGGACTGACAATTAGGATCCCGACCTGTATATTAGATACCGCGTTTTGACACAAAAACTCCCGCCCCGAGGGCGGGAGTTTTCCAATGCGTTTGAGTTACTTTATCATCTTGGCGACTTCGGCAGCGAGGTCGTCGCTTTTCTTTTCGATCCCTTCGCCCTTTTCGAAGCGGGTGTAGGAATTGATCTTGATGGCGCAGCCGGCGGCCTTGGCGACCTCGGCAACGTGCTGCTCAACGGAGACGTCGTCGTTCTTAACGAACGGCTGCTGCAGCAGGCAGATCTCCTTATAGAACTTGGACAGGCCGCCCATAACGATCTTCTCGATGATGGCGTCGGGCTTGCTCGCGTTCTTGGGATCCTCCTTGGCCTGGAGCAGACGGATCTTCTTCTCGCTCTCGACGAACTCGTCGCTGACCTGCGTCTTGTCGAGGAAGGTGGGGTTGAGAGCCGCGACCTGCATGGCCACGTCCTTGCCGAGCTCAAGCACATCGGCATTGCTCTCGCCGCCGGCGTCCACCGTCATGTTCACGATGACCGCGATGCGGCCGCCCATGTGGACATAGGGGACGCTCAGTCCGGTGTCGAAGCGGGCAAAGCGGCGGACGCTTATATTTTCGCCTATAACGAGGACCTTGTCGTTCTGGACCTCGCGAACGGTCTTGCTGTCGCCGGGGTAGACGCACTCATAAAGAGCGTCAAGATCGGCGGGAGAGTTCTCGACGACCGCAAGGGCGACGCCCTTGACATAGTCGACGAACAGATCGTTCTTGGCGACGAAATCGGACTCGGCGTTGACCTCGACGATCACGCCCACGCCGTTGATAACGGCGGCATAGGCCATGCCCTCGGCGGCGATGCGGCCGGCCTTCTTCTGGGCGGCGGCGAGACCCTTCTCGCGCAGCCACTCAACGGCCTTGTCAAAGTCGCCGTCAGCCTCTGTGAGGGCCTTCTTGCAGTCCATCATGCCCACGCCGGTCATTTCGCGCAGGTTCTTAACATCAGCAGCTGTAAAAGCCATATATATATCCTCCTGTAAAAGAATATGATTTATCACTTTACCGCAGCATAACCATGCCTGTATACAAGTATACTCCCTTGGAGGGTATTCGTCAATGTTTTTAAAAAAGTTATTGACCTTACAGTTGGTGGAAGTAATATAATTTA
>CAYNMN010000102.1:0-1176 GCA_964398305.1 uncultured Oscillospiraceae bacterium
GGCCGCGCCTTCAAGGCGATACGCGACGACGAGGTCGCCGCCGAGGCCATGGGCATCAACCTCTTCAAGCACAAGGAGATGAGCTTTGTAATAAGCTCCTTCTTCGCGGGCATATCCGGCGCCCTGCTCGCCATGTACCAGTTCACGGTGCAGGCGCTGCAGTTCAAGACCGCGCTCACCTACGAGATCCTGCTCATCGTCGTCATCGGCGGCATCGGCTCGGTCTCCGGCTCCTGCATAGCGAGCTTCCTCTATATAGCGGCGTCCGAGTGGTGGCTGCGCTTCCTCGACGAGGCGAAGTATAACATTCTCGGCATGAACCTGCTGCGCTCCGGCTTCCGCAAGCTCGTGTTCTCGATAATCATCATGGTCATCGTGCTGTTCTTCTCGCGCGGCATCATGGGCGACCGCGAGATTTCCTTCAAGGGCATCGCCGGACTCTGGAGCCGAAAAAAGAAGAAGCCCGTCTCTCCCGCGGAAGGGGGTGACGGCAATGGCTGAAAATACAAGGAGCGTCCTCACTCTCGATAACGTCACCATGCAGTTCGGCGGCGTCGTCGCCGTCAACAACCTCTCGCTGGAGGTAAAGGAGGGCGAGATAGTCGCGCTCATAGGCCCCAACGGCGCCGGCAAGACCACGGCCTTCAACTGCGTCACGGGCGTGTATCAGCCCACCAACGGCCTTGTGACCTTCAACGACAAGATCATCGTCGCCAACCACCCGCGCGGCAAGATGAAGAAGCTCTACGCCGGAGAGAACGCCGGGGATTATACGCACATCAAGACCGTGGATCCGACGCCCGACCAGATAACAAAGCTCGGCATCGCGCGCACGTTCCAGAATATCCGCCTGTGGAAGTCCATGACGGTGTTCGACAACGTCCTCACGGCCAAGCATATGCGCGCAAAGCAAAACGTCTTTTCGGCTACCTTCCGCATCACGGCCTCCGAGGAGAAGCGTATGCGCGACGAGACCGCCGCTCTGCTTGAGGAGCAGGATCTGATGCAGTACGCGGGCGATCTCGCCACGAGCCTCCCCTACGGTCTGCAGCGCCGGCTGGAGATAGCCCGCGCCCTCGCCACGGAGCCGACGCTGCTCCTGCTCGACGAGCCCGCGGCGGGCATGAACCCGCAGGAGACTCAGGAGCTCGGCGAGTTCATCGTGCAGATAAAGAA
>CAYNMN010000102.1:1186-6474 GCA_964398305.1 uncultured Oscillospiraceae bacterium
GGTGTTCATGATAGAGCACCACATGGATCTTGTCATGCAGTTTTCGGACAGGATCTATGTAATCGACTTCGGCAAGCTCATCTGCGAGGGCACTCCCGAGTATGTGCAGGCCGACCAGCGCGTAATAAACGCATACCTGGGGGTGGGCTGATGAGCGAAACCATACTCTCAATAAAGGACCTGAAGGTCAACTACGGTGGCATTGAGGCCGTCAAGGGCATCTCCTTCGACGTGCCCAAGGGCGATATAGTAACTCTCATCGGCGCGAACGGCGCGGGCAAGAGCTCCACGCTGCGCGCCATCGCCGGGCTCGTAAAGCCCAGGAGCGGGGCTATAAGCTTCGAGGGCGACGAGATAACCGGCAAGGACCCCACGCAGATAGTCAAGCGCGGCGTCACTCTCGTGCCCGAGGGGCGGCGGATCTTCCCCGATCTCACGGTGCTTGAGAACCTGCGCGTCGGCGCATACCTCCGCAGCGACGATATCTCCGCCGATATCGAGTGGGTATACGACCTGTTTCCGCGTCTCAAGGAGCGCTCCTGGCAGGCCGGCGGCACTCTCTCCGGCGGTGAGCAGCAGATGCTCGCTGTCGGCAGGGCGCTGATGTCCAGACCCAAGCTCATGATGATGGACGAGCCCTCGCTCGGTCTCGCGCCGCTGATAGTGCGCGACATCTTCAACATCATCAAGGAGATCAACAAGCAGGGCGTGACCATCCTGCTCATCGAGCAGAACGCCAACATGGCGCTCCAGACCGCGCATACCGGCTACGTCCTCGAAACCGGCAGCATCATACTCTCCGGCACGGGCGCGGAGCTCCTTGCAAACGACGCGGTGAAGGCCGCGTATCTCGGCACATAAGTCCGAGCTGATAAGCGCAAAAAAAGGAACGACAAATGTCGTTCCTTTTTTCATCGTCGGCAAGGTCGGGGACTTTGTGACGAGTGCCGTCAGGCGTCGTGATGTCCGCCGCACTCACTCTCAAACTCATGCTCGTGGCAGACCGAGCCTGTGGTGCGGAGCTCGCCCCTGAGATACGCTTCGACAGCGTCGCGGGCGGAGCCCTGAGCTCCGACGATGACCTCGATGCCCCGCTCGTTGAAAATTTCCACGGCTCCGCCGCCCATACCGCCGGCGATGATGACCTCCGCGCCCATGTCGCCGAGGAGGTTGGGCAGAAAGCCGGGACGGTGTCCGGGGTTGGGGACGCTCTGCTCGGAGATGACGGCGCCGTTCCCCGTTTCAAAGATGCGGAAATTCTCGCAGTGTCCGAAGTGCTGTGCTACCGTTGCGCCCATACAGGCAACAGAAATCTTCATGTTTTTTCTCCTTTTTAATAAATAAAGTTTTTCATATTTCGATCTCAAGACCGGCGGCGGAGAGACCCGGCGCGCATTTGCGGCGCGGCCGGAGCGCGGAGGCGTCCATGTGCACGGTCAGCTTCATTTTTGCGTTTCCTCCAACAGTCCAAGCACCTTTTCAAATACCCGCAGCAGAGCGCGCCGGGCGGGACAATCCACCTGGGCGAGGCTCCTGCCGGCGTTTATTGCCGCCGATGCGCTCTCGTCATACGGGACGGCGCCGACAAACGGTATCCCCCGCGACGCGCAGGACCGCTCTATCTCGCGGGTCTTTTCCGGACAGATATCCCAGCGGTTGACGCAGACGGCTGTTCGCACGCCGAGGGTCGAGGCCGTGCGCAGCACGCGCTCGAGATCGCTCAGACCGGAGTTCGTCGGCTCCGCGACGCACAGCGCGAGATCCGCTCCGCTCACCGAGGCGATCACCGGGCAGCCTATGCCCGGCGGCCCGTCGATTATCGCGAGCTCGCCGTCGGGAGCGGCCCTGAAAAGCGCAGACTTTACGGCCGATACGAGCTTGCCCGAGTTGCCGCGCCCCATTCTGAGCGTGGCGGTGGAAAACGTGCGTTCCCCGCGCCAGAGCGAGCGGACGCCGGCCACGTCGTCTGCGAGCCCCGCCGCTCCGGCGGGACAGACGAGAGCGCATACGCCGCAGCCCTCGCAGGCATATTCGTCGATCTCATATTTGCCGTTCACCCGATGAATCGCACCGAAGCGGCAGGTCTTGGCACACTCGCCGCAGCCCGCGCAGAGTGCGGGATCGATGACGGCCTTCTGCGAGCCGATATAGTCCGATACCTCCGGCTCCGTTTCGAGACACTCGACCATGTGCAGGTTCGGCGCGTCCACGTCGCAGTCCGCAAAGGCAGCAGCCCCGGAGAAGGCAATGAACGCGGCGGCGACGGTGGTCTTGCCGGTGCCGCCCTTGCCGCTGATTATCAGGAGCTTTTTCAAAGCAGCGCCTCCTTCCTCGCCCTCGCGAGGATATCGGCAAACATCGCCCGGTATCCGGCGGACGAGCGCGCGGCGATCTCCGAATGCGCGCCGAGAGTCGCAAGCTCGGGCATATACGGTATGCGCGCGAGTATAGGCAAGCCCTGCTCCGCGCAGAAATCCTCAAGCGGGGCATATATCCCGGCGGCCTTGTTGACGACGACCGCGCGCGGCTTTCCGAGCAGCACGGCGAGCTCGCACACGAGCTTTAAATCATGCAGCCCGAAGGCCGTCGGCTCCGCGACGAGCAGGCAAACGTCGGCATTTCGCGCGCATTCGAGCACGGGGCAGCCGCTTCCCGGCGGACAATCGATGATCGTCGGCGTCTCGGGCGGCGCGGCATAGCTCATGGCCTTCTTAATGATCGCCATGGACGAGACCTCTCCGACCTCCATAACGCCCGTTACTACCTCCACGCTTCCGCTGCGCCCGCGCTCCACGACGCCGACGCGCCTCCTGTATTCCGTCACGGCGCCGGCAGGGCAAGCTATCGCACAGCCGCCGCATGAGTGGCAGACCTCCTCAAAGAGCATCGGCGCGCCGCCGCGCACACACACGAGCGCGTTGAAGCGGCAGAAGTCCACGCATTTACGGCAGGAATTGCACTTATCCGCATCGAAGCGAGGGAGGGCGACGGCGACGCTCCCGCTCTCAACACCCTCAGGACGCAGAAACAGCCGCCCGTTGGGCGCCTCGGCGTCGCAATCGATATAGACCGCCCTGTCCGCCGCTGCTGCGAGGTTCACGGCCACAAAGGTCTTGCCCGCCCCGCCCTTGCCGCTGAGTACGGCTATCTTCATTGTCCGCCGTGAAAGCCCGCGTGGAAGTGGTCGAGCAGCGCAAGCGTGCCGTCGGCAAAGGCTTTGATATCAGCGGCGGCCTCCCCGCCGGCTGACTTATAGATCGCCACATCCGCGGCTCGCAGCACCTTCGCCGCGTTCTCGCCGCAGCGCGGTGTGATGAGCGACCTCGCGCCGCTGTCGGCAATGAACTGCGCGGCCTTGATACCCGCGCCGCCCTCGGCCTCGGTCGCGGGGTTGGCCTCTATCTCCTCCGTGCCCTCATCCTCGTTGCGGTACATAAAATACGGCGCGCGCGAAGGACGGGCACACGGTCTTTTTGTCGTCATTTAGTGGTATCGCTATTATCATTTCTCTTGCTCCTTCCGTCTGTCTCATGGCGCGCCGCCGGTGCATCCGGCAGCCGTTGCAGCCGCAGTAGAGCTCCGAGCCGTCGCACAGCGAGTAGTCCCCGCCCTCGATCCTCAGAGTTCTCCCCTCCACAAGGGCGGCGGCAGTCTTGGCGCGGGCGCTGTTGTATATCTGCTGCGCCGTGGTGCGCGCAACGCGCATATACTCGCTGCACTGCTCCTGCGTCATGCCCTCGTGGTCGATGAGACGCAGGGTCTCATACTCGTCCACTGTCATGACTATGGCCCCGCCGCCGGAGCCTCCGCCCGCCGGGACAAACTCATTCCTCTCCGGCAGCCGGCACACTCTGCGGCACTTTCTGGGTCTTGGCATATCGTTCTCACCTCCGTTTTACGGCATATGCCATTTACATTTTTAACTATACGACCGTTTTCGGCATATGTCAATAACTATTTGACAGAGGCGGAAAAGAATGTATAATGATATGCACGAAGGACGGTGACGCATATGGAGCTTCGGGACTATTTCCCGGTCTGGGACAAGCTCACGGAAACGGAGCGCGCTCTGCTGCTCTCGACGGCGACGGAGAGGACGGCCAAAAAGGGCGAGCTGCTGCATAACGGCTCGTCGGACTGTGTGGGGCTGTTCCTTATACGCTCCGGCCAGCTTCGGGCGTTCATTCTCTCGGACGAGGGACGGGAGGTCACGCTCTATCGCCTGTTCGAGCGGGATATGTGTCTGTTCTCGGCGTCGTGCATGATGAACTCCATCCAGTTCGACATCACGATTGAAGCGGAGAAGGACTCGGATTTCTGGGTAATACCGCCGGATACCTACAAAAAGCTCATGGAGGGCTCGGCGGTGGTGGCGAACTACACCAACCAGCTGATGGCCTCGCGCTTTTCCGAGGTCATGTGGCTCATTGAGCAGATAATGTGGAAGAGCTTTGACGAGCGCCTTGCCGCGTTTCTCCTTGAGGAGAGCGCGATCGACGGCGACACGCTCAGGATCACTCACGAGCGCATAGCCGCGCATCTCGGCACCGCCCGCGAGGTCGTCACGCGCATGCTGCGCTATTTCCAGACCGAGGGTCTGGTGAGCCTGTCGCGGAGCACGATAGAGATAATCGACAGGGCCGGGCTCGAAAAAACGGCAAATTCCGACGGAGGAAGCAAGCATGAATAACAGCAAAAAAGCGCCGTCTCTTGATCTCTGGCTCGCGGAGGCGAAGGCCGAGGCCGGGTCTAAGGAGTGCGGGATGTATCTTTTCCATAACGGGGTCGTCCGCGGCACGGCGAGAGCGAGGGTGCGAAACGGCGAGGACGCCGCGCCGGTCAGGGGCATGGCGTTTTCCTATGACGCCGAGCAGGTGCGCCGGGCCGAGGACGCGGCGCGCGCACTGCCCGGCATCGGCTATGTCCGCGTCTGGCTCAACGAGGGCGAGCTCGCCGTCGGTGACGACATCATGCTCGTGCTCGTCGGCGGAGACATACGCCCCCGCGTCATTGCGGCGCTCGAGGAGCTCGTCGGCACGATCAAAACGAGCTGCGTCAGGGAGACCGAGCTCTGACTCCGCACCGCGGGAGACCGGCGAAACCCATAATTAAAGAACCCCGTCAGCACAGCTTTCCGCTCAAGCGGAGGCCATGCGAGACGAGGTTCTTTTTTGGATAAGCGCACGCGACTCGCGCCGAAGCCCATACAGATTATGCTCATAATCTTACTTCTTTAATTTCTCTGGATTTTCAATATAGATTGATATTTCTCCGCATTGTGGGCAAAC
>CAYNMN010000103.1:0-6384 GCA_964398305.1 uncultured Oscillospiraceae bacterium
GGTTATTGGGTATGCCGCGCGGGTCCTCGCCGATGAGCCCGCTCGAGTGCGCGCCGATGGGGTTGAAGTAGCGCAGCAACGTCACGGACCAGCCGGCGTCCGCAAAGGCGGTGTCGCGCATTATCTGCTCGGACATGTATTTCGTCCAGCCGTAGGGGTTGGTGCACATGCCGGTACGCGAGCTCTCGCCGAGGGGCATCTCGTTGTCGCCGGAATACACCGTGGCGGAGGAGGAGAAGATGATGTCCTTCACTCCGTGGTCGCGCATGGCGCGGCAGAGCGTGATGGTGGAGCCGAGGTTGTTGTCGTAATACTCCAGCGGCATGGACACGCTCTCGCCCACGGCCTTGAGCCCCGCGAAGTGGATGACGCAGCCGATGTCGTGAGTTTCAAATATTTCGTCGAGCGCCGCGCGGTCGCGCACGTCCTTTTGATAGAATTCGAGCTTTTTGCCCGTGATGCTCTCGACCCGCTCAAGCGCTCCGGCGCTGGAGTTCACGAGGTTATCCGCCACCACGACGCCGTAGCCCCGCTCAAGGAGCTCCACGCAGGTGTGGCTGCCGATGTATCCGGCTCCGCCGGTAACAAGCACGTTCATAAAAATACCTCCGTATCAGATTTCTTTTCCTGTCAGCGCGAAGCTCACCTCGCGCACGGCCTCCGCCATCTGCTCCCACTTGCGTTCCATATCCTCCGCGAGTCTGAGCTGTGTGCGGGCGCGGACGAGATTGTGCTCGGGGTATGCCGTGTGGAAATACACGTCGCCGTTCAGGTAGTCGGCAAGGAAGCGCGCGCCGCATTCGAGCGTCATCAGCTTTGCGCCGACTGGCAGCATCCTGATCTCCCGATCCGTAAGACTTCCGCCGCAGCCGCGCAGGAAGCCCTCGGTATAAACGCGGTAGAGCGACAGATCCAGCTCCACCCTGTCGAGCTCGCGCTCGTCCTCGGCTGCGGTGGAGGCGCCGAAGCGTATCGAATCGCCGAAGTCGTAGAGCGCGGAGCCGGGCATCACGGTGTCGAGATCCATCACGCACAGCGCCTTGCGCGTGTCGTAGTCCATGAGGACGTTGTTGAGCTTGGTGTCGTTATGCGTCACGCGCACGGGAATGAGCCCGCCGGAGAGCGCGGCGACTATCTCGCCGGCCTGTCCCTCGCGGGAGAGATAGCCGCCGATCTCGGCGGAGCAGCCCGCGGCGCGGCCCTTCGGGTCGGCCTCCACCGCGGCGCGGAGCTGACGGTAGCGCTCGGGAGTGTTGTGGAAGTTCGGGATCGTCTCATGGAGAGTCTCCACCGGGTACTCGCTCAGCTGAAACTGGAAGCGCCCGAAGGCGAGACCGGACTGGTAGAAGTCCTCCGGGCTCTCCGCCCGCTGCAGGCAGAGGCTTGAGCCGACAAAGTCGTATATGCGCCAGCATTTGCCCATGGCGTCGGTATAGTAGCTGCGCCCCTCCAGCGTGGGGATGAGATGAAGGGAGGCGCGGCTGTCCGCAAGCCGTTCCTGAAGAAAGTTGCAGACGCCGGAGATGTTGCTCATGAGCTCGTCGGGCCTCTTGAAGGCCGCGCCGCTGATCTTTTGAACGAGATAGGTGCAGCCGGAATCGCAGGTCGCGATATAGGTCTCGTTGATATGGCCCTCGCCGAACGGCGTGAACATGGCCACCCTGCCCCTGACGGCAAATCTCGAAATGATCTCTTCCATATACCCTCCGCGCGCGGCATTTTGGCCGCTACCCAAGATTATTACAGCGCTTGCCCAAAGTCAATATGCAGCAAAAAAAATCGATTGAAACGTGTAACATTCCAGTTGATTTTTATAGCCGCCGTGATATTATATTTTTATTCTGATTTTGCGGTCGAAAAAGGTCACTGCGGCCGGAATATTATATTTTACGACGATGGTTCGCCGCCCGGACGAAAGGGAAAACATGATTAAAAACATCAATGCGGAAAGCTTTCCGTCCTATGGCAGCGTGCTGCTCGAGCGCAGACAGCGGCTCGGCGCGCCGTTCCGCCGCAGCCGGCCGGAGCGCACCCTGGAGCTGGACGCCGGCGAGCGGACGCTGTTCCGGCTCGGCGGGGGACGGCTGTATCTCGATGTGCAGGAGGGCATGACCGTGCTCGCCCTTTCGCACAGCCGATCGGCGGAGGGCATGGAGTTTTTCTATCTCGACAAGCCGGTGGTCTTGAACACGGGCGTATGCTTTGCGCTCTTTCCGCTCTTTGACAGCTCAAGCGTGCGCAGTCAGCTGGAGGATGGCGCGTCCTGTCTGCCGCTGGACGTTTCGCTGCCGGACGAGCCGCTCGCGATCAGCCGCAAGCTCACCGTTCCGAGCATCTATACGGTGTTTTACCAGACCAAGGAGAAGGACTTTTTCTTCAAGGGCGAGCGGCACCCGATGGTGGAGCTCACCTATGTGGACAGCGGCGAGCTGCACAGCGTCGTCGAGGGCAGCGAGCTGATACTGTCGCCGGGCGAGATGATGATATACGGGCCCAACCAGTGGCACATGCAGTATGCGGGCTCCGGCGGACAGGTGAGCTTCTTCACGCTCTCCTTTGAGCTCCAGTGCCCATATATGTCCCTGCTGTTCGACCGCAAGTTCGTGCTTGAGAGCGGGCAGACAAGGCTGCTCCGGCAGCTCATCCGCGAGGGCACGGAGCCGGACGGCTTTTCAAACGACATACTCATCGCCCTGCTCGAGCAGCTCCTGCTGAGCGTTCTGCGCGAGGAGAACCCCGGCGCGGCAAAGGAGCGCTCTCCGGCCTCGATCTTCAACGAGAACCTGATAATCAGCGAGGTGCAGGCCTACATTGCCACGCACATATATGACAAGCTCTCCGTGAGTCTTGTGGCGGCGGAGAACAACATCAGCGTGTCCCATCTCTCCGCGCTCTTCCGCCGGCACAGCGGCATTCCGCTCGGTGAATATATCCGCAGGGCGAAGCTTGAGGAGAGCAAGCAGCTCATATGGGAGGGGCGGCATAATTTTTCGCAGATCGCGAAAATGCTGCACTACTCCTCCGCCAACCACTTCTCCATGCAGTTCCGCGAGCACATGGGCATGACGCCGAGCCAGTACGCAAAAAGCGCAAGACCGTAAAGCTGCCGTCGGCGAGGCTCATATTGGGAAAACCGGAGGTTCACTGGTCTGAACCTCCGGTTTTCCGTGCTTTTTTATCCCTTGACGCCGCCCGAGGTCAGACCGGCCGTCAGGTGCTTTTCTATGCTGGCGAACAGTATCACCACCGGTATCGTCGCGAGCAGCGAGGCCGCGAACAGGTATGGCCACTCGATCATGTTGAAGGACGAGAACTGCGTTATGCCGACCGTGATGGGTCTGTTGGAGGCCGTCGCTATGAGCACGGTGGCGATGGTGTATTCGTTCCAGGCGTTGATAAACACGAATATCAGCGCCGTCACGATCCCCGGCGCCGCCATCGGCAGCAGGATGCGAATGAGCGAGCCCGTGGTGGAGCAGCCGTCGATAAGCGCGGCCTGCTCCATCTCCGGCGAGATGGAAACGAACGTGCCCCGCAGCAGCCAGATCGCGAAGGCCTGGTTGAAGGCCGCGTTTATCAGCACGAGACCGATCAGAGTGTCCGTCATCTTCAGCGTGCTGATAAGCTGCGATATGCCGATCAGCAGCACGACGGGCGCGAACATCTGGCTCATTATCACAAAGCCGAGGAAGGCCTTGCGGCCCTTGAATTTCATGCGCGCCATGGCGTAGGCCGCCGGTATGCCGCAGAGCATGGCCACGAGCGTGCCGCCGCCGGCTATGATGAGCGAGTTGAGCAGATAGCGCGGGACGCCGCGTCTGACGATATCGACGATGTTCCCGAATTTCCACTCCGTAGGGAGCATGTGCAGGAAGTACATATCCGTGGTCTCCGCGTTGGAGCGGAAGGCCGTGATGAACATGACGTAGTAGGGGTAGAGCGTGATGATCGCCACCACCGCCACGAAGGCATAGAGCAGGCCGCGCAGCAGAGTGTGCTTCACGGTGCCGAAGCGCAGCTGCACCGCCGCGACTATCATCGCGAAGAGGCAGGGCAGCATCAGCCAGATAAGCCCCGAGAGCTCGAAGGTGAGCCCCTTGAGCGCGCTCTCAAGATTGTCGCCGAGGCCGCCGCCGAAGAGGAAGGAGTCGAGCGCCGCAAAGAACGCCTCCCTGCCCTCGGTCAGATTACCGGAGCAGAAGAGCGAGATCTGCCGCGAGAGAGCGTAGGTGTTCATCATCACGAACACCGGCACCATCAGCATCGCGAGCAGCGCGAGAACGCCCGCCGCGCTGCGCAGCGTCCGCGCCCTGCCTCCGAGCAGCCTGTATTCCGTATCCGCCGAGGAGAGGAGTCCGAGCACGGCGCAGATCACGGAGAGCGCGAGGCAGAGCAGTATTCCGGCCATGACCCACGACGAATGCAGGCCGGCGCCGAGGAAGGAGAGGGCGCTTTTTTCGAAGGATTGCTCCACCGTGAAGGTGACGAGCGAGGTGGTCACGCCCTTGGAGTTGGTGCGCTCGGTCACGGTCTCCTCCACCGTGACGTCGAGCCCCTGCGCGCGGTATTCCTCCGCCGCGGCGTTGACCGTGGCGAGCGCCTGGGTATAGCTCTCGTCGCCCACGAAGGTGTTGGGGGACTTGAGAGTGTATACGCTCGAGGTGAAGCTGTATACCGGCATGGCGGCGATGATGATCGCGAGCGCCGCCGCGACGATCAGCAGCGCGAGGGCGATCCGGTTGCGCTTGGCGAGAGAGGGAGTGTTCATGACTCCTCCTTTCTCATCACAAAGCGCATATACGCGCCCGCGCATATACACAGTATCAGAAAGCCTATGACAGACAGGGCCGTAGCCGGCCCCTTTTGTCGGTCGTAAAAGTTTAGCATATACAAATATGTTATGAGCGTATCCGTCTTGTTGGCGGGCGCGCCCTTTGTCATCGTATAAATGATGGGGAAGGAGTTGAACACATAGATGATGTTCAGCACCGTGCTCACCGTCAGCGAGGGCTTTACCGTGGGGATGGTGATATGACGCAGCTTGCTCCAGAAGCCCGCGCCGTCCACCGTGGCGGCTTCATAGAGTGAGTGGTCTATGGATTGCAGTCCCGCAAGCACGCAGAAGGCGACGAAGGGCACCGTAACGAATATGCCGACGCCGCATTCCCAGAGGAATTCTATCTGGTAGGAGGCGCGCCAGTTGATGGCCTCCTTGATTATTCCGAGATTGAGAAGGACGTTGTTGAGATTGCCGTATTCGTATTTGATTATATAGTTCCAGATGGAGGCCTGGATAACGAGCGAGGTGGCCCAGGGGAAGATGAGGATAGTGCGTGCTATCTTGCGGCCGTGGAACTTCTCGTTGAGCACCATGGCGATGATAAAGCCGAGCACCGTGGATATGCCGACAACGGAGACCACCCATACGAGCGTATTGAGCATGACGGGCTTGAAGGCGGGCAGATTCACGGCGTCGATATAGTTCTGCAGCCCAATGAAATCCCCGACGACGCCGGCCTTGGAGATCTCGCTGAAGGAGAGCTTGAATACGATCACGATCGGGTAGAGCACGAAGATCGCGATCAGCGCGATGCTCGGCAGCAGCCAGATATAAGGCTCCCAGCCCCGGTTTCTCTTTATGGAGTTCAAGGTCTATCCCTCCCCGTTAGGAATACGTGCGTCTAAAAAGACGCGGGTCCGGCCTTCCGACCGGACCCGCCCGGATAATTGTTTAGCCAGCGATAGCGGTCTGGAGAGCGTCGAGCTCATCCTGGACGGAGGCGCCGGTCAGCGCGGCCTGCTCGGCTGCGATGACGCCCTGCTTGACCTGATCCCACTCAGCCTTGGCGGAGGGGTAGAACTGGCAGGAGCTGAGCACGTCGAGCCACGCCTCGAAGGACGGATCGGAGGCGACGAGCTCCTCAACGGCGGAGTTGACGGCGGGCAGGAAGCCCTCCATGCTGACCCAGCCGACGTAGTTCTCGGGGTTGTAGAAGAAGGTGAGGAACTTGCCGATGGCCTCGTTGCGGGCCGCCTGATCCTCGGCAGCGTCGTCCTTGAATGCCATTACGCGGTCCATGACGCCGACGGAGGAGCCGGTCTTGCCCTCGTTGGCGGGGATGGCGGCGGTGGCCATGTTGATGTTGCCTTCCTTATCGGCGACATAGGTGGGCAGGGAGTTGGGGGCTATGACCATGGCCATCTTGCCGGCGGCAAACATGTCCTGAAGGTCGTAACGGGTCTGGGTCTCGGGGTTGGGGTTGGTGTAGCCGTTCTTGACGAGGCTGACGGCGTACTCGATGGCCTCAACGTTCTCGGCGCTGTTGAGCGCCCAGTTGCCGTCGGCGTCAACGAAGCCGCCGCCGTTGCCCCAGGTGTAGTAAG